>JBOGIQ010000393.1:0-5080 GCA_050742535.1 Vicinamibacterales bacterium | reverse complement strand
CTGACTTCTCGCAGGAAATCGTAGCCGGAAGACAAGAAAAATGATCCTGAAGATTGCCTGATTCTCGGAAGACCCCGGCCTTACGGCGCCGAGAATAACTCAGGTTCGCTCAGGTCCCTTGAACCCCTTGAACCCCTTGAACCCCCTGAACCCTCGAGTTCGGCCATGCGAGTATCGGTCTCTTCGATCTCCTTTTCGACACCCGGCTTGAGCCGGGAGCGAAACACGACGACCACCATCTGGCCTCCTTCACTCTCCCCATCGCTGTCCGCGATGGTTCAATGGCAAACGACTAGTAGCCCACGAGCAATCTAGCCGCGCGTTCGATCTCCGATTCGGATGGCAGGAAGAACTCCTCCAGTGGAGGTGAGTAGGGCACCGGCGTGTCCAGCGCGCCGACGACGCGAACCGGCGCGTCGAGTGATTCGAACGCCTCTTCCTGAATGATCGCGGCCAGGCTTTCGCCGATGCCGCCGGTGCGCGAGTCCTCGTGGACGATCAGCACGCGGCTGCAGTGGCGAGCGACCGCGAGGACGGCCGCTTTGTCGAGCGGTGCGAGCGATCGAAGATCAAGGACGCTTGCCTGGATGCCGTCCGCCGCAAGCCGTTCGGCAACGCGGAGGGCGACATGGACGTAGGCGCCGTAGGAGATCATCGCCAGGTCATCGCCGGCCCGCCGCAACGCCGCCCTGCCGAGCGGCAGCGGTTCCGGCGGGGCGTCAGGGAGCTTCTGCTTGATTCGTGGATCCCGGTACAGCGCGATGTGCTCGTAGAAGAGCACCGGGTCGGGATCCCGGACTGCCGCCGCCATGAACGCCCTCGCGTCCTCCGGCGTCGAGGGCACGACGATCTTCAAGCCGGGCGTTCGATAGAACCACGGTTCGGTGTTCTGCGAATGGTACGGCCCAGCGTGACGAAGTCCGCCCCAGGGCATCCGCACGACCATCGGCACCGACGCGCCCCAGCGGTATCTGATCTTCGCGGCGTTGTTCACGAGCTGATTGAAACCGTTGGCGACGAAGTCGTTGAACTGGAGCTCGCCGATCGGCCGCTGTCCGGCCAGCGCGGCGCCAACGCACACACCGAGAATGCCGCCCTCCGCCAGCGGCGAGTTGATGATGCGGCCGCCGAACTCGTCGAGCAGCGGACGCAGAAGCAGGAAGGCGTTGCCGTAGGGACGGCCCACGTCCTCGCCGTAAACGAACACACGAGGGTCCGCACGCAGGGCATCGCCTACGCCGAGCGCAACGGCTTCGAGAAACGTCCGGCCGTTGCGATCCACCGGTGCGCCAGGCTCCATAGGCGGCAGAGGCGGGTCGAGATCGAAATGGAGCCGCGCCGCCGGTTCGAGTACTTCGATTCGTGTGCGCGGCGGTTCGCCTGCCAGAACGCCGGTACCTGCGCGTTCCGGTACTGGCCATTCGCTCTCCACGACCGCTCGCGCCTGTTCTTCGACCAGCGCTTCCGCCTCGCGCCTATACACCTCCAGATCCCGTGCGGCAATGATGCCTTCCGCCTTCAGGCGCGCGGCATACGTGGCGATTGGATCTTTCTGCGACCAGAATTCGTACGCATCGGCATCGGCATAGGCCGTGTCGCGCTTCAGTGACGGGTAGTCCCAGCCGACCGGCGGCTCCTTTCCCAGGTAGAGCATGTCGTCGTGATGCGCGTGGCCGCACATCCGCATGGTGACGACTTCGATCAGCGCCGGTCCATGCCCCTCACGCGCCCGGTCAGCCGCCCAGGTGAAGGCCGCCGCAATCGAGTCGGGATCGGTGCCATCCACCGTGACGGCCCCGATGCCGTAACCCACCGCCTTATCAGCGAAGGCGCGCACGGCTGACTGCTCGCGGACGGAGGTCGAGAGCGCCGTCCGGTTGTTTTCAATGCAGAACACCGCCGGCAGCCGCCGCGCGGCGCAGAGGTTTATCGCCTCGTGCCACTCGCCGAGGGACGAGCCGCCATCGCCGATGAACGAGAGGGCCACCCGGCCGCTGTTTTCGCGCTCGAATGCCATCGCCAAACCGGCAATCGTCAGCGTGCTGATGCCGAGCGGCGCCGCCGCAGGCAGGATCCCCCAGCCGAGATCGCCGATGTGCAGGTCCTTGCCGTCCATCGGTGGACCAGCCTTGGCGGCCTGCGCATTCAGGACCATCCGCACCGCGTCCGCGTCGCCGCGCATCGCCAGGGCGACGCCGAGATCGCGGATCATCGGACCAACGACGTCTCCATTCCAGTTCCCCGCCTCGTCTCGCCAGGCAGCGCCGCGCCGCAGGCGGAGGGCCGCTCCGTAGATCGCCTCCTGCCCGAGCGATCGAAATCCCTTGCCCTGGAAGGGGACGCCCTGGTAGCTGACCTCTCCGCTGGTAAAGAGCTGCTTCAGGCGGTTGTCTACTGCGCGCGTCAGCACCATGCCGCGGAGGATTTCGCGGCGTTCGTCGGGCGTGAGCGACGCGGCGATTGCCTCACGGGCGAAAAAGCCGGCGCACGCGTCGATCAGGTCCTCTCTCGCGTGCTCCAGACGTTGACCGGCAGAGACACGCGGCGAGGTATCCGGAATGTCGCCCACCTCGATCCGCTGGAGCTCCTTGCGGAGCGCTGCGAGGAATGATTCAGGCGCGTTCGGACTGGCGACTGGGGCGGCGCGCAGCGCGCCACGTACCGCCTCGAGTGCGAAGGGGTAGCGATCGAGCACGAACGAGCCGAAGCGCTCCGCAAGCGCGGTCGACGGCGGAGCCGATGTCCGAGCCACATCGGAATGGTACCGTTGGGCTCGGGATTGGGATAGTGAGTTGGGAATTGGGGGCTGCGTTGACTGAAAGCCACTTCAAAGGCTGGGCTAAGCCGGGCCCGGTTCCTCCCGGCGCCTCGTCACCGCCGGCGGTGCCTCCTGAGGAAACGCTTGACGCCGTCAGCGGTCACTTCCGCATCTTTCAACTGCGCCGGGGACACCGGTGTTCCACCGACGACGTGCTCACGGCCTGGTATGGAACGACCTGGGCGCCATCCCCCTCGCGCGTTCTCGATCTCGGTTCGGGCATCGGCTCCGTCGCCACGATTGCCGCCTGGCGTCTGCCGGGCGCGCGTTTCGTGACGGTCGAGGCGCAGGCCGAGAGCGTGAGACTGGCGCGAAAGTCGGCCGGCTACAACGGCCTGGCCGATCGCATGGACATCCGCGAGGGGGATTTCCGTGATGGCACCGCGGTTGGCGCCGACGAGCGTTTCGACCTCGTCCTCGGCAGCCCGCCGTACTTTCCACCGGGCTCGGGAATCGAAGGCGACCATCCGCAGAAGGTGGCGTGCCGGTTCGAACTGCGCGGCGACATACAGGACTATGCCCGCGCCGCCGCGGCCCATCTGCATGCCGGCGGAGTGTTCGCGTGCATCTTTCTCGACGAGCAGCGCGCCCGCGTGGAGACGGCTGCCGCCGATGCTGCACTCGTGATCATCAGGCAGCGGCCGGTGGTGTTTCGCGAAGGACAGCCGCCGCTGGTCACTTTATTTGCGATGATCCGCGCGTCGGATCTGCCGCCGGCGATGCATCGCACCTGGATAGAGCCGCCGCTTGTCATTCGAACGGCTGACGGCGCCGTTCATCCGGAATATGCGGCGGTGAAGCTCGCCGTGGGGTTTCCGCCGTAATCCGGCTGAAGCCGGACTCTACCTCCTACCTCCGACCTCCTGCCTCCCCTGCGTCAGCCCACTCATGACGGCGCGAGTCATCTCTTCCGTGGTCGCCTTGCCGCCAAGGTCCGGAGTCCGCACCCGCTCATCGGCGATGACGGCTTCGATCGCCCGCAGAATCCGGTCGTGCGCGTCGCGCTCGCCCAGGTGGTCGAGCATCATCGCGCCCGCCCAGATCGCCGCGATCGGATTGGCGATCCCTTTGCCGGCGATATCCGGGGCCGAGCCGTGTATCGGCTCGAACATCGACGGCGTCGTCCGCTCCGGATTGATGTTCCCGCCCGGTGCCACGCCCAGGCTTCCCGAAATGGCCGATCCGATATCGGTGAGGATGTCGCCGAAGAGATTCGATGCCACGATCACGTCCAGCGTCTGCGGATGCGTCACCATGCGCGCGCAGAGCGCGTCCACGTGGTACTTCCGGTACTCGACGCCTGGAAAGTCCTTCGCGACGTCTGCCGCGACCTCATCCCACAGCACCATCGCGTGCTGCAGCGCGTTTGATTTCGTGGCGCTGGCGAGCATCCGCCGCGGCCGTAATTCGGCGATCTTGAACGCGTAGCGGACGATCCGCTCGATACCGCGGCGCGTGAAGATGCCCGTCTGCTCGGCGAGCTCGTCGGGCGTGCCGGCGTGCAGGCGTCCGCCAATGCCGCAGTACTCGCCCTCCGAGTTCTCGCGCACGCAAATCATGTCGATGTCGGCGGTGCGGCGGTTCGCCAGCGGTGAGGTGATCCCCGCGAGCAGGCGCATCGGGCGCAGGTTGACGTACTGGCCGAGGCGCTGCCGCAGCGGCAGGATCAGCTCGCGCGCGGAAATGTGGTCGGCGACCCGCGGATCGCCGATGGCGCCGAGATAGATCGCGTCGAACTTCAGCAGCTGCGCGATCCCGTCCGGATCCATCATCCGGCCGGTCTGCAGGTAGTAATCACACCCCCACGGCAGCTCGGTGAACTCCAAGCGGAAGTTGCTCTGTTCCGCCGCCATGTTCAGAACGCTGATCGCCGCCGGGATGACTTCCTTGCCGATGCCGTCGCCGGCAATCACTGCGATGCGATGTGTGTTCATCGTGTCACGCTGGGTCCCGCTCCGCCTTCGGCTACGGCGTGGCAGGCTCTGGAATGTCCTCGGGCGATCCGTTTGGCACGAGGTCTCGTACAAACCGGTTTTGTTCGTCGACCGCGATCATACGCGGCTCGACAGGCTCGTCGGTCAGGCAGAACGCCACGATGATCACCTTGTCGCCCGGGTGAAAGTGACGCGCCGCGGCGCCGTTGATGACGATCTGGCCCGAGCCGCGCGGCAGGCTGATCGCGTAGGTATCGATGCGGGTGCCGTTGTTGATGTTCCAGATCGCGACCCGCTCGCCGGGGATGATATCCGTGCGGTCGAGGAG
>JBOGIQ010000392.1:0-5158 GCA_050742535.1 Vicinamibacterales bacterium | reverse complement strand
GGCCGTCATTGCGGTACAACCTGCTCGCCAACGGCGGATACACAAGGGGGTGGCAGTATTCACGGATGGGTGGCGGACCCGGTATCCCGCAGAACTGATTTCCGCGGCGTAGATCGACGTAATTCGCGACAAAGAGATCGAGATCACGGTCGCGATCAATGTCGACGAACGCGCAGCTGGTGCCCCAGAGTGCGTCGTCTGCTCCTCCGGCCTTCGGGACTTCCGTGAACTTTCCCCGGCCATCGTTGCGATACAGCGCGTTGGGCCCCACATTGGTCACGTAGAGATCGATCGCCCCATCGTTGTCGACGTCGCCCGCGCAGGCTCCCATCCCGTAGTCGCGGTGCCGGATCCCCGAACTGGATGTCACGTCTTCAAACGAGCCCCGGCCACGATTGCGATACAACCGGTGACGGGCCCGGCGTGCGACGGCCGGATCCGCGAACGATCCCCCGTCGACGAAGAAAATATCGAGCCATCCGTCGTTGTCGAAATCGAGCAGCAGGCCACCCGAGCCCATGATTTCCGGAAAGAACTTTTCCTCGCTCGCACCGTTGTTGTGGATGAAGTCGAGGCCTGCCGATCGCGCGACGTCGCGAAACACAGGAAGCGCCAATCGTGTCTGTGGCACGTTCTGCGACGATCCGAGAACGGCGGCGAGCGTGTCCGGTCGGGCCGTGGCTGCGAGGCCCGCGACGATGACGAGAACGCGAACGAACACAGCGTCGGGATCGTATCCGTCGAAATCTCCGATGTCGAGGGTGCCGGCCTCGTTGTTGATGAGCCGTGTGCACCGGCAGAAAGCTCGCCCTTTATCGATCCGGCTGGATGCTTGCCCCTTCGCGAATGACGTAAAAGCGGTCGCGCACCGCCGGACCGAAGGTGGCCTCGCTGCCGTTCGGCCATCGAACGGTTATGCGGTCCACTCGCGCCGCCGAACCTAGACCGAAATGCACGCGGGCGTCGTTGTGGGAGATGTAGCTGCCGCCGCTGCGCACCTCGGCGACCTGCTGCCGGCCGCCGGCCCGAATGGTCACCTTCGCGCCGATTGCAGACCGATTGCTGGTCGTGCCTTCGAGCCGCAGGGTAACCCAGTGTCCTCCGCTCGAGTCGTTGCGCAGCAGCATCGGCCTGCCGTCGATAACCGAGACCAGGATGTCAACGTCGCCATCGTTGTCGTAGTCGCCGAACGCGGCGCCGCGGCTCGACTGCTGGAGCAGCAGCGGCCCACCGGTTTCAATCGTGACCAGACGAAAACGACCGCGTCCGGCGTTGCGGAACAGATGGTTGCGCTGCCGATACGTACTCGACCCGGTCTTCTCGATATCGGGATACAGGTGACCGTTCGCGATGAAGACGTCCAGAAGCGCATCGTTGTCGAAGTCGACCAGTCCCACGCCCCAGCCCAGGTACGGCCCTAACGTCGCCGCCAGACCGGAGCGATAGCTCACATCGAGGAATAGTCCGTTGCCCTCGTTGCGGTAGAGCGACGTGTAATCCTGGGCGAAGTTGGTCTTGATCACATCGAGCCGGCCGTCGCCGTCGTAGTCGCCGACGTCCACGCCCATGCCCGCCTGCTCGCGCCCGTCAGCGCTTACGGCAAGGCCGGACTGCAGCCCGCGCTCGCTGAATGTCCCGTTGCGCTGGTTGTGAAAAAACAGATTCGGCGTCGAGTCGTTCGCCACGTAGATGTCCGGCCAGCCGTCGTCGTCCAGATCGCTGAAGACGACCCCAAAGCCGTAGTGACCCGGTTCCACGGCACCAGCCGCTTTCGTCGCATTCGTGAACGTTCCGTCACCTTCGTTGCGGTAGAGTGTGTCCGGTTCACCCGGCAGCGGACGGGGGCCGCAGAACGTCTGCAGGTTCATGTAGGAGCACGAGGGCGTGCCGCGAGGGGGAACCTTCCCTGGAATGAACTTCACGTAGTTGGCGACATATAAATCGACATCGCCGTCGCGATCGTAGTCGCCGAAGGCACATCCGGTGCTCCATCGCGGGTCAGCCGCCTGTTTGGTCGCAACAAACGTGCGACCACCGACATTCCGCCACAGGACGTTCGGACCGAATGCTGTGACGTAAACGTCCTCGAATCCGTCGTTGTCGTAGTCCGCAACGCAGACGCCGGATCCCCAACCGCGTCGCGTCAGGCCGGCGGCCTGGGTGACATCCGTGAACTGCTGACCGTCGTTCCGATAGAGCGCGACCATCGGCGTCCCGCCCTTGAGAAGCGCGCGGAAGGTCGAACCGTTGACGACGAGAATGTCGAGATCGCGATCGTTGTCGTAGTCGAAGAAGGCGACGCCGTTGCCGTTGGCTTCCGGCAGGTAGTCCTTTGTCGGGTTCCCGGCGATGTTCAGCAGCGTCAACCCGGCCGAATCGGCGACGTTGGTGAAGCGAAGTCTGGTCTGCTGAGCCGCCTGCGGAAGGGCGAGCATCACGCTGAACAGGGTCAGGACCAGCGACGCGCGGACGGGGAGCGTCATTCAGCGGCGAGTCTACCCGCGACCCGTCAAATTTGTAAAATTCGTGTAAAATCACCGCCTTCGCCGCTGGCCTCACATGGGCTCCGGCGGCCAGGCCGCACCAATGCTTGCGAAACGTGCGACGGTCGGGGTTCTTATCGCGCTGCTGCTACCGGTCCCGGCCGCCGCGCAAAAAGACTCGTTCCTCGATTCGATCATCGAGTTTCACTCGGCCCTGGCCGGTACTTACGGTGACGAAGGCGCGGCGGTCACGGCAGCGCTCAACCGCCTGGCCGCCAGCCTCGACATGTGGGAACAGTCGCAAGCCAGAACCGAAACGTCGTTGAAAGGGCGCGCGAGAGTGACGCCGGGGGAGTTCGCGCTCTTTTACGCCGAACACGTGCGCTTCGACGAGGCCCTTCACGCCACGGCCGGGGCGATCGCGGCAGAGCCGACACGGGCTTCCCTCCACGTCTTCAAAGGTCTGCTCCAGGAAGCTGCTGGTCATCACGGTGACGCAGCGGCGACGTTCGCGTCGGCCGGCGACGTCGATCCGCGCGACCCGATCGCGACGTATCTCGCGGCGGCACGCCTCTCGCCAACTGCATCGCCGGAGACTGTGCAGGCGCGGGCCGCGGCGTTTCTGGCGGCCACGTCAGCCGGCGGTGCCGCGCAACGGCGGCCCTTCCTTCAATTTGGACTCATCGACGACTTCTCATCGAAGGTGCCGGTGTTCTCCCTCGCGCAGTATGAGGAAGGCTTCGCGCTGATCGCCGGCGGGAAGTACCGCGAGGCGGTTGCTCGATTCAATGCTGCGGTCATGGCCGATCCGCTGGTGAACGATCCAGCTGCCCGCCACCGACGGGTGCTGGCCGGTGTGGATGCATTGCGAGGCAAACGAGGGCCGCAGGCGATCCAGGAGCTGCAGGCAGCAGTCGCCGAGCTGCCGGCATCGTCCGAAGCGCATCGCGTGCTCGGCGTCACGTTGCGGGCGATGAATCGGCTGCCCGACAGCCTGCGCCATTTCGAAACGGCGGTGAAGCTGGCTCCGCGCGACGAGCGGGCGCGCCTCACGCTCGGCGACACGCTGGCAGAAGCCGGGAAGCTGGCCGAGGCCGAGCGCGTCCTCCGCGAAACGATCGCGGTGCTACCGAAATCCGGCGGGGCGCGCTGGGCTCTGGCACGCGTCTACGAGCGGATGAATCGCGGCCTCGACGCGCTCGCGACGCTCGAAGAGGCCGCAGGACTCACCGTCGTCGCCGGCAAAGCCGCGCTCTACTGGCGCATCGCGGAGCTGGCGCATCGCCTTCAGGATTACGACCTCGTCGTGCGCGCGCTCATGGCGCGCTCGCGGTTGCTGCCCAACGAAGGTCACGCCCACAAGGATCTGGGGCTCGCCTTCGTGCGAATCGGACGCGGCGACGAGGGGCTGATTGAGCTGCTGATGGCCACGCGTCTTGGCGTGGAGGACACGGAAACGCTCGCGGCGCTCGGTCAGCTCCACGTCGGCGCCGAGCGGTTCGACGCCGCCGAACGCGTGCTCCGTGCCGCCATCGCCCAGGACCCCACAAACGCGCAGGCGCATTACGCGATGGGGACGACGCTGACGCGAACCGGCCGCACCGCCGAAGCAAAACTGCATCTCGACGAATTCCGCCGCCTTCGCGCCGCGGCCCTCAGCGAACAGCAGCGGCAGTTCGAGCAACAGCCGAAGCCCTAGCCACCAAGGCCGTGTGTTACTGCGGCTTGGCAGCAGCGAACGCTTCCGGGTAGTACTGCTGGAAGATTGCCAGGGTTGATTCTCGCGGTCTCGCCGGTGGCCCTCCGCGGCCGCGGCCGCCGCGGCCTCCTCCACCCTGCGCCACCTCGAGCGGTGTCACACCCGCCTTGTTCTTGATCAGCCGTGCCTTCTTCGACGCGAGGACCCTCACGACCGCGTCGCCACGGTTGACGGCCGCATGCAGCGCCGTGTTGCCGGCGGTGTTGAAGCTGTCCACGTCAACGCCGCGAGCGAGGAGCAGCTGCACGGCTCCGGCGGCGTCTTCGGGGGTGGGCACGACGATGCGGATGCCGTCGCCGCGCACGCCGCCATAACCCTGGCCGGCCGCCAGCAGCAGCGCGTTCGTGCCGTCGGGCAGCGTCAGAAACGGATTCGCGCCGCCGTCGAGCAGCGCCTTGACCACCGCCGTGTCCCCCGTGCGCGACGCACGCATCAGCGGCGTGGTGCCCTCACCGAAATTCATCGTCGAGCCGGCGTCGTGGTGGCGCTTCAACGGGCGCGTCTTGAGGCGCGCGTCGGGATCCGCGCCCTTCTGCAGCAGCCGGCGGACGATGTCGACACCGTCCAGCCTGTCGGTGAGAATCGGCGCGGGACGCCCCTGCACCCACTGCAGGCTGTTCATGTCGGCCGCGGCGTAGAGCGCGCCCATCCCGGCCAGATCGAGGACGTTCGGGTCGGCGCCCTTGTCGAGGAGCACGGCCGCCAGGTCGTAATGCACGTTGATGATGGCGAAGACCAGCGCGGTAGTGCCGACGCCGTTGTCGGCGCTGCGCATCTCTTCCGGCTTCAGCGGCACATCGGTTTGCGGCAGCGCGGCGAGATTCAGGTTGGCACCGAGTTCGGCGAGCGTCCGTGCCGCGTCGACGGCGCCCTGGCGGGCGGCGAACATCAGCGCCGTCCAGCCGCCGCGCGGGAA
>JBOGIQ010000391.1:0-5175 GCA_050742535.1 Vicinamibacterales bacterium | reverse complement strand
GTCAACGGATTTGCCCCCGAGTCGGAGCGCCCGCGCTTCACCGACGCGCTGGTGGAGTGGAGTCAGCGGCTGCAGAAGGAACTAAAAGACGGTAAGACCCCTCTCTACGTGCCGATCATGCTGATGGTGTCCACGGCAGCGAACGAGTCGTCGAGCTACCAGCCGAACGAAGTCCAGCGGGCGCTCGAGTTTCTCGTCTCACGCCGGGCCAGGCTGTACGTGACGGTGAACTCCACGAGATCCGGCGATGCGGGCGCGGCCGCCGAACTCAACACGAACCGCCAGGCGATCATCTCGATTCCTGCGACGAAAGCGCTGAACGGCCGGTACGAGGCGATTGCGATCTTCAACCGTCTCGACACATTGCTTCCGGAATACGGGAAGGAGCTGGCCGCCTACGCCAAGCGCCTCGGCACCCAGCATCTCGTGACCGTGCAACGGGCAGGCGGAGGCCCGATGGAAGACCTGCGGATCGAACTGGCGCGGCAGGGCCTGAAGGGCGCAGTCAGCACGGACGGGTACTATCCGCGATAATCGTTCGAATCGTTCGAATCGTTCGAGTCGCTTTGTGCTTTGAACGGTCCGAACGCCTCGAACGCTCCGAACGACCTGCCGCTTGACACCGCGCGGTGTCCGGCCGTATACCTCACCTGCTTTACAAGCTATTTACATTTGCGGCAGCCGTCCGACGCGGTGCCGCGCTGTCGGCCGGAAACTCTTGACGCGGCGGGGGGCGCCGCGCATGTGTGGGGGAGAGCAGGCCATGCGATACGCATTTCGAACCGCGGTGTTGCTGGTGGTGGGGATCGCATTCATCGAATTGGCACTGTGCGGCGATGCCAGCGCCCAGGTGCTGGGGACCATCGCCGGCAGCGCGAAGGACGCGTCTGGTGCGGTGCTGCCGGGCGTAACCGTCGAAGTATCGAGTCCGGCCCTGATCGAGAAGGTGCGCAGCGCCGTCACCGACAGTTCCGGTCTGTACCGGATCGTGAACCTGCCGCCGGGGACCTACACGGTGGTCTTCACGCTCACCGGATTCAACACCACACGCCGCGAGGGTATCCAGGTGTCGCCAGGGTTTACGGCAAACATCGACGGCGATATGCGGCTCGGCAACCTCCAGGAGACCGTCACGGTGACCGGCGAGAGCCCGGTGGTCGACATCCAGTCGGCCGCGCAGACGCGCGCCGTCACCGACCAACAGTTCAAGGAGCTGCCGTCAGGTGGTTCGTGGATTCAGATGGCGGCGCTGGTACCGGCGATTCGCGCTGGCAACGTCGATGTTGGCGGCGTACTCGGCGACCAGACTGGCGCGCAGGTGGAAGCGCACGGCAGCCGTCCGGGCGATGGCGTGTCGATGGTCGATGGTCTGCGCATCGGCAACATGTATCTCAGCTCCAACCTGACGAACATGAGCCTGTCGCCGCTGCTCTTCGATCAGGTCGACGTCAGCCTCTCCGGCCAGATGGCGGAGGCCGGAACGAACGGCGTCATCATGAACGCCATCCCGAAGGCGGGCGGCAACCGCTTCAGCGGCACCGCACTCGCGAACGGGTCGGGCCCGAAGCTGCAGGGCGACAACGTCACGGCCGATTTGAACGCACGCGGCCTGACCGGCGCGTCAACGACCCTCAAGAAACTCTACGACCTCAACGGCGCGCTTGGCGGTCCCCTCAAGCAGGACCGCTTGTGGTTCTACGTCACCTCGCGGTACTTCACGAACGAGTATTACCTCGCCAGCCGCTTCTATCCGGTCGACGTCACCGCCATCAACCGCGCCAACGACACATCGAGACAGGCCTATGCCGGGACGTACACCTACGACAACAACGGCCGGGTGACGATGGCGATATCGGACAAGCAGAAGATTTCAGGCTGGTACGCCTATCAGTACAAGGTGGACCCGCACTGGCTGCTGCAGCTGTTCCAGCAGTCCCCGGAGTCCGCGCGCGTGACCACCTGGCACACGCAGTTGTCGACCACCAAGTGGACCTACACGGCGACGAACCGTTTGCTGCTCGAAGCGGGCATCAGCGCAGGCGAGAGTCCGGACACCATCGAGCTCGATCCCGAGCAGGTCGGCAGCTGTCCCGCGCAGGGCTCCTTGGCGCCGCGCTGTGTCGCGATCGTCAACCAGACGGCGGGCTTCACCTATCGCGCGCCGACGAGTTTCGATTTCGATGATCGTCTGCCGAGCCAGACCTTCAATGCGTCGGCCAGCTACGTCACCGGTTCGCACAATGCCAAGGTTGGTTTCGAACTGCAGCGCGGCCATTTCTGGCGCGGCGATCACAACGAGTCGACCGGCGGCGTCTGGTACACCGTCAATCAGTTGGCCGACGGCACGCTGGTCCCCGCATTCGTCAACCTCAATGCGCCGGCGACCGGGTGGCAGGACAACCTGAATTACAACCTCGGGATCTTCGTCCAGGATCGCTGGACATTGAATCGGCTAACAATCGGCGGTGGCCTGCGCGTCGATTTCCTGAACACGTCGACCGAGCCGTTCACGATGGGCCCGCACCGCTGGCTGCCCAACCGCAACGTCTTCTTCGAGGCGGTCGAAAACGTGCCGAACTGGAAGGACGTCAACCCGCGGATCTCGGCGGCGTACGATCTGTTCGGCAACGGCAGGACGGCCATTAAGGGCAGTGCCAGCCGCGGCGTGCAGCAGGAGTCGATTGGCATCGCCCGCCTGAACAATCCAGCGAGCACGGTCAGCACCACCACGAATCGCACATGGAACGACAGCCTGTTCGGCGCTGGCGATTCGCGCACGGGGAATTTCTTTCCCGATTGCGACCTGACGATCGGCACGGCCAATGGCGAATGCGGCGGCAATCTGAACGCGAACTTCGGCAGCGCGGTGCCGGGAACCCGGTACGACCGTGCCATCATGGAAGGCTGGGGCGTCCGGCCGTACAACTGGGAGTTTTCGCTCGGCGTGCAGCAGGAAGTCCTCCCGCGCGTGTCGGTGTCTGTGGCGTACTTCCGGCGCGTCAACGGGAACTTCTGGGCGACCGACAACGAAGCGCTCAGCGCCGCCGACTACACACAGTACTCCGCAACAATTCCTACGGACTCGCGCCTGCCGGGTAGCGGCGGAGGCACGCTGACCGGCCTCTTCGATCCGAACAGCAACCCGCCGTCGCGCAACGTCGTCAAGGAGGCGGATGTCTTCGGAAAACAGATTCAGCATTGGGATGGCGTGGACGTCACGGCCGACGCCAGGCTGAGCGGCGGCTTCTTCGTGCAGGGTGGCGTCAGCACCGGCAAGACGACGACCGACAACTGCGACATCGTCGACGACCTGCCGGAAGCTCTCGGCGGCCAGGCGGCTGGCTTCTGCCACGTCGAGACGGCCTACCTGCCACAGTACAAGGCATCGGCGTCGTACACCCTGCCCTGGTACGGCGTTCGAGTGGCTGGCACGTTCCAAAGCCTGCCCGGCCCGCAGTTGAGCGCGAACTTCGTCTACAACAATGCGAACCGGCTGACCTCCACGACGCTGAGCCGCGCATTCACGCTGGCGCAGCAGAACGTCAACCTGGTGTATCCAGGGACGCTGTACGGCGACCGGCTGAACCAGATCGATCTGCGCTTCACGAAGATCGTCAATCTGCCGGTGGGGCGTGTCGACCTGAACGTGGACTTCTACAATGCATTCAATTCCGACGCGGTGATTGCCGAAAACAGCGCGTTCGGAGGCAACTGGCGGCGGCCGCTGACGGTGATCCAGCCGCGGTTCGTCAAGTTCGCCGCGAGGTGGGATTTCTAGAATCGTTCGGGTCGTTCGAAACGTTCGAGTCGTTCAAGCCGTTCGCGCCGTTCCGTAAGGGGCGGCTCGAGCGGCTTTTTTGTCTCTCATCGAACGGGGATAGAATCTTTCCGCCATGATTGCCAGAACCATCACATTCGCCGCTATTCTCGTCGCCGCGCTGTCGAGTGCAGTCTTCTCGCAGCAGCCGCCAGCCGCTACCCCCACTGCGTTGCCGTCGCCTGTACCACGAGAGCCGTCGTGGGCGTTTCAGGTCCAGGCCGGTTCCCTGCCGGCGGAACCGGCGACACCGCACACCGTGCCCGGCAGCAAGCGGCAGTACACGCCGGCGCAAATCGACGATCTCCGCAACCCTCCTGACTGGTTCCCCGAGGACCACCCGACCCCGGCGGCGCGCGTCGTCAAGGGCGAGGGGAATCTGATGGCGTGCGGGTCGTGCCATCTGATGAATGGTGAGGGTCATCCCGAGTCCGCGACGGTGTCGGGGTTCACCGTCGATTACTTCGTGCAGCAGATGAACGACTTCCGGAGCGGCGCGCGGAAGGACTTCGCCAATCGCATGGACCTGATTGCCAAGGCGATGACCGACCAGGAGATCCGCGACGTGGCGCAATACTTCGCGTCGTTGAAGCCGCGAAAGTTCACCACGGTCCGCGAGGCGGCGACGGTACCGACGACGTTCGTTGGTCAGGGCCGGATGCGGTTTGTCGATCCGAAGGGCGGAATGGAGCCGATCGGCAAGCGCATCATCACGCTGCCCGAGGACGCGGAGCGTGCGCGGCGCCGCGATCCGAACTCAGGGTTCATCGCGTATGTGCCGCCGGGCAGCATTGCACGCGGAGCGGCGCTCGCCAAAGGCGGCACGAAGACGACGAACTGCACGATTTGCCACGGCGAAGGGTTGCGCGGGCTCGGCAACGTCCCGCGCATTGCCGGCCTGCACCCGATCTACGTCGCGCGCCAGCTCATTCACTTCAAGGAAGGCACGCGCAATGGCGTCGACGCCGCGCTGATGAAGAAGACGACAGCCGGTCTCACGGACGACGACATCATCGACTTGTCCGCGTACGTGGGCTCGCTGGCGAGACCGTAAGCGGGGATCGGGGGATCGGGTCCCTGATCCCCGGTCCCTCATCCCTGTTCATCCCTGGTACTCGAGGACGTTCAATCCGGCATTCCAATCCGTCACGTACATCAACCCCTCGGTTGATACGAAGACGTCGGCCGACTTCGCCGCGAGCGCGACGTTCGGGCGCGGATCGATGAGCCGGGCCGGCGTGGGCGGCACCCAGTACGCGATCTCCTTCGGCGCGAACGCATCGCGGATGTCGAACACGCGCACGCCGGCGTTGTTGTAGGTCGCAAAGATCGTGTCGTCGCTCTGCATGCTTCCCGGC
>JBOGIQ010000390.1:0-5198 GCA_050742535.1 Vicinamibacterales bacterium | reverse complement strand
CGTTACGGGGTGCGTACGTTGCGAAGGGCGCCGGCCTTTGCGGCGACGGTTACCGTGTGGCGGTCGCGCTCGGCATCGGCACGCGTTCAGGTTCGGTGCTGTGTGCCGGCGTTGGGTTCCACGTTCGCCACGAACTCGGAACCCTGCGCCTGCACCTCGAACGTCGAACGCCGAACACCTAACCCGAACCCGCACCGAACATGAACACGATTAGAGAACCGAGAACTGGGAAGCTTGAACGACTATAATGCTGGTTCCGGAGGTCTCCCCAATTGGCAGTAGAAGCAGCAGCGCGCGTTCCGGCGCTGACGAATATCGCTACGCGTCTGCGTATTGATTCGGTGCGCTCGACGACGGAGGCGGGCAGTGGGCATCCGAGCACGTGCTGCTCGGCCGCCGAAATCATGGCGGCGCTCTTCTTCGGCGAGATGCGCTACGACCCGCGCGATCCGGCCAATCCGGACAACGATCGCTTCGTGCTGTCGAAGGGACACGCGGCCCCGATTCTCTACGCGGCGTGGGCGGAGGCCGGGATCATCGCGCGCGAGGATCTGCTGACGCTGCGGCGTCTCGATTCCAATCTCGAGGGGCATCCGACGCCGCGCCTGCCGTGGGTTGATGTGGCGACCGGTTCGCTCGGTCAGGGTCTCTGCGCCGGTGTCGGGATTGCGCTCAACGCACGGCGCATCACCTCGGAGTACCGCACCTACGTGCTGTTGGGCGACGGCGAGACCGCCGAAGGCTCGGTCTGGGAAGCCGCCGCGGTCGGCGCTCATGAGCGGCTCGATTCGCTGTGCGCCATCGTCGACGTGAATGCGCTCGGCCAGAGCCAGCCGACCGCGTCGCAGCACGACATGGCCGCGCATGCCGCGAAATGGTCCGCCTTCGGCTGGCATTCGATCGTCATCGACGGCCACGACCTGACCGCGGTGCTCGACGCGCTCGAACAGGCGCGCCGCACGCGAGGCCGGCCAACCGTCGTTCTGGCGAGGACGCTGAAGGGGAAAGGCATCTCCTTCATGGAAGGCAAGGGCGGCTGGCACGGCAAGGCGCTCAAGAAGGGCGAGGAGCTCGACAAGGCGCTCGCGGAACTACAGTCGCAGTTCGTGCCGGAGGACGACCCGGCCCAGCCGATACCCGCGCCGCCGCGTCGCCAGCGTCCGGCCGCGAAAGAGGCCCGGCTTGCGGCGCCGGCGTACAAGCTTGGCGACAACGTCGCGACGCGCGAGGCCTACGGCGCGGCGCTGGCGAATCTGGGCGCCGCCGACGATCGCATTGTCGCCCTCGATGCCGACGTCAAGAACTCGACCTTCAGCGACAAGTTCGAGCAGCAGCATCCGGAGCGGTTCTACCAGGTCTTCATCGCCGAAGAGGTCATGATCGGCGCGGCGACGGGTCTGGCGGCGCGCGGAGCGATCCCGTTTCCGTCGACGTTCGCCGCATTCCTGACGCGCGCCTACGACTTCATCCGCATGGCCGCCATCAGCAACGTCAACATCAAGATGGCCGGGTCGCACGCCGGCGTCTCGATTGGCGAAGACGGCCCCTCGCAGATGGCCCTCGAGGATCTGGCGATGATGTGCGCGCAGCCGAACATCACCGTGCTGTATCCGTGCGACGCGGTCAGCACCGAGCGCCTGCTCGAGAAGGCCGCCTATCATCACGGCCCGGTCTACATGCGGACGTCGCGCCCGAAGACGCCGGTGATCTACGGTCCGGACGAGCGTTTCGAGGTCGGCGGCCTGAAGGTCCTGCGCCGGAGCGCTGCCGACGTCGCGACCGTGATCGGCGCCGGTGTGACGGTGTTCGAAGCGCTGAAAGCGCATGCGCAGCTGCAGG
Organism: Vicinamibacterales bacterium; assembly: GCA_050742535.1. Taxonomy (GTDB): domain Bacteria; phylum Acidobacteriota; class Vicinamibacteria; order Vicinamibacterales; family UBA2999; genus Gp6-AA40. The sequence continues at coordinate 3,359 of JBOGIQ010000390.1, read as the reverse complement.
CCGGCGGTGTCAGCATCCGCGTCGTCGATCTCTATTCACTGCAGCCGATCGACGCCGCGTCGTTGATCCAGTGCGCCGAGGAGACACAGGGGCGGCTCATCACGGTCGAAGATCATTACCAGACCGGCGGCATCGGCGATGCCGTCGCCGCAGCGGTGGCCGAAGGTGGCTTCACGGTGAAGCGGCTGGCGGTGTCTGAAATCCCGCGGAGCGGCACACCGGAGCAGCTGCTCGATCACTACGGCATCTCTGCTCGCCATATTGTGAATGCGGTAAAAGGACGCTAAGTCGAAAGGCAAAAGTCAAAAGGCAAAAGGCAAAAGCAAAGGCAAAGGCAAAAGGAGATTCAAGAAGCAAGGTCGTCGATGTCACTTGCGTTTCGCACTAAGCACTATCGCCGCGAGGATTCGCGCAAGTTGACGTGATTCTTCGAGCAGTGTTTGACACTGGGCACGATCGCCGATGGCCGTCTCCTCACATCCTCGAAGCCACAGCACGCTCTCCTTCGCGCTTCTTAGCGCGATTTCGTTGTATCGGATGAATTCACGCCGCGACGAACCGCTCGTCGCTTCTTCGCGATTCGCGGCGACCGACCCCGCAGCGCTCACCATTTGATCCGCGAGACGGCGAATCCCTGGTTCGTACTCGATAGTGCGGACGAATCTGATGATGCCGCAGAAAAACCGGAAGGCACGCTCATCGATCTCGCGCGGCACGTATGGCATGCCGCTCCAGGAAGCAGATTACGTTCCCCGCTGAAACACCTGAGTTTTTCCGGCTGCGCGACTTAAGAATGAAAAAACCGCAACTCCGGCGGAGGGGCGCGTACGCAGAAACGTACCCACCCGCCTCTTTTGCCTTTTGCCTTTTGCCTTTTGCCTTTTGAGTTACCGAGGAAACCCCACCGCAGCGGTCACTTGCTGTGCCTGCCACAGGTGCCGGCGCTCGTGCGCGGCCATCAGGGCGAAGCCTGAATTCAGCGACATCTTGATCCACGTGCTCGCCGGAGACATCACCTTCGCGCGGCGCAGGTCCAGTCCGCTCGCCTGCCGCAGCCGATCGACGAACTGCACCTGGTAGGCGCGAAACGCCGCCATGATTTCGGCGCGGGATCGCTGCGGGGCCGGATGAAACGTCGGCGGCGCCTTCACCTTCAGCCGCGGCGGCGGCTCCATCGTCCGCACGAACAGATTGCCGATGAAATCGTGGGCGAACGGCCCCTCGCCGTACAGCCCGCGCCGCATGGCTTCGGCGATGCCTTCGTCCAGGCGCGGCAGGTACATGCGGGCGGTGACGTTGAGATGGTCGATGCACTGCGCCACCGACCACGATCCCGGCGACGGCTGCCAGAGGAACTGCTCTTCAGTGAGCGGCGCAACGAGCGCGTCCGCCTCGTCGGCGAGCCGTTCGAACTGACGCCGGAACTCGTCGATCTCGGGCGTGAGGGCCAGATGGCCCGGGCCAGCCACGAGCACAATTGTAGCCGCCGGCCACGAACAGAATCCGCGTGCTGCACAGAACCGAGCAGCGCAACGCATTTGTTCGTCGCCGTGATTCAGATCATCATTCGGTGCCACCCCAATCACGCGGCCTGGAGCCTGACCCGCAGCTGATCGCGCAGCCGGGCGGCGTCGCGGGGAGGATGGCCGCCGCGTAGAAAAGTCTCGAACCGATCGACGTCGATCGTCCAACCAGGCGGGAGCTGATAGAGCACCGGACCGAGGTGTGGACGAAGGTGAAGCTGTTGTTGATTTCGACAGTGTCGAACGGGCGCGCGTAATGCGCAGTTGTCTGTATTGCCAGCCCGAGCAGCCCAACCGTATCCGCTGCGTTAAATCCATTGCCACCATCTATTTACAGGCAAGGATGCGTCCGATAGAATGACTAACGCGTCAGGCTGCTGGTCACCCGCCGCAACGCTGACGCTCCTCCTTACAATCCGGGCCGTTTTCGTTTCTACCGCGCTCCTCCGAATGTCGGCGGGCACAGTCGAGGCCGAGGGCGGTCCCTTCGTCGGCTTGAGGTGTCTGGTGCTCGCAGGCAAGCTGCCCCGTACTCGACTGTTCTGGATGGGCACCGGAGTGCTCTTTGTCACACTCGTCATCGGCGCCGCCGTTGGGCTGCGGATGTTCGGGACAGCTGAGCCAACCCCGGCTCCCTTCTCCGATTTCCTCACCGGAGTCAGCCGCGGGTCGATCAAGACCGTGGTCATCGAGGGCGACGCGGCCACCTATGAGCACCGCGACGGTAAGCGGTTCGCGACGGTCGCGCCGCAGGGCTACTTCGCCGCGAATCCGACCTCAATCTCGTCGCTGGTTGACCGCGGGATTCGGGTGGACGTCACCTCCGTCCAGCCGTCGCGGGTCGGCAGCTTTGGCGCCCTGGCACTGGGGCTGATCTTCTTCGGCTTCGCTGGTCTTGCGCTCTTCCGGGTGATGACTGGCCGCGTGCCGACGCTTGAAAAAGCGCGGACGATCGACCCTGAGGCCGTCACGGTGACGTTCAAAGACGTCGCCGGGGTGGACGAGGCCAAGGACGAGGTGCAGGAGATCGTCGATTTCCTGAAGGATCCGGCGCGCTTCGCGACGATCGGCGGCCGGATTCCGCGCGGCATCCTCCTCGTCGGCCCTCCCGGCACCGGCAAGACGCTCCTCGCGCGCTCGATGGCCGGCGAAGCCGGCGTGCCGTTCATCTCCGCGAGCGGATCCGACTTCGTCGAGATGTATGCCGGCGTCGGCGCGTCGCGCGTGCGCAAGTTGTTCAAGGAGGCACGCCGCCACGCGTCGTGCATCATCTTCATCGACGAGCTCGACGCCGTCGGGCGCAGCCGCGGCGGCAACTCGCTGAGCCACGAGGAGCGTGAGCAGACGCTCAATCAGCTGCTCGTCGAGATGGACGGCTTCACGCAATCCGACAGCATCATCGTTGTCGCCGCGACCAACCGGGCGGACATCCTCGACTCCGCGTTGTTGCGTCCCGGCCGCTTCGATCGCCAGGTGACCGTCGGCAACCCAGACCTGAAGGGCCGCGAGCAGATCCTGCGCGTCCATTCGAAGAAGGTGGCCCTCGACGCCGACGTCGATTTGCGGGCGATCGCGCGCGGCACGCCGGGCTTCTCGGGCGCCGACCTGGCCAACCTGGTCAACGAAGCGGCGCTCATCGCCGCGCGCTCCGGCCGGGCGACGGTCGGGAACCTCGACCTCGATGCCGCCCGTGACAAGGTGCTCATGGGGGTCGAGCGCAAGTCGGTAGCCATGAGCGAGCACGAGCGCGTGACCTGCGCCTATCACGAAGCGGGGCACGCGGTAGTTGCAGCGCTGCTCCCGGACGCCGATCCGCTGCACAAGGTCACGATCATT
>JBOGIQ010000389.1:0-5210 GCA_050742535.1 Vicinamibacterales bacterium | reverse complement strand
TTCGAGCTCGAGGTGTCGAGATAGATGTTGGCGCACGTGTCCGCGGCCATCAGCGCTTCGCGGAACAGACCGGCGCCGAAGTGCGGAATGATGAACGGCACGTCGGGAAAGGCCAGCGCCAGCCTGACGACGCCGAGGGGATCGCCGAGGCGGAGATCGAACCGGCTCGGCAGGCCGAGTTTCTTCCGCACGCCGACCGACAGCACGCCGCAGTGGACGAAGACGGCCGTCCCGGCGTGCGCCGCGGCGACCGACACGATCTGCTGGATGCGATCGTCGTGCAGCGGCACGTGGTGCATCGCCGGGAAGAGGCAAATGCCGCGCAGACCCAGCTCGCCGAGGGCCCGCCGGGCGCGCGCGACCGGATCGCCAACCGCCGGATCGAGCATGAAGAAGCCGACGAATCGCGACGGGTGCCGCGCGACTGCCGCGGCGACGGAGGTCTCGTCGCTGGGCACGCTGGCAATCAGCGCGGCCCGCGCGACGCCATGCGCGTCGAGCTCGCGGACCCATCGATCGGCAAGCGTGAACGCGCTGCCCGGCGCTTCCCAGCCAAGCTCGTCGCACAGCGCCACCGCCTGCTGGCGGTTGACGTCTTCTTCCATCGCCTCCTGCAGCGATCCGCGCGGCGGGGGTGGTGCGGTGCGAGCCAGCCGCTGCCGCGCCAGCGCGGCGAACAGCTCGGTGGAGAAGAAGTGGCAGTGGGAGTCGTTGATGATCATGGAATTCAGAATTCAGAATTCAGAATTCTGCATTCTAGAAAGTGAGCCTGAAGCCAACCTGTCCCACCCGCTGCTCGGGCTGTCCGACGTCGCCTGCATAGGCCGCAGGCTGCATGAAGGATGTGTTAGGCGCGCCCGTGTTCGTCAGCCGGCGTTGTGTGAGCGCCAGTGACGGGTTCGTCGCGTTGAAGAGATTGAAGACTTCGCCGATCGCCTCGATCCGCACGGAGCGGCCCAGCGAAAACGTACGGCTGACGCGCAGGTTCAATTGCGAGATGCCGGCCCGGCGGCTGCAGTTCACCGTCTCGCAGGTGCCGCCTTCCTCGAACGTCGCGCGATTGTCGGCGCCCAGCCCGGTGTACCGGTATTGCAGTGCGGTTCGGTCGTTGGTCGTCCCGTCGCCGTTCAGATCACTGCCCTCGAACGTGTGCACCGGCAGCGCCGACCGATACTGGAAAACCCCCGCGACGCCGATCGACCACGGCACCCGAACGATCCCGCTGATCGACAGCAGGTGACGGGAATCGGTCCGGGCGGAAGGACCCCGCTGCACCGGTCCGAATGGATCGTTGATGTCCTGAATGAGGTTTTGCGCCACTTCGTCGTAGGCGGTGCCGACGTCACTGGTTGCCTTCGCGACGGTGTACGAGGCGCTGGCGTCAACGCCCTGTGACAGCCGGCGGCGGAGCGCCAGGATGAGGCCGTCGTAGCGGCTGCGGCCTTTGCTGAGTGCCGTCCGGAACGTGGCGTCGTGTGGCGAGATGCCAACCCCGTCGAGGAAACGCTGCTGCAGCGGTCCAACGGTCACGTTCGGCCGGACCCGTACGTTGAGGTCGCGGCCGTCCACCCGGACGTAATCGGCGCTGACGACCGTCGCGGCGTCGAACTGGTGCGACCACCCGATGTTTGTCTGCCGGGTGTACGGCTGCTCCAGCAGCGGCGAAACCACCTCCCCCGTCGGGGCAAAGGCTCCAGTCACCACGTTCTGGAACGCGATGGTGCTGAGCGGGTCGTCAACGCGGAATAACGTTCCATCCTCCTTGCGCAGGCCGTTTGGATCGGTGGCAGAAAACACCATGCCAGCCTGGAGGGCGTCGAACGCGGCGATGAGGACGTTCGATGAGAGGTAGCCCAGGTCGGTGTAGAGTCCCCATCCGCCACGGACGATGGTGCGGCCATCGCCGAACAAATCGATAGCCGCGCCCAGCCGCGGCTGGACGTTGTCGCGGTCCGGGCGCGGCTCCTTGCCGAAATCCTCCAGCAGCGTTCCGGCAAAACGGCCCGTCGTGCCGGCCTGCTGCATTGCCTGGAAATTCGGATTGCCACTCTGATCGATCGGAAAGCCGCGCACGTAGTCCCACCGGACCCCGAGGTTCAGCGTCACACGGTCCGACACGCGCCAGTCGTCCTGCACGTACAGGCCGTACTGCTCGAGCGGGAAGTTGGCGGTCGGGTCGTTGCCAAACACCTGCACCCGCATGACCGGGCCCGTGAGGCTCATCTCGAGCATCGTGTACAGGCCTTGCATCAGCGTGCCCATGAACAGGCGCAGACGCGGCTCGTGGATCCAGCTCACGCCGCCGCGCAGCTCGTGCGACAGTCCGGGACCGCCGGTCGTCGTCCACGACACGTCGTCGCGGAACTGCCATTTGATCTGCTCGGTGCGCTGGGGCGCGAACGGGCTGGCCCCGCCGCGGATGGAGGAGTTCGGCGCGAACTGGAACGACGGTCCTCCGATGCCAGTCGCCGGCGTGTCGTTGAGGAAGTCGGAGTACTGAACGACCGCTTCATTCAGTACAGACGGCCTGACGAGCCAGTTGTGGTTCACGTTGATCGAATCGAAGCTGTTCGTCGTCGTCGCCCATGCCGAGTGGGCAATCGTCGGCGACGCACCGATCGGCTGTGTGTTGTGGTCGCGCCCGTATCGAACCGCGAGATACTGCTGCGGGCCGAAGATGGCGGTCAGCTTGCCAGTGAAGAGATGCTGCCGCACCGGCACGTCGAAGATGCCTTCCTCCGCCGGAAAAACGCCGAGCGTGTCGACGATCTGTTTGGTGTCCTGGTGCGTCCGCTCGTAGGCGCCGAAGTAATGCACGCGGTTGAGGACAATCGGTCCACCCAGGCTGCCGCCGAACTGATAGCGCTCGTACGGCTGCGCCTCGACGTTCTTCAGCTGTTCGTTGAACGTGCGCGCGTTCAACCCGTGGTCGCGCAGCAGCGTGAACCAGCTGCCGCGACGCTGGTTGCCGCCGCTCTTCGTGACGACGTTGATCACGCCGCCGCCGCTGCGGCCGTACTCGGCATCGAAGCGGTGGGTGAGCACGGTGAATTCCTGAATCGCCTCGAGCGGGAACATCTGCAGCAGCCCACCGACGGTGTCGTCGGTATTGTCGCCGCCGTCCACCAGGTAATTGATGTTCCGGCCGTTGCCGCCGCTCATCTGCGGGCTGTACTGCGTGGACTTGGTCGAGTCGGTGTGAAACCCGACGCCAACGCCCGGAACGGTTCCCGCCAGGTTGGCGAATTGCCGCCCGTTCAGCGGCAGGCCCTCAATACGCGCGGGATCGACGACTTCGCCTACCGCCGACGAGCGTGGTGACACGAGCGGGACAGTGGCAAAGACGGTCAGGTCCTCGGCGCGGCCGGCCAGCTGCATCGTGATGTCGAGCGCGACGTCGCGGCCGACGCTCAGCGTGACCGCGGGTGCGCTGGAGGGGCGAAACCCCTGACTTTCAGCGATGACTTCATAGGTCCCGGCAGGGAGCCCCGCCAGACGATACGCGCCGGTCTCGCTGCTTTCCGCTTTTCGTTCGAAGCCGGTGTCTGCATTCCGGGCGCGGACGACAACGCCGCGCACCGCGGCGTGAAGCGGGTCGGTGACGACGCCCGAGATGTCGGCCGTGGTCGTCTGCGCGCCGAGGGGTGTGGCCAGGGCGATCCACGCAAGGACGATCGCGGCGTTCCTGAGGGTTTTCATTGAGCGCACCAGTGTAGCAACTGGGCTCCCGGACGAGCACGCGCCCTTCGGCTCGCTTCGCTCGCTCAAGGCAGGGGTTACGATGTTCCGGTGAAGGTCCTCTGGACGCTCTATGCCGCCGGGGCGATCGTGGCGATCTGGCGGACGGACGCGGCGTGGCCGACCCGCCTGGCGGTGGCAGCGCTGTGGCCGGTCGGACCGCTGGCGTTTCTGGTGACGGTCGGCATTCTGCTCGCCGCGTCGTTGATCGCCTTCCCGGTCGTTGCCGGCGTCATCGCGGCGGCTGCGGCGACCGCGGTGTGGTGGTTTGTTCTCTGACGGTGCGAGGGAGGCTTCGCCGGGTAGGTGCGAGCAGACTGACGCTGGTTGGTGCGAGGTTGCTTCGCTGGTCGGTGCGAGGTTGCTTCGCCTGGTCGGTGCGACAATGCTCCGCCGGGTCGGTGCAAGGACGCAGTCGGTGCGAGCAGACTGACGCGGTCGGTGAGAACCGCCTTCGTGGAGTGGATTCGATGGGTGCGAATCCCTGCCTCCCCCCAAGTTCGAAACCCGGGTCGCACCCCACGAGAACATCAACCGTTTCAACCACTTCCACCTGGAGTACCTGCGTTCGAACGGGGAATACAAGATTCTCAGCCCATTCCCAATTCCTGACGGTTTTCCTCAGCAAGTGTCTGGCTGTCGAGCCCGCTCGGCCGAAGTGACATCGTCGAGTGTCATTTCAACCCGCAAGTAGGCGTCCTCCGCGCGGCGCAGGACTCACAAATCTCGGGCGCACGGACTTATGGCATGAGTCACCGACAACGGTGGAGGAGGAGTCATGCCATCTGTTCGACGCGTAACTGGCAAATGGGCTGGAGTCGCTCTGGCCTGCATTGTTGCCTTCAATCTCCACGCGCAGACGCGGGATCCCGTTCTCGACCGCATATCCAGTTCAGCGAAGGACACGTCTCACCTCGCTGACGCTCTCTTTCAGCTGACGGATGCGGCGGGTCCCCGAGTGGTCGGATCGCCCGGGCTTCGCCATGCCGAAGAGTGGCTTTCAGCGCGTCTGCGCGATTACGGTCTGAGCAACGTCAAACTCGAACGGAATCCACCAGTCACTGTCGGCGGAGGGCTGACACTGGACCCGCCGGCGTGGTCCTGGAGCCGGCTCACGGTCCAGCAGCTTGCGCCCTGGCAGCAGACGCTCATCGCGGTGCCGGTGCTGTACTCGGCATCGACGAAGGGGCCTGTGTCCGGCGAAGTGACGATCGCTCCGCTGCCGCGCCCCAGCGCAGCAGACGTCGCCGCGTTCATCGAGCGTCATCGCGGCCGGTTGCGCGGGCGGTTTCTTCTCATCGCGGATCGCGAGGCCCCGATTGCACCGCAGGAAGGGCCTGGGTTTCACCGGTATACGCCTGACGAGTTGCGGGCATTTGCGGCTGCCCCATCCCCGCCTGCCGCACCGCCGTCGCCCGCTCCCGCGGCACCGCCCGCACCGGCTTCGCCACCGGCACTTCCGCCATCGCCCG
>JBOGIQ010000388.1:0-5211 GCA_050742535.1 Vicinamibacterales bacterium | reverse complement strand
CAGCAGCGGCGGTGTCTCACCCATGCGCCCAGTAGATCACAGCCCGGATCGCCGCCCAAGCGCTTTCCGCGCTGCGCGGCAGCCCCGCGCCGCACCTCGTGTCGAGATGTGTTGGATCCTCAGCCCTGCGGGTTCGCGAGGCGAGCCTGCAAGGCTCGCCCCACGAGATCCCCTGCTAGAACGACCCAAGACATGCCGCGGCGTTTGCCCTCCCCGCCGGATCGACATAGCCGGCGCGCCGGCGCGGAGCGATGCTGACAGACGGCAAGTGATGAAGCGACTCTCGCATTGCGTTGCGCTCATAGCCCTCTTCGTGTGCGCCCTGCCGGCTGAGACCGTTGCTCAGGATTACAGCCGAATCAACGTCACGCGCGGCGCCGAGCTCTCGCTCTTCGGCGGCGGGACCGCCGCGGCGACGGGACCGGCTGGCGCCTTCGGCTGGTCGGCCGGGTGGCGCGCGTCTGGACGCCTGGCGCTCGAAGGCAGCGGCTCATGGGTATCGGAACCTGGCGTTGATGGCTTCGCCGCGCTGTTCGGCGCCAGGCTGTATCTGAACACGACCGGACGCACGTCACCGTTCATCACCGTCGAAGGCGGACTGTTCCATGCGTCGGTCACGCCGTCGGATTCACGTGCGCCGGACTTCTACCTCGATCGCACGCTGCCCGGATCTCCTGAAAAAGCGTTCAACGATTTTGTCGGCGCCGGCGGCGCTGGTCTGGATGTGCACGTCGGTGGACCGCTCTGGGTTCGTCCCGATGCGCGGCTGCTCGTCGTGGTCGACGGGTGGCGGGCGAATGTCCTGATGATTGCCGGGGTCCACTTTACTTACCGGTTCGGCGGGCCACAGGGTTCGCCCTGAGCGACTCCGATGGCGAACCAGCTCGAACCGTTCCTGCGTGTCGCGCTCGTGCTCTTCATCGCCGGCAGCCTGCTGGAAGTGGGGCTGCGTGTGCCGTTGCGCGACGCGTTTGCCGCCCTCCGCGACTGGCGGTTTACGGGTGCGACCGTGCTGTGGGGGTTCGTTGTCGGCCCGGTGCTCGCCATCGTGCTGACCTGGGTGGTACCGCTGCAGCCGCCGCACGCACTGGGACTTGTTTTGCTCGCCATGGCACCGGGCGCGCCGTTTCTACCGGCGGTTGCGGCGCCTGCAGGCGGGGCCCCGGCGTACGTGGCGGCGTTCTTCGTGATCGCCACGATTGGCGCCGTCGTGTACATGCCGCTGGCCGTGCCGTTGCTCCTCGGGTTGACCACCGATCCCTGGGCCATCGCGAGGCCGCTTGTCGTCTTCATCATCCTGCCGCTGGCGGCTGGCGCCGGATTCCAGGCATCGGCGCCGCGCGCGGCAGCACAACTGCGACGGCTCGTGCATCCGGTAGCCACCGTTGCGATGCTGCTCGTGGTTGCGCTCGTGGCGGCCAGCTACTGGCGGGACTTTCTGGGAGTGGTTGGCACGTACGCGATCGCGGCGCAATGTGCGTTCCTGGCGATCGTGACTGTCGGTGCCTACGCGTTGAGCCCGGGATTTCCTGAAGGGCAGAGACGCGTGCTGGCCCTCGGGCTCTCAACGAGGAACGTGGGCGCCGCGGCCGCACCGCTGCTGGCATCCGGCGCGGATCACCGCGCGATGGTGATGATCGCGCTCGCGGTGCCGACGACGGTCGCGGGCGCAGCCCTCACATCGCGCTGGCTCTCGCGCTTCGACCGGAGGGATCAATGACACGACGGCATCTGTTCGTACTGGTGATCCTCGCCGTCCTCGCGAGACCTGCACTCGGGCAGGAGGCGCCCCGCAGCGTCGAGCCGCATGGTCCGGCATTGTTCGACGAGCCCGATCTGCTCACGGCGGCCCTGGACTTCGCCGCCCGGTACATGTCAGACGGAGAAGGAGAGCGGGACGAGGGGTTTTACCCGAAGGTCGGCGGGATGATCTCCGGCGCAGGCTGGATTTCCGCAGGGCCCGGGTATCGATGGGCGCTGTTCGATGGACGCGCGTTCGCCGATGCGCATGCCGCGGTGTCCTGGCGTGGATACCTGAAGGCGGACGCTCTCCTCGAGTTCCCGCTCATGGCGGACGGGCGCCTGGCCGCAGGTGTTGAAGCGCGGTGGCAGGACTCGACGCAGGTGAACTACTTCGGCCTGGGTCCGGACACGTCCGATGACCAGCGCAGCCAGTACCGCCTGCAAACGATGAACGTCGTCGGCTACGCCAGATACCGCCCCCGGCGTTGGCTCGGTCTGTCGTCGCGGTTCGGCTGGATCGATCGGCCATCTGTCTCGTCGCCGACGGGCCCGTTCCGGCCCGACGAGCCCGCTGCGCAGGCGGCATTTCCCAACGACCCCGCGATGACGATCCCCCAGCAGCCCACGTTCCTTCACGGCGAGATGGCGATCACCGCCGACACACGCGATTTTCCGAACCACCTCACTCGCGGAAGCCTCTATCACGCGTCGGCCGGGGCGTATGTCGCCGATGAGCAGCGCTACAGCTTTCAGCGGTACGAGGTTGAGGGATTGCAGGCGCTCCCTCTATTCGACCGTGGCATGGTGGTGATCCTGCACGGTTGGGGACTCTTCACGCATGCGCCGCCGGACCAGGAAGTGCCTTTCTATCTGATGCCCAGTCTCGGCGGTTCGTACACCTTGCGCGGCTACTCGAACTATCGGTTCCACGACAGACACCTGCTCCTGGCGAGCGCCGAGTCCCGGTGGCCGATCTTCACGCACCTGGATGGGGCGGTGTTCGTCGACGCCGGAACGGTCGCGGCGCGTGTGGGCGATCTGGGCCTCGACAAGACCGTTTACGGATTTGGCCTGCGTCTGCACACACACCGCTCGACGCTGGCGCGCGTTGATGTCGCTCACACCGACGAAGGCTGGCACGTGATGTTCCGCTCCAGCGATCCGTTCGACCTCGACCGGTTGACACGGTGGGTCGCTGCGGTGCCGTTCGTGCCGTAGGAGATCTTATGGTGAGAAATCTCGTGGTTCTTGCGGCGCTGCCGCTGGTCCTCGGCATGTACGTTCCGGGACTGGACACCGCTCTGCGTGCGACGGCCGTCCCGGACCGGGTGGCCATCGAGGAGCTGTGGCACGAACCGGGCGACATCGCAGCCAAGGATCTGTTTGACGGTCCGTGGGGTCAGGCGTTCGCGCCCGATCCCGCAGATACGTACCGCTTCCAGCGTTCCAAGCGCGGTGGAGCCAATCCCGGGATGATCGTGGTCGATTCGTTGAACCGCGAGTGGAGCGTCAAGCAGGAGGCGCACGGCCGTACTGCCGAGGGCCCGATCGAGGTGGTGCTGTCACGCGTCCTGTCCGCCGTCGGCTATCGCCAGCCGCCGGTGTACTTTCTTCCGGCCTTCTCGCTCGTGGATACCTTCGGCGCGCGGCACGAGCCGGGCGGGCGGTTTCGACTGAACCATCCCGAGCTCAAGGAGCGCGGCGCCTGGGACTGGCAGAACAATCCATTCGTCGGCACCAGACCGTACAGCGGACTGCTCGTGGTCTTGATCATGTTCAATAGCTCCGATTTGAAGAACTCGAACAACAGCGTCTTCGACCACACGATTGGTGACGGCGCGGTCGAGCGTTGGTACGTCGTACGCGATCTCGGCTCGGCGCTCGGATCGACATCGCGCATCCGTCCGAGGCGCGGCGATGCCGACCAGTTTGCGGCCCTGCCATTTCTCGCCGGACGCGATAGCCGTTACGTGCGGTTCGGATACACCGGCTGGTACGAGCGTCTTGTGCGCGATCGCATCACGCCGGACGACGTGCGCTGGGCGAGCGGACTCCTCGCCAAACTGACGGACAAGCAGTGGCGCGATGCGTTTCGCGCCGGTGGCTATGATGCGGCCGCCGCCGCGCCGTTCATCCGCCGGCTGCGCGAGAAGATCGCCGAAGGGCTGGCGATCACAGGATAGGGTTGCCGCGGATTTCGTGGCGCGAGCGGTGAGTCACTGTCACCGGGTGTCCGCGCCGAGGTGCCAGAGCCGGACGGGCGACGACACCGACTCGCGCAGCAGGCACGACACCTGACCATCTTCCGACGCCACGAAAACAACGCTGCCCGGGTGCTCCGCCGCGTAGGTCGCCGCGGCACGATGCCGGGTGCCGCGGCTGTCGAAGTCCATCAGGCGTGCCGGAGGGTCTCCGTTGCCAGTGCGTTCGATAATTGGCACCGAACCGCCGACCGGCAGGATGATCCCGAACGCCGTCAGCCCGAGATTGCAGTTGAGGAGGACGGCACCGTCGATCGCCGTGAGGCGGCCGAGCTCTTCGCCGACCCGTTCGGCCTCGGTCAGAAAGGCACTTCGCAGCAGCTGCCCGAACGCCGCACCGGCCGGTGGAGCGGATACCTCGCGGATGCGCTGGTCACCGTGCCGCCACACGCCGGTCGTGGACGTCATGCCGGATCCGGAACCGATCCGCCAGGCCAGACGAAGCAGCGACGCGAGGGAGGAGTCGAGGACCATCGCATACGGTGCCGTTCCGGTCACCGCCGGCTCCTCCTCGGTGCCGATGATCAGAATGCCGCCGCGGCCGTGGGCGATCATTTCGCGGACCAGGAACGCCACGGCGTCGAGATAGTGCGGAACCACGTGGTCCTCGACCCCGCTGTTGCTGGCAATGGTCTTCAGGGCACGATGGATCGAGCTGTCGGCAGCGAAGACCGGGTCGTCCGTGACGGCCAGGATCGCGCCGCGCTCGTATTCGATCACCAGCTCGCGTCCGCTCCGGATCTCGAGGCATCCCGGCCTGGACGTGACGATCTTGACGAACGGATCCGGTCCGCTGGTGACGCCCTCGCGCGCCAGGCCGATGACCGCGAGCGATCCATCTTCCAGGACGCCGACCGCCGAATAGATGCGCCGCTCGGCGCTGGCAACCGACAGCTTCGCCAGCTCGCGCGGCACGAACGGACGTGGTGAGGCAAACCGCAGGATCTTCCAACGATAGAGCGGCACCCCGGCGGATGCGGCCGCGTCGGTCATCACGAAGTCGCTCTGGTTCCTGCCCACGAAGGTGACGCCGATGGAGTGGTGCTCCCCCTCATATGTCTCGAGGCCGGCGAAGAACACCGTGGTGAGCAGCCGCACCAGCTCATCGTCGGATACGCCTGTGAGGCACGTGGTCACCGGGGCCAGCCGCTCGCGCGCGACGCGCGCGAGCACCGGCGGAAAAACCAGTGACGGCTCATGACCAACC
>JBOGIQ010000387.1:0-5222 GCA_050742535.1 Vicinamibacterales bacterium | reverse complement strand
ATTCGAAGCGATCGATCCAGCCCTCGACCGTGTACTCGTACTCACCAAGTTCGGTGACCGTGAACGTCGCTCCCCACCGGTCGTCGCCGAGATCCGTCAGCGGAACCTCGAGCCAGGGCGAGGACTCTTCAGGAGCGGCCGGGCGATATTTCAGAACACCGCCGATCACATCGTGCCCGTCGGCAAACATATCGACGCTGACCGACACGAGTTCCCCGACGGTTCGTTTGATCGGAAACCGCCCCCCGTCGATTTCCGGGTGCAGCCGTTCGACGACTACTCGGCCTGCGTCGGCAATGGGGCCGGCGAGATCTGTGGTCGATCCGTGGCGAGCGGACGAAGCCGGCCAGGCCGCCCCGAGCGGATACGGTTGACCTGGCGAGACGGGCATAGACCCATCCGTAGGTTCAAGAACCCTGCCCGCCTTCGCGCTTCGCGGCTACGGCGGGCAAGCCGAACCGTCAAGAAGGCTGAGGTTGCGCGTAAGTGGCGGGAGGGGCAAGGTATCGGCTTTGAAGGGGAGGGTTCTATGGCCAACGAGTCACGACCTCACACACCCCACCAGCCGATCCCTGGCGAGCGCGATCCGCACAATCTGACGACACGGGAACCCGGCGCTGTCGGCGGACAGTTCACGGGCGCTGACATTCCGCCCGCGGATCACCTGCCGTGGCTGGATCGGATCACGGCGGAAGAACACGCCCGCGAAGGGGGGCTGTCGGACAAGCAGGCGAAGAAGCAGTACGGACGCTGAAGCGGTTCGATTACTTCGTCATCTCGCGACGCGTCAGAAGGGACGGCGTCGCCGGCGAGTCGGACGGGACGAGTGAGAAGCGCGTGGCGAGGCGGTTCGACTCGGCCGGCGTGAGATCGTTCATCCGATCGTCGTCCGACAGCACGTCCTTCAGTCCGAAGACAGGCCGCATCAATCCTGTTTTCGAATGCGCCATTGTCGTCAGCAGCACGTGGCCCAGTTCGTGCGCGACGACCCGTCCGAGCAGCGTGCCTCCCCGGAAGTCGCTTTCGCCGTCGTTGCTGAACGTGACGAACTTGTCCTTCAGCTGCGCCAGCATGGCGAACGCCCGTGGCACGGAGACGTAGATTGTTCGTGAGCGGCCAAGAAACACGGTTCGTGCAAGGGCGGTGTCTACTCTGCCGCCCGCGAGCTTGATCAGTTCGTCGTCGTCGAAGACGATTTCTTCAACCGTGTCGCAGTGTGCGGCTGCCGCTTGCGTCCAGTCGATCGCGACTCCATGCCGCAGCCAGATGCGCGACGCTTCGTGCTGAATGGTCTTGAAGGCGGGGCCCGAGAGATGATCCTTCGTGGTGACGCGAATGCAGGCCGATGCGGTGTTGCGATAGCGATGAAGCTGTCCGCCGAGGGCGGCGGCGCCAAACACACTGGCCGTGAGTGCGGCGATGACGGCACAGTGCGCGCGGTGCCCAACGCTTCTCACCAGATAGTGCCCTCCTTTGCACAGTCAACGCTTTCCTGCGATCCGGGGACCCGTGCGACACACAACGAGTGCGAACGCCGCTCTGGCGCCAACGCGCGAGAGCGGGGTAACCATCAACAAACAGCCACTACTGCGGGAACCGAAGGGCGGTGCATCTGCCGTCCCGGTGGCCTATGACCGGAATTACGGAGGCGCACGCCCTCGGTTGCAACAATGGACGCCCCGAACTGCGATTTCGTTCGCTGTGAAATTGTTAAATCTGGATTGTTAAGTCTTTGGGGATCAGGGATCAGGGATCAGGGATCAGGGATCAGGGATCAGGACGCGAGGGCGACCGCGAGCGCGATAAGCGCGACGAGCGCCGCGACGATGGTGGCGATGAGGGCGAGCCGCAGCCGGCGCTGGATCTCCTGTTGCGCGAGCGTGAGGGCCTGCAGCTGCTCGGCCATCTCCTGGATGAGACGCGCACTTTCGACCGACGCCTTTTCGAGCTGTGCGAGCCGCGCGTCCACGCTCTGATTGCGCTCGTCGAGTTTTCTGGATTGGGTGGCAAGGAGCGATCGCGCGGCGGAGACGATCGCCGGACCGTGCGTGACGATGGCTGCCCAGGGGATCGGAGACATACAGGCCTAAGGCCCAAGGCCCGAGGCCTAAGGGCTGGTCCAGGAGTCAGGCTTCGCTCTTCACGTAGGCCTTGGGCCTGATTCCTTAGGCCTCAGTGTGGGGCGGGTGACGGGCTTCGAACCCGCGACTTCCTGAGCCACAGTCAGGCGCTCTACCCCTGAGCTACACCCGCCATTTCTGTGGTGCGCGAACCATTTACTGTAGCACAGCAAAAAGGGGGGTTCAGTGCGCCGTCACGGTGTCGGCAAGTTCTTCGGGCGTCGTTTCGACGAGCGACTTGTTCTCGATGCGGACGCCGACGCGATGGACGTGCCCGGCGCGTGTGCCCTTGGCCTCGTACATCAACTTGTCGGCGCGCGCGAGGAGGTCGTGCGCCAGCTCGCGGGCGATCGGACGCCGTTCGGCAACCGTGCCCAGACGGATCACGACGACGCCGACGTCCACGCGAACGGGCTTCTGCGACAGCCGCGCGTCCTCGCTGGTCCAGTCGAAGCGCTCCACCGCCTCGCGGAAGCGCTCGGCGATGATCCAGGCGTCGTTCGGATGATCGAGCTCGGGGATCAGGAAGCAGAACTCGTCGCCGCCGAACCGTGCGTGCAGCTCCTGCGCGGCGCGCGGGTCCGGTGCCTCCTGGGCGATCAGGTCATCGGATCGGATCTGTTCGCGAAGCAGCCGCGCGACGCGATCGATGATCCGGTCGCCGAGGGCGTGCCCGAGCGTATCGTTGTACCACTTGAACGACGCGATATCGACGAGCCCGACCGCGCTCCAGTGCCCGCGCTGCTCGAGCGCGAGAAACGCTTCGAGCTGCTCGATGAAGCGGCGGAAGTTCATCAGGCGCGTCTTCGGGTCGCGATGGACGCGATCCGTCAGGTCGGCCACCAGCTCCTCGAAGTATTTCGAGATGCTGCTGACCGTCGCGTCGCGCGCCGACAGCTCCTCGCGCATCTTGTTCATCCGCTCGGTGAAGCCGGCCGACACCGCCTGAATCGCGTCCTGCTTCGACTGCTGCCACAGGCGCTCGTGCTGCAGGAAGACGTTGTCGATGGCGTCGAGCAGCGCATGTTCCTGATGAGCTGCCAGGTGGAACTGCTGCCTCACCCATTGATGCAGTTCCGACCGCGTCGACGGCGCTTCTGAGTCCCCGGGAATCTGTTTGCGCATCCTCATGCGTGTCAGTTCGGGCAAAAATGCTTCAAACGATGTGCCGGAACGGCCGGATCATATAGATGAGGTAGATTCATGGACCATCCGACGGTCATTCAACCGGCGCGCTACGCGCAGTGGCGCCCCGACAAGATGGGGAAGGCCACGATTTTCGAGTCGGAGCGCCTGCTGGTCGGTCTGAACGCGTTCGAGCCAGGTCAAGTGCACGAACTTCATTCGCACGAAGGAATGGACAAGCTGTATTACGTGCTCGAAGGCGAAGGCGTCTTCCTCCTCGAAGGGCGGCGGCTTGCCACCGCCGCCGGCGACCTGATGGTGGCGCCCGAAGGCATCCCGCATGGCATCCGCAATACGGGCACAGGCCGGTTGCTGGTGCTCGCTGTGCTGGCTCCGGCCCCATGATTTGTTAACTGTCTGATCCGACTACACCGCGGCTGCCTATTTCCCCTGAACTGAGACACGTTTCATGACATCCAGCACGTTCACGCCGCCGTCACCGGGCGCGTGGGAACTTGAACAGACACACGCGACACGTCCACCGTCGGTGTTCGTGGCCGACGTTCTGCCCGACGCGATGATGTCCGGGTTCAAGGCCGGTACTCGCACCTACGGCCTGTTGCTCGATTACATGGAGGTCGCCGTCATCAACCGGTTCCTCTACTTCGCTGTGCGCCCGGTCGGTGCGCCGAAGAGCGCGAAGGGTGCGCCGCCTCGTCTGATCTTCGAGATCATGCGCCGCGTTCACCCGGAAATCCGGCGCCGTGTCGCGCGGGCCGAAACGGTGTTCCGCGACCGCGTCTGGCGCCTGGACGTGGACATGTGGGATCGCGAGCTCAAGCCGCGCATGGCGGAACAGGCGCGCGCGCTGCTCGCTGAGGATCTCTCGCATGCTTCCGACGCGCAGCTCGCGGATCACGTCCGCCGCGCCACCGAACTGCTGCGCACCGCAATCTTCAACCATCACCGGTTGAACTTCTGCGCGCTCCTGGCTGTCGGCGATTTTCTACTCTCGGCGATGCAGTGGACCGGCATGCCTCCCGGCGCGCTCCTGCAGACGATGCGCGGGCTCTCGCCGGTGTCAGCAGGCGCGCTCGATCAGTTGAAAGCACTGCGTCAGGCACTCCTTGAAACGCCGGATGCCTTGGCGCTCATCCGATCAGGAGCGGACGCCGGCGACATCCTCGCGCAGCTGCAGGCGCGATCGGACAAGGCCGGCGCCGCCGCTCGCGCCTTCGTTGACGTCATCGGGCTGCGGGTTCTGGGCGGCTACGACGTGTCCGACCGCCATGCGATCGAGCACCCGGAGATGATCGTGAAGGTGATCCGCGCGTCACTCGATGGGGAGGACGCCGATCGTCTCGAGGCGGCGGCAAAGGCGCTGGCGGCGATCCGCGTCCGCGTGCCGGCGGAGCATCGCGCCGGATTCGACGAACTGCTCGCGGAGGCGCAGCTCGTCTACCGCGTCCGCGAAGAACGCGTGTTCCACGGCGACATGATGGCGATCGGAATTGCGCGGCGCGCTATTCTCGCGGCGGGACAGCGGCTCGTGAGTGAGGGGCGGGCGCATGACCCCCAGCACCTCGTCGACGCGACGGCGAACGAGATCGTGGCACTGCTGGAAGGACGTGAGGGGCCCTCGGCGGACGAGCTCGCAGCGCGGTTCCGATGGCGGGAGGAGACGCCGATCAGCGCCGCGCCGGCGAATCTCGGGTTCCCGCCCTCGCCGCCACCGCCTCCGGAATGGCTGCCCGCGGCAGCCGGCAGGTTGCAGCAGATCACGGCGCTCATCCTCAGCCTGTTGTTCGACGTGCATAAGCCAGGCACCGCTGAAGCGGTGCCCTACGAGGAGGTTCAGGAGGTTCAGGAGGTTCAGAAGGTTCAGGCGGTTCAGGCGGTTCAGAACGTGCCGCTCAAGGGATTCGCCGTGAGTGCCGGTGTCTACGAAGGTCCGGTGCGGTTGATTCGCGGCATCGA
>JBOGIQ010000386.1:0-5287 GCA_050742535.1 Vicinamibacterales bacterium | reverse complement strand
TGGCGGACATCGCGCTCTCGTCCAGCGCGGGCACATTCGGAGGCGGAGACGGCGGTGGCGCACCCAGCATGTTGCCCAGCACCAGTACCCCGCGAAGAACGGGCGACGTCCGCGTCGCGTACGACGTGATGGACAGCACGCTGCCCTGCCGCAGCAGCCCTCCGCGTCGGCTTTCGGGGGCGAGCACCACGCGCCGGAACCGGCTGCCGTAGACGTTGGGAATCCCGTAGTGCCTGGCGAGGCGCTCGTTGAGGAACGTGTAGTCCGACCGGATGAACGTGAGGACGCTTCGATCCTCCCGCACGACGCTATCGAAGAACATCTCCGTTTCCTGGCGCAGCGCCTGACGCAGGTTGTCGTCGAAATCGCGAAACAGGTTCGCGTTCGGCGAGACGACGTCGATATTGCGAAGCCGCAGCCACTGCCCCGCGAAATTCGTTGCGAAGTTGAAAGAGCGGCGGTCAGTGAGCAGCCTCCGCACTTGCTTCTCGAGCTCTGCCGGCTGGCTCAGTTTGCCGCGAATCGCCGTCTCCAGCAGTTCATCGTCCGGGATGCTGCTCCACAGGAAGAAAGACAACCGCGACGCCAGTTCGAGATCGCTTATCCGGTAGACGCCACTCGCCGGCATCTTCCCGGGGTCGCTTTCCACGCGGAGCAGGAACTCAGGATTGGCCAGGATCGCGCTCAGCGCCGCCGTGATTCCAGCATTGAAATCGCCATTGGCGCGGGCTCTTCGATAGAAAACCATCGGGTCTTCCACGTCGGCCTTCGCAACCGGTCGGCGGTACGCGCGGCGCATCACCGCCGACAGGATGGAAGCCGCGCACTGTGCGTCCTCGGCGGCCTGTCCCGTTGGCCTGCAAATGAACAACCGGCGGCGGCTCGGCGTATCGCCGGCGCCGCGCGGCCCATACGGTCCCGTAATCGATAGCTGGTCGACGGCCGGTACGCTCCGCGGATGCCGCCTGTCGTTGAAACGCGATTCCGTTGGCTGCCGCAGCGTGTCGATCAGCGACGAACCTTCTTGCACGAAGGTGACACTCACGGTATGCGGACCCGCGGTTATGGGGAGACGCACCTTCAGATCCCTGTCGGCCTTTGTGTCGTCGCCGTTCGCGGTTCTCTGAACGGTGAACGTCTTGACCGGCTCCCGGTCGATGAGCACCAGCAACTGGTGCGTCCGGCGCTCGCGCAAACCGCTGACGACGCCTTCCAGATTGCGCGCCAGCATGATCTGGACGTCGTAGTCGCCATCCTGAGCGAACGTATGCAGGGTTGAGACCCCGCCTCGCGTGCCCATCGGCATTCCTGGAAGCTGATCTTCCTGTGTGAGATCGGCGGCGACGCTGACGGTGTCGCTCTGCACGGACGACGGCTCGCTCCCCATCGCCAGCCGGCTGATTTTCTGCGCCGCACTGATGTAGCGATTCAACAGCGTCGGCGAAAGGTCGCCGACCGTGACGTTATCGAAGCCGTGGCCGCTCTCATCGGCCGGCAGAAGCGAGGCGGCGTCGATATCGAGGGTCAGCAAGTCCCGGATCGCGTTTTGATACTCGGTTCGATTCAGGCGCCGCAGCGTTTCCGTGCGCCCTGGATTCGGTCTTGCGGCCGACGCCGCATCAAGCGATGTTTCGAGGAATGTCAACAGCGTCAGACGCTCGGCCTCCGACGGCTGCGCCATGTTCGCAGGCGGCATGACCCCCGTACGCACCTTGCGGACAACCTTCTCCCACAGTTCAGGGTACGCGCCAGGCGTCGACAGGTCGGTCTGAACCAGGTTGAGGCCGGCAGTTTTCAGTTTTTCGTTATGGCACGCTGCGCAGTAGCGATCGAGAACCTGACGCTGCGGCAACGGCGGAGGTCCCGCTGGTGATTGCGCAGATAACCCCGAGGGGAAGAACGTCAGTGTCGCGACGATTCCGGCGAGAGCTACGCTGAGCACTGCAGAGGTCGACACCGGCTGCGTCATCTACTGCCTCCTCCGGCCTGGAGATCCTACTCCTGTCCGGCCTACGGAGACATTCAGATCAGGCGGAGGCGGTCGCGGGCAGTTCAAGACGACGCAGCAGCTCAGAGCCGGGCCTGCGGCCCGAGTCCGCAGAGGGTCAGCGGCAGTCTCACGGTCGGCTGTGTGCGAATGTGTGCGAAAAAAATCGTCGCTGGCGCGCGCTGCAGTTCAGTGCTGCTCAGGAACCGTCAGCAGGATGCGCAGCAGATCGCGTCAGCACAGCGTTTTTGCCAGCTTGAGGGGCTGGCGGTAGCATGCACCTGCATCAGCGAGACCTCGTGGGTCACTGAAACGCGACGGTTGCCGGACGGTACGTTCATCGCCACAAACATCTCGATTCGCAACACGCTGCCCGAGGCGTGGCCGAGCGAAGACCGCGAGTACCGGAATCTGCCCGGCTGGGCAATCGGCAATCGCTACGGCATCACGGTCAAGCCGCCCGCAGGAACGTCACCGGCGCAGATGCGGGAAATGTGGCAGGCCTTGTCTGGACGATTTTCGACCCTGGCTCATCCGTTGTGCAGACTGACGTGTACGGTGGTCTCGAGTTCTCTAAAACTAGAACGAGGCCGATGTATTCGTGTTCGCCGAGTGGCGCCGATGTGCCGACGCCGTGATCGCACCGCGGTCACTCCGCCCGAAGGGCTTGCGCGGGATCGATTCGCGCGGCGGCGCGAAGCGGCGACAGCGCGGCCACGGCCGTTGCGACGAGCACGATCGCGGCGCCGACCACGAAGGGACGGGCACCGAAGTCCGGCATCGCGACTGCACCGCTGAACAGACGTATCAGGCCGGCCGCCACCGCCAAACCGGCGGCAAGGCCGATCGAGGCTGTGCGGGACGTCTCGACCAGCATCCCCCGGACGATCCGCCATGCGCTGGCACCGAGCGCCATACGGACGCCGAACTCACGTGTCCGCTGGGCCACCAGGAACGAGACGACGGCATGCGTCCCCGAGTACGCGAAGAGCAGGCCGACGACGCCGAGAAACGACGCGGCCACCGAGAAGGCTTGAAAGATCCATACGGCGCCGCCGATTAGCGTTCGGATCGGTATCACCCCAAATGGAGTCTCTGGCGCCATCTCGTTTACGGCGGTCGTCACTGCCGATCGCAGTACCTCGACGTCATCGATGCGGGCCCGGACCAGCAACGACAGGTCCGTCTGGGCCCGCGCGTCCGTCGGGAAATAGACACAGCTGGCATCGAGCCCGTCGAAGATCGAGCCGTTGGTCACATCCTCCGTCACGCCGATGACACTCACGCGGCCACGCGGCAGTCGTCGGTCGGCACGTCCCTCGGGGACCGCGGCTAGGTCGAGCGTCTGGCCGAGCGGGTCGAGCCCCGGCCACAATGCCGCCGCCGTCGCTTCGCTGACGAGCGCCACGAAGGCCCCCGCAGCGGCTTCAGCGGGCGTGAACGTGCGTCCCCGCACGATTCGAATATCGAACAGCGTGAAGTACTCGGGCGACACGACCGTGTAGCCGGTATTCTGCGCGATGCTCGTGGCCGATGCCGTCACTCTGGTTGTGGGCAGCCGCCCCCCCATCAGCGGAGGTTTCGACGACACGGCGACCTGCTCGACCGCCGCGTCGGACGCAAGGCGTGTGGCGACTTCAGCTCGCACCATCGGGTCGATGTTGATCAGCGACACCCGCTCATAACTGAGATTGGGCTGCGGATTGGCGAGACGCGACGACTCATCGAGCAATCCCGCCGCTCCGACGAGGAACAGGACGCATGCGCCGACCTGCATCGCCACGAGACCCGATCGCAGACGGGAACCACGCACGTCAGCAGACGCTTCGCCCCGCGACGCGCGAGCCAAGCGCACTCCCGCGAGGCGCCCGGTGGGGGCGAGCGTGATGAGCACCGCGCACACAACAGCCGCCGCGGCGAGAAACGCCATGACGCGCACGTCGGGATCGAGCGGCACCAGTACGTTCTCGACCGGCAGTATGCCGGCGGGAAACGTGGCGAGGACGACGGATGGAAACACGCGAGCCATGACGCTGACGAGGGCGAGCCCCATCGCGGCTGCCGGAACGGCGAGTACCAAACTCTCCACGATCAACTGCCGCGCCACACGCCACCGGCTCGCACCAAGCGCCAAACGTACGGCAATTTCCGGCTGTCGTGCCAACGCGCGCGCCAGCATCAGGTTCGTAACGTTGGCGCAGGCGACCAGGAGCACCAGGCCGAACGCCGACATGATAAACACGAACAAGGTCAGCATCATCCCGTCGAGGGGGATGCGCGTGGCGAGCGAGTCGAGGTGCACGGCCACTGGCTGCGCATCGGACGGTGGGGGAAAACGCTGGCGCAGCCACACCTCGAACCATGCACGCACCGACGCTGCGGTCACGTCCTGTCGCAGGCGCCCGACGACGACGAGCGACGCGGCGTCTGGCTCGGACATTGGGTCGACCCCTGGAAACGCGCCGGCCATTGTCAGGGGCGCCCAGAAGGTCACGAATTCCTGGCCGGACAGACGTGCCTGCGGCTCCGCCACGCCGACAACCTCGAAGCGCTGACGTCCCAGCGAAATTCGTTCGCCGACGATGGCTGGATTCGAGCCGTACCGGGAACGCCACGTCTGGTGCGAGAGTACGACGACTGCCACGCCACCGCGGGCTGTCGCGTCGTCCGGCCTCAGCAATCGGCCAAGGGCCGGCCGCGCCCCAAGCAGCTCGAAGTAGTTGCCGGTCACGAGCAGTCCGGGTGTGGTGACAGCGTTCTGCGTAACCAAGACATCTTGAGCGGCCGCCAGTCGGGAGAAGTGTTGTGCCTCCCGTTGTAGCGCCTCGTAGTCCGCGATGCGGAACCGCCGGCCTTGCGTGATGTCAGTGTCCCAGCTCAGCGCGTATAACGCATGCGGGTCGGGTAGGTCGATGGGCTTGAGGAGGTACGCATTGAGGAGAGTGAAGGCGGAGCCCAACAGTCCGAGGCCTAGTCCCATGGTCGCCGCGACCGTCGCGGCCAACGATGGCGCCCGCCGGAGGGTCCGTACCGCATAGCGGAGGTCTTGGAAGAGTGAGTCGAACCTCACAGAGACTCCCCGATCGTGGTGGCCGATCGTGGCCACAAGCTCCCTTACGAAGATCCTAGGAGAACGGTTCGCCACAACACATCGCCATGACCGGCGGGACTCATGAACAGCGAGCGGGAGTGGCGATTCTCGATGTAGGGGACATGAAGCCTCAGGCGTGGGCCTTTTCCCCTCGTACGGAATGACGGGGCAAGAACCTACAGCGCTAAGATCGAAATCAGAGCGCCATC
>JBOGIQ010000385.1:0-5298 GCA_050742535.1 Vicinamibacterales bacterium | reverse complement strand
GCGGTGGATGTTGCCGGGATCAAGCTCGTGGCACGCGAGGTCGCAGGTCTGGACAAGGACGGCCTGCGCGCGCTCGTCGACAAGCAGCGCGACAAAATCAAAAGCGGGGTTGTCGTTCTGGCCTCGCCCTCCGACGGCAAGGTCTCCATCGTCGTCGGCGTTACGCCCGATCTGACGAAAAGAATCCCGGCGGGTCAGGTCGTCAAGCAGCTGGCGCCGATCGTTGGCGGCGGCGGTGGCGGCAGGCCCGACTTCGCCGAAGCGGGCGGCAAGGATGCGAGCAAGATCAAGGATCTTCTCGCGGCGAGCCGGACCCTCGTCGAGAAGATGCTTTCCTCCTCGTAGGGCACCCCTTCAGATCAACCACTCGTAGGGCACCCCTTCAGGGGTGCCAGTTCTATTTCCGGATCAAGACGCGGATCCCTCTGTCGGCACTCGGGTCCCATATCGTTCCCGGCCCCTTGTGTGTTCGGGAAGCCTGTCGCAGCAGATTCCCACCGTCGTCTTGTCCGTCCGGCCCTACGCTGTAAACGATGTACGCGTCGGGAGCAGCGCGATAGCGCAACGGCTTGCCGGTAATCGGATCCTCGGGAATGTCGGTCAGGTACGTGGGTACCAGGTCCGACAATGCGGCAGGAACAGCGTCCCCATGCGCACGCCGGTATCGCTCGATGGCAACAGCAATCCTGGAGCAGCGATCGTAGATGAGTGTGTCGGGTTGCAGCGCCTGATTGAACCACATCGCGGCAAAGCCAGTGCCGATCACTGGGCCATTGAGCCTCAGATCGGCCGAGTACCGTGCGAGAGGTTCGGCAGCCAGGGCGGCCCGGTCCGGCCATGGCTTATGCGCAATCGCGCTGAGCTGCGACCAAGCGCGAAGCGAATTGATGATCCGGTGCGTGTACAGCGGACGCATCCACGGAGACGGGAAAAGCTCCCAGGGAAACGGACGTGGCAGGAGCCTCCCTGAGCCCACGCCGTACACCTGGCGCCACAGAATGTCGAGAACCTGTGCGCGCGCAGCCAGGAAATCACGTGTCGGGCCGTCGGCGTCCTCTTCGTCAACCAGGGTCCTCTGCAACCGGATAAGCGCGTCCTCCGAAGGTTTCGACAGGCTGAGCAGCGCGGGTACTTCGTGCATCGTCGTGGGAAACATGCGCTGGCTTGGTCGGATGGCACGTCGCAACTTGATCGCGCTGATGGCGGAATTCACCGCAGCATCTCCGTCGCCGCTCACGGCGAGCCCGATTGTCCGAGCAGACAACAGCCGCAGCATGTTCCACAGGCCCGCGACTCGATAGCTGTACTCACCGCCGGGAAGCACACCGCGGTACGGCGAGCCGGCGGCCTTATCGACCAGCGAAAAAGCCTCTTGCCATTCCGATATCACCGCCTCTGTCACCGCCTGGAAGCCATCCAACGACGGTGCTGAAGAGGCGCCGGCAAGCCACTGCCTGATCGACGCAAACCGCGCGTAGGTTTGCATCGCCGTCCCGCCGCCGCGTTCGGCGCCGCCGATTGTGGAGTACACCGTCGGAGACGTCGTCAAGATCGCGGCCGCTGCATATCGGTATTCGGCGTTGTCGGCCTGGCCATACCGTGGATCGACAAGCGCAATGCCGTTTGTAGGCTCGCCTTTCACCCGAATCGACTCGATCTCCCTGGTCAGCCGACCCATTTCGATGTAATCCCACGCTGTGATGCCGAGAATCACCAACAGGACGGGAAGGACGAGAACCGCCAGCTTCTTGATCCAGGGCCGCACGCGTGGCGCTGAACGTGGTTCATCGGGATGCATCGATCAGCTCCTCTAACTCGTTGTTCACGTCGCGCTGATCCAGAACATCTCGGATCCATTGCTCCGTCACAATCAACTCCGCTGCCTGCCGCGCGTCTTCGGTTCCGCCCATCGCCGTTGCCAACGCGTCCACCGAAAGCCGGGCCGCCGGCGGGGTAACGGCCGCGATCGCGCGATTCGTGGCAGCGTGTAAACCAACAGTCGCGGCCAGCAACGCCGCGGCCGCGGCTGCCCATGGCCAGGCCGGCGTCGGATGCGTTGCTGCGCCAAGCGCGTGCTCACGAAGGTCGGACGACGGCGGTACCGGCTGATAACGAGCGAGTAGCTCCCGAACCTTGTCGTCGTCCATGTCAGTCACCGTGATGCCAACGTGTCGCGGAGCCGCATCAGCGCGTAGCGATACCGCGACGCGATGGTGTTGATCGACTCCCCGGAGGTGTCAGCCACTTCCTGAAACGTCCAGCCCTCGAACACGTGCAGATGCACCACTTCCCTCTGCTCCGGCGGCAGCTGCCGAATCGCGCCCTCGAGCGCCAACCGCTCGGCATGATCGACGGCGCCGGGAGCGACCGCTTCGAGCATCGGCCGCACCGGTTCTTCGCTGCGGCGGAGGCGGCCCCGGAGCATCGAGTAGCACTCGTTCCGAACCGCCCGGCGCAGGTAGTGAGCCTCGTTGTCGATGGAACCGTTGTTCCGCAACAACGTCGCGAACACCTGCTGTATCGCGTCCTCCGCGGCGGATGCGTCGGCGAGCAGCATCACGGCGTAGCGATACAGACCTGCCCCGAGCTCGTCGTACACCCGGCCCGCGCGCGCACTCGCGGTCTCACCGGGCCGGTCAGCCATGCGTCATTCCTACAGACGCTCGAAAAGTGGGTTTTTGTCTGTACGAGGAATTTGCGAATTATGAACGGATGATTTGAGGAACTAATTGCGAATCGATGATGTCGTCATTGGGTGATCCGCATCGATTCATTGGAAAATCGGACGCCGTTGCGAGCTCGGCGCGACCGGCGAGCGGATTGCTCATTGCCCGGTCGTGAGCGCCGCCGACGATCTCCAGGCCCGGACCGATGCCTTCGCGGACTCACACGCCGACTTCCTCGAAGATTGGAACCGTGTCGGAGGAAGCGGACGAATCCGTCTATTGGCTCACGCGAATGAATAACAACGGCATCCGCAGCGCGCTGGTCGAAAGAGGCCGACGAACTGGCGCGCATCTTTGGAGCCGCCCACCGCACCGCAAAACGACGACGCCGCCGCGACAACCAATAACCCAATGACTGAATCACCTTCTCCAATGAACAAATAATCAATGAACCAATTCAAATCATCAATCATCGTTCATCATTCATCGATGATTTACACCTGAGCCGGTTCCGGCGCATTGCGAGCCGCGCGGTGGCGGATTTTTCTGTTCCACCACATGATGACGCCCGTCACGAGCATGATCGCCGGCACCAGGCCGACCACCGCCCAGGCGGCCTTCAGCCATGGGCCCCAGCCGGGATCACGCCAGCGGCCGAAGTGCAGACGCGACAGCCACATCAGTACGACGTCGCCGGGGCGCTCGCCGTACACGCCATTCGGATCCGAATATCGCTCCACGAAGTTGGTTAGCGGCTCCGGCATGCCGAGATACCAGCCGGAGACGCCCCACATCAGCATGAACAGGAACAGCCAGAACCCGAGCGCGCTGTGCAGGTCCCAGTTCACGCGCCTCCACCCGGCGCTCCACTTGATGCCCAGGCTGCGCTTCCAGCGGGTCACGCCTGGCCACCAGACGACCGCACCGGTCAGCACCAGCACGGTGAACACGAGGCTCAGAAGCCCGTTCCACCATGGGCCGTCGGGGCGGTCCATCAGGAGCTCGTCGTGGAGACGCACGGTCCACATGATGAAGAACTGCCCGCGCGTCGTGTTATCGCCGAGGTCCTGACCGTTGTAGGGATTGAACAGCCGCTCCTTCTTCTCGCCGTCGCGCTCGACCGTGATCGTCGCCGTCGGGTCAGGAAGGCGATTACCGCGGCCGCGTCCTCCGCGGCCGCCGCCAGGTCCGCCGGCTCGCGGAGGGCGCCGCACCGTGCGGCCTTCGGCCACATCGGTGACCTGCCAGCCGGGATAGGCCTTCTGAGCCGCCGTTCGCAGCTCGTCGGCGTTCATCGCCGGCGCGTTCTCGTCGAAGACGGCGTGCGGCGTCGCCAGATAACGGTCCAGCTCGTTGCGGTAGACCAGCAGGCTGCCCGTCAGGCTCAACACCACGACGTAGAGGCCGATGAAGAGGCCGACCCACAAATGAATCTGAAAGGCCGCGCGGCGCAGCCAGACGCGCTGCGGCTGCCGCAGCCATTGTGTCCACGTTCCCATTGATGTCCTTGTTGAGCTGGAGTTGTACACCATTCCGATAGTCGATTGCGGCCGGGCTTGTGCGCGGCATCGCGGAAGCGTAGATTGCGCCTACGGGGACTCGTCCCGCCGACGCGATCTCGCGAAGGCGGACAGCGGGAAGGATTATCCAATGGCCGCATCAGCAGCGAAGTGTGCGCACCCCTCCTGTGAGTGCATCGTCGAACCACACGGACCCCACGGAAAGTACTGCAGCGAGCATTGCAAACAGGCCGGAGACAAGATCGAGCTCCGGTGCGATTGTCAGCATCCCGCCTGCCGCTAGCGGGCGGATCGCAGTGACCGGCAGCGGTCCCCACCGCTGCCGGACGCGGCGGCGAATCCGGCTGAAGCCGGACTCTACGGGCCAATCCGGCTGAAGCCGGACTCTACGGGCCAATCCGGCTGAAGCCGGACTCTACGGTCCGCCCATCCAGATACCGATAACTCCGTGCAGAGCTTCCGCGCGCGCTCGAAGTGCGCCCTGAAGCTCGAATTCGCACGGAATGTCATCCATCATTCGACCGCTCTTGCTCGCGAGCTTCGTCACCGCCGTCTTCCCCTCGCCGTCCGCTGCACAGATTTTCATCGCCCGCGACGCGAGCGGTACGACGGTGCTGTCCAGCAAGCGCGTGGATCGCCCGACTCAAGTCTTTCAGGTGCCCGGCGCGCCTGCGTACCGCACGACGACCGAGGGGCTGCCGCGCAACGCAGAGATGTTCGAAGCGCTGGTCCAGGAACACTCGCACAAGCAGTCGCTGCGTCCTGAGCTCGTCCGCGCGGTGATCCAGGTGGAATCCGGCTTCGATCCGCGCGCGACATCGCCAAAGGGAGCGATGGGTCTGATGCAGCTGATGCCGGACACCGCACGGTCGCTCGGCGTCCTCAATGCCTACGACCCGGAGGAGAACATCCGCGGCGGCACCGCCTATCTCCGTCAGCTACTCGACAAGTTCGGCAGCGAACAGCTTGCGCTCGCGGCCTACAACGCCGGGCCCGGCGCCGTCGACCGATATGACGGCGTTCCGCCGTATCGGGAGACCAAGGATTACGTCCGGAAAGTCGGCTCGAAGGCCGGCGCCGGCACGAGCGCCCCGAAGCGCACCATCCTCTAC
>JBOGIQ010000384.1:0-5322 GCA_050742535.1 Vicinamibacterales bacterium | reverse complement strand
AGAGCGCCCAGGCCCCCGCGATCAGCGCGCTCGAGGTCCACCACGCAGCGGGAACCGTGAGGATCCTTGCGGCGTTGGAGGCCGCTGGAGCAACTGGTGACGCGGCAGCCATGGCGAGGGAAACCAGAGGCAGCACAACGACCACGAGCAGTGCGGCCCAGCAGACGAGGCAGCGAACGGCGGCGCGGGCGCGATCGAGAAGGTGCAGCGTTCCCGCTGCCACGATCGCCACCACGCCACCCTGCCATAGCCAGTTCAACACTGCGTCCACGGGCGTCTCCTATGCGTGTTCGATCAGTTCCTTCAGGCGCTTCAGCTCGGCCGCGTCGATCGTCTCGTCCTCGAGTACGTTCGACACGAGCAAGGTGGGCGAGCCGTCGAAAAGCCGGCGGGCGAGATGCCGCAGGGCGCGCCGGCGCGCCTGCGCCTGATCGACAAGCGGCCGGTAGACGAACGCGCGCGCGACCTTGTCGTGGGCCACGTAGCCCTTCGTCTCGAGGATTCGCAGGATCGTCTGCACGGTGCTGTAGGTCACCGGCCGTTTCTTCAGGGCGCCGACCACATCCGACACGGTGGCGGCGGGACGCTCCCAGAGGACGGCCATGACACGGGCTTCGGCGTCGGTCAGGGCGGGGGATTTGGTGCGAGCCATTTGTAATCTTAAAGAATTAAAAGTTACAGGAGGCACTGTAACGCCGGACCGGCGGTGTTGTCAATTAAAGAATTAAGAGTTGGGTCTCCGGGGTGGCATCCACCCCTCCGGCAACACAAACGTCGAAGACCAATCGGACGTCCAACCGAGCGGGCAGTTCGTCGTGACGAACACGAGGCTTGCCGACCTGCTTCGAGTCGTGTTCGACGTGCAGCCCCATGAGCTGGTGTTTGGTGAGCGGCTGCCGTCGTGGGTCGACTCGGAAAGATGGGACATCATCGGCAAGGCCCGCCGATCTCCGATGAGGTCGCGCCGGGAGGTGCGTGACGTTCGGCTTACGCGCTTGTTGTCGCACGAGCCGACCTGAGGTCTGGGTCCCCCCAGATGCGCCCTTCGACCGCCGGCTGTGCGGCATTGGCGGCGGCATTCAAGGCTACCGGCGCGCGGCGGGCGCCGGATTCGCCGGTATGCGGCCTGAGCCGCCTGCGAGGCCGGTTCCGGGGAACTCGCGTCCGGCTCACCGAGCTTGTCCGCTTACTTGCTCCCGCAGCCGGGCGACCCGTGGTGGATGCGACAGGGCTGACCGGTGCCTTTGATCTCGATCTGACATTCACGCCGGTTGACGTACCCGATCCGGCGGTTGGCGCTTCGTTGTTCACCGCCATTCAGGAACAACTCGGTTTGCGCCTCGAACCGCGACAGGCGCCGATGAACAGGTTAGTGATCGAGTCGGCGGAGCGCCCAACGCCAGACGGACCAAGCGATGGCGGCCGTGGTCACATCAGTTGGGCGTAGGGTGCTGCGCTGAGTCGATGACAACGACTTCAACTGCCGCTCGTGCGGCTTGCAGCTTTATCCCGAGTTGATCCTATCCGACGACCGACCGCAGTGCCCATTCGGGGACAGTCTCGTCCCACGACCGAACAGCCCCGCACGGTCGCGACTGAGCGTAGCTGACGCAAGTGACAGAAGGGTATGTACTTACCTCACCTATGCTTCAGGCATACTCCTTGACAATTGGGGCTCCGGCCAGCCGAGTTCACAACCCGACGGAGATATAGCGATGCTTGAGACGATCTGGCAGGACGTCCGATACGCGGCGCGATCGCTCCGCCGCACGCCCGGCTTCACGGTCGCGGCGCTTCTGACGCTAGCGTTAGGCATCGGTGCCACGTCCGCAATCTTCACGGTCGTCAATGCCGCGCTGTTGAAACCACCGCCGTATCCCGAGCCGGATCAGCTATTGGTCCTCGCTACGCCGGACGGCGGCTCGCAAACGGGACAACTCTTCCTCTACGTGCGCGAACGGCTTAGTGCGTTCGAGCACCTGGCGGCACAACGAGTCAGCAACGGATGGAATCTCGTCGCCGGCGATTACGTGACTTACGTTGACGCGTTGCGCGTATCTGAAGGTTACTTCGATGCGCTCGGCGTGGCCCCGCTGTTCGGGCGAGGTTTTTCGCGTGGTGAGGATCAGCCACGCGGACCGGATGCGGTCGTCGTTTCGGAGGCCCTCTGGCGACGCGCGTACGGTGGCCGCGCCGACGTGTTGGGTGAAACGATTCAGCTTGGAGGGGTTCCGCACACGATCGTTGGCATCATGCCCGCGGCTTTCCGCAGCATTCCCGACGCGGAAGTATGGACGCCCCTGAGAACGACTGCGACAGACAACACCCAGAACTACCGGATCGTTGGTCGGTTACGTGAAGGCGCCACGGCAGCGCAAGCTAAAGCCGAATTCAACGCTCTGCGCCCCGACATTCGTCGTGAGTTTCCGCGATACAACGCCAATCGGTTGGCGGCGACCGGATGGTTGCCGTTGCGCCAAGTCCTCGGCGTCAATGTCCGCCAGCCACTGCTGATGCTCCTCGGCGCAGTTGTCTTCTTGCTCCTCATTGCGTGCCTGAACGTCGCCAGCTTGCAGCTGACGCGGGCGCTCGGGCGGCGCCGTGAACTCGTCACGCGTGCCGCGCTTGGAGGCAGTCCCTTTCGGCTCGTTCGACAAGTCTTGGCGGAGTCTGCGCTACTCGCGATCAGCGGGGCGCTCTTGGGTCTCATGGTCGCGGTCGCGGGTACTCAACTCCTATTTGGCCTCGTCTCGGAGGATGCGGCGCGGCAGATGCTCTCCGGCGAGACAGCCTACGTTGAGTGGCGCGTGTTTGTCTTCGCACTTGCGACGGCCGTCGCGTGTAGCGTGATCTTCGGCGTCGCCCCGGCGGTAGCGTCATCTCGTGTCGATCTCCGCCCAGCGCTTGACGCGAGTACAACGACGACCAGCAGCCGCCGGACTGTATGGCTACGGCGCACTCTTGCGGGCGGTGAACTCGCTCTTGCCGTCGTGCTGCTCGTAGGAGCGGGCTTACTGCTCCGCACACTGTACAACCTGCACAGTGCGGAGCTCGGCTTCAACCCCGCCAATGTCATTGTGGGACGAATGTCGCTACAGCGCGCGGTGGACGATGGCGCCGAGCTGGAGACACTTCTGGAGCGGGGTTTGAGTCGCATTCGTGCTGTCCGTGGCGTATCGGCGGTAGCAGCCAGCAACGGTGTTCCCGTTGACCGCGGGATCAACTTTGCGCTCGAGCCGCCGATTGAGGGGCGGATCAGCGAAGTTCGCTCCATCGATTGGCGATACGTGAGCGCCGATTACTTCACCGTGTTCGAGACTCCCTTGCTTGCAGGCCGACTGTTCGATGGTCGGGACCGATCCGGGAGTACGCCCGTCGCAATCGTGAACGAGGCATTCGCACGGGCGTACTTCGGCCGCGTCGATGCGACGCGCGAAACGATTAGCTTGGCTTCGGGTTTTCAAGACGTGCCGCGGCAAATCGTCGGCGTCGTCGCCGATGTTAAGGCGCGATCCGGCTCTGGCTGGACGCAGGGACTCACCGCACTCGGCGCGCCGACAGCCCCGACGATGTTCGTGCCAGCTGGGCAGGCGTCGGCGACTTCAGTTCGCGGAACCCATGGTGTGTTTCCCATGACCTGGTCGATAAAGGCGGCGCGTCTCGACGGCGCGCTTGCTCGCGATCTGGAGAACACGATACGCGCCATCGATGCGGGCGTCACGTTCATCACGTTCGAGCCGATGGACGCCGTCATTGCGCGGGACCTCGACCTGCCTCGGCTGGTCGCAAGCCTCGTTGCGACGTTCGCGGGTCTTGCGATCAGTCTCGCGGTTATCGGCCTCTATGGGCTCATCGCGTATGCCTCGACCCAACGGATGCGTGAGGTGGGCGTCCGCATCGCGTTCGGAGCCACAGCGAGCCGCATTCTGCGACGCTTCGTGGCCGAAGGGCTCGCCGTAGCTGGCGCGGGCATGGTGGTGGGCATCATCGCGGCAGTGTTCTTCACGCGTGTATTGACGATCCTGCTCTTTGACGTCACACCGCTCGATCCGATGACGTTCGCCATAGTAGCGGGGCTGCTACTTGGCGTAGCGGCCACGGCCAGTGTGTTCCCCGCGGTGCGCGCGGCACGCGTTGATCCCCTGGTCGTGCTACGTGCAGACTGACGATCTCGATAGTTGTCACACCTGATTCCGAGTGCGGATCCGGGATCTGCCGCCGAGCCTCGAAGAGATGGACGTAGAAGGCATCCTCGGCTTCGCAGAGCGCGTTCTGCGCGAATCAGACCCGTGGGTGCAGGCGTCGCTCGACTACAAGCAGCGGCTGCAGCAGCTGTTTTTCCCGGAGGGGATCGCGTACGACGGAATTCGATTCAATCGAACCGCCATCACGGCACCACTTCTCAACTACTTGGCGCCGTACGAGAGTGCTGATGAAGAGATGGTGAGCCGCGAAGGAATCGCCCACGTCAGGCGAGCGCGTCAGCGCGATGCGACGTGACGGAAGCCGTCGTGGTGAAACCAACCCGAATGAATGAGGGTTGGTGAGCCGCATTTTCGTCAGTTGGAACCAGCTGGACGGGTGGCTCAGGCAGGTTGAGGCGCTCGGGGCCGCGGCTTGAGCCGAGGTGACCGGCGCGGCAATTTGCCGTAATCTGGAGCGAGGAGGCAGGTTCATGGCGGCGCTTGACTGGTCCCAGTGCCCGGCCGTCGAGAGCATCCCTGGCAAGGTGAGCGGCGCCTGGGTGTTCAAGGGCACTCGTCTGCCCGTAGCTACTGTCATCGAGAACCTTGAAGATCTGAGCGTCGACGAAGTCATCGAGCAGTTCGACGTGACGCGCGAGCAGGTCGAGGCTGTCCTGGAGTTCGTCGCCGAGAGTCTGCGTTCCGGCGTTCCCACCGGTGCTCGTCCTCTTTGACCACGGGACGCCGAAGGGGCTGATTCGCACGCTTCCTGGGCATACCGTCCACACCGCACAAGGCAAGGGCTGGGACACGCTCAGCAACGGCGCACTCTTGGACGCCGCCGAGGAAGCAGGCTTCGAAGTGCTGCTCACGACGGATCGACGGATACGGTACCAGCAGAATTTGCGAGTGCGCCGCATCGCCTTGGTCGTGCTGACCGGCAGTACCAAGTGGTCCCGTGTTCGCCAGCATGCCGACGGCATCGCCGGCGCCGTGGCGTCCGCGACGCCGGGTAGCTACTCGGAAATCGAAATTCCGTTCGAACCCAAGCCCGGCGGCGCCTGAACACCGGTTCCGGTGCCGACGAATATGCGGTGACGTTCTGGTCCGTACGGAGGAGTGCCGCACGGAGGAGTGC
>JBOGIQ010000383.1:0-5423 GCA_050742535.1 Vicinamibacterales bacterium | reverse complement strand
GGTCAGGATGACGACTTCGCCGTCGCGCCGGCCCCAGTCCTTGTAGTAGATCGTGACGTCGTCGCGGGTGTTGAACGTCGCCATGTGAACCTCCTCAGGCGACGACCGATGCGGGATTCACATCGGGGGCCCAGCCGCCGTGGAAGCCGAACGGCACGCGAACCGGCAAACGAATCGTCGCGATCGGATCGCCGGCGAAGTCCTGGGCGTCGAGGATGACAACGTCGCTGAGGTCGCGTTCGGCGTCGTAGACGTAGGACAGGATCCAACCTTCGTCCTCGGCGACGGCGCCAGGCTTCCGCACGAGGACCGGCTCCGATGTCATCCGGCCCCGACCGTAGTCATGGACCTCGGTCGTCTGGCGTTGCAGGTCTTGCTTCATCGCCGGGCCGAAGACCACGTCATCGCCCCAGTGCGCCGTGTAGATGTAGCGATAGGCTTGCCCGCCGTGACGCCCATTGATCCGCGGAAACTCATTGCCGCGGTCGTCCAGCACCGTCTCGGTCAATCGCCCGGACGGGCGATGGAGCGTCCAGCGCACCAGGATGGGCGCGCCTTCATTGGGGCCGTTCTGATCGGTCAGGAACATGCGCCGATGCTTGGGAAGGTCGATGATGGTGAGGTCGCCGTCGTCGTAGGCGTTGGCGAAGTGGAAGGCGAAGCAGCGCGGTGCTTCGAACCACTGGATGCGCGAGGCATCGCCGTTGCGCGGGAGCAGGCCGATGCGTGAGTCCCGGCGATCATCCCACAGCCACGGGAAAGTCGTGTGGGAGTGCTCCGGCTGAAACGTCACCGGGAAGTCGGGAACGATGACGTAGGACTGCGTGAACGCCATGTCGTGGATGAGGGGAATGTGCGGCAAGTCGATCCGCGCCCTGGTCGTGGCGCGCCCGTCGCGGTCGACCGAGATGTAACGTACCGGCTGGAACGGTTCGTAGGCCAACGCGTGCTGCTCACCCGTGATCGGATCGAGCTTGGGATGGCCTGTGAACCCGGCTTCGAGCGTGCCCTGGAAATCGGTCCGCCGGACGCTCTGCAGCTCGTAATCGAGCTCGACCGGGATGCTGCCCGCCTCGACGGCGGCGCACAGCTTTCCGCCGACGTTCATCAGGTTGGTATTGACGTTGCCGTCTCGCCTGCCTTCGCCCGGCCCCGGGATCGGCTGGCGGTTCAGCGCCCTGGCGGCGTCGCGATCGATGACGAAGCGACTGCGGAACCATTCCGCCTTGCCACCGCGCAACCGCAGGCCGTGCGCCATGCCGGTGCCCGCAAACCAGTGATAGCGCACCAGGCGCACCAGGTCCGGCTCATCGGCCGGATTGGGACCGATCCGGAGAAAGCGACCGGCCAGTTCCTCGGGGACACGGCCGATCACCTCCAAATCGAAGGCCGTGACCTCGCTCTTGAGGGGCGCGAAGTTGCCTGCGATATACGGCGCGCCAGTGCTGTTCGCCGAGAGAATCGTTCTCGCTGTGAGGTCCATGATCGTCTCCTGCGCGATGGGGTGTGCATCCATGATGCGTAAAGTACGGATTCCGGCCTGAGCAGTCTTTGCCGCGGCCTGAGACGTCCTGAGGATCCCTGAGGCCGTGCGGTAAAATCGCTGCCGTGGACGCCGAGCGCGATCCTTTGGCGGTCGTGGAGTTCGGCCGTTTCAAGGTGGTGCCGCATCGCCGCGAGCTCACGGTCGACGGCGCCCCCATCGCGCTCGGCAGTCGCGCCTTCGACGCGCTGCTCGTCCTGATCGACGCCGGCGGCACGGTCGTCAGCAAGGACGAGCTGATGCGCCGGGTGTGGCCGGACCGGATCGTCGAAGAGAACAACCTCCAGTTCCAGATCTCCACGCTTCGCAAGGCATTCGGCGCGGATCGTGATCTGATTCGCACGCTGGCGGGGCGCGGCTATCAATTCACCGGGGAGATCCGTAGCCGCGCGCGGCGCCCACCGCCGGCGCCGCTGTCGAGCCTGCCCGAGCCCGTCTCCGCGTTGATCGGTCGTGATGAATGCGTCCGCGACGTCATGGCCGTCGTCACGAGCCGGCGCTCGTTGACCCTGATCGGCATCGGAGGCATCGGAAAGACCCGGCTGGCGCTCGAGGTCGCGCGTCGGCTGCTGCCCAACTTCGCCGACGGCGTCGGGCTGGTCGAGCTGGGGCCGCTCACCGACCCGCAGCTCGTGCCGGGCACCGTCGCCAGTGCGCTCACGCTCAGGCTCGCGGGCGGGACCGCCTCGGTCGAGAACGTGGTCGCCGCGCTCGCCGGGCGGCAGGTACTCGTCGTGCTGGACAACTGCGAGCACCTGATCGAGGCGGCCGCGCACATGGCCGAGGCGCTGCTGCGCGCCGGCCCCGGAGTGTGCGTCGTCGCCACCAGCCGTGAGCCGCTCCGCACGGTCGGGGAGTCCGTCTACCGCGTCCCGTCGCTCGAAGTGCCGGACCAAGAGACCGTGGATGTCGACGAGGTGCTGCGCTACGGGGCGGTCGAGCTCTTCGTCGCCCGCGCCCAGGCGGCCGAGCCACGGTTCGTGCTCGACCGTCGGGTCGCGCCGGCCGCGGTGGCGATCTGCCGGCGTCTCGACGGACTCCCGCTCGCGATCGAGCTCGCTGCCGCGCGGATCGCCGCGTTCGGTGTGGACGGCGTGGCGTCAAAGCTGAACGACCGCTTCCGCCTCCTCACGGGCGGCAGCCGCACCGTCCTTCCGCGCCAGCAAACGTTGCGGGCCACCCTGGACTGGAGTCACGACCTCCTCGCCGGGCCAGACCGTGTTCTCCTGCGGCGCCTCGCGGTCATGGCCGGCAGTTTTTCGCTCCAGGCAGCCGCCGCGATCGCGGCGGGCCCGGAGCTCGCCGACGGCGACGTGGTGGAGTGCATGGCGAACCTCGTCGCCAAGTCGCTGATCGCGGTCGATCTCGGCGGCGCCGGCACCTCGTATCGGCTGCTCGAAACGACGCGCGCGTACGCCAGCGAGAAGCTGGCCGAGAGCGGCGAGGTCGAGCGTTGCGCACGGCGCCATGCCGAGTACCACCGTGATCTCTTCGAACGCGCGCACGCAGAGTGGCAGGCCCAGCCGACCGCCGAGTGGCTCGTCACATACGGGCCGGCAATCGATGATGTGCGGGCGGCGCTCGATTGGGCGTTCGCCTCCGGCGGAGACGCAGCCCTCGGTGTCGCGCTGACGATCGCCGCGGTGCCGCTCTGGGTTCAGCGTTCACTGCTCGGCGAGTGTTGTACACGGGTCGAGCGCGCGCTATCGAGGCTCGCCGCCACGCCCGGGCACGATACGCGTGCCGAGATGCAGTTGCAGGCAGCGCTCGGCTGGTCGCTGATGGGCTCAACGGGGCCGGAGCCTGGGACGGATGCGGCCTGGATGGCCGCGTTGCGACTGGCCGAGAGCCTCGCGGATACCGACCATCAGCTGCGTGCGTTGTATGGACTCTGGTGCAATCACGTGTACACCGGACACCCGCGCGAGGGAGTGCAGCTGGCCGAGAGGTTTCGCGCGGTCGCGACGAAGGCGGGCAATCCTGCCGACCTGCTCATCGGCGAGCGGCTGATGGGGGTCGCCCTCCACTTCCTCGGGGAGCAGACGCCGGCGCGCGGCTACACCGAGCGCATGCTGGAGCGCTATGAGTCTCTCCCCGGCGGCTCGGACCTCGTGCGCTTTCAGTTCGAGCAGCGAGCCGTGGCACGGGTCACGCTGTCGAGGATCCTCTGGCTGCAGGGGTTCGCCGACCAGGCGATGCGGACCGTCAAGCGAGGCGTCGACGACGCCCTCGCCGTCCAGCACGCGCTGTCGCTCTGCAATGTGCTGGCACAGGCGGCCTGTCCAGTTGCGATCGCCATCGGCGACCTGGCCGCGGGGGATCGCTACACGGCGATGCTGGCGCACCATGCCGCACAGCAGGGTGCGGAGGTGTGGCAGTCGTACGGGCGGTGCTTCAAGGGCATGCTGCTCATCAAGCGCCGCGAATTCGACACCGGCGTGCCGCTGTTGACCGCCGCCGTCGACGAGCTGCGCCGTGCCCGGTACGTGCAGTACGACACGGCGTTTCTCGCCGCGCTGGCGGAAGGCTTCGCCGGCGCCGGCCAGGCGGTCCGGGGTATCGCCGTCGTCGACGAGGCGCTCGCCCGACTGGACAGGACCGATGAGCGTTGGATCGTCGCCGAACTCTTGCGTCTGAAAGGCGAGCTCGTGCTACTGCACGACGCGCCGAACGCGGCCCCGGTGGCCGAGGATCACTTCCGGCAGTCGCTCGAGTGGGCGGGTCGTCAGGCCGCGCTGTTTTGGGAGCTGCGGACCACGATGAGTCTCGCGCGCCTGCGGCAACGACAGCGCAAGCCGAGCGAGGCGCGGAAGCTGCTGACCGCTGTCTACGAGCGCTTCACGGAGGGATTCGACACCACCGACCTCGTCTCGGCAAAGGGGCTGCTCAAGGCCTTGCGAGCACCTTGAGCCCTCTGACTTCCTGGGGTGAAGTCTGGGTAAACGAAAGGGGTTAGCGGCTGCTGCGTCCGCTAACCCCTCCGACGACCTTCTTCCTCTTCAGGTGCTATTCGGCGGCCGCGAGGTTCGGAGTGGGCTCCAGCGGCAGCCCGGGATGACCGGTCAGCCGCTGCCCTTCCTCCCACATAGCGAGCGCCTGCTTCTTCATCTCCGGAAACACCGCGGCGATCTTCTCGACGTCGAGATCCGCCGCCACGCCCGGATACCCGGCGCGCTCGATCATCACCGGCAGCTTGCCCTTCTCGAACTGCTCCAGCGTCCACGCGAGCGGATCCTCGACCAGGGTCCGATCCCAGTAGATGCGATGGTTCTTGTTGCGCGGGCCGTAGTGATAATGTGCACCGTTCCAGAAGTGATCAAAGGCGAGGAGCTCGGTTTCTTCCGTGTATCTCTTGCCCGGCGTCCCGCCGATGTCGGCCAGCACATGGATCGCGAGACCGCCATCGCCCATCGCCAGCCGCCGCATTTCGAGCCCGAACCGGATGTTGCCAGCCTCGAAGATGTGGGTGCCGCGGTTGTGCTTGACGGTGTTGCGCTTCGTCGCGCGTAATTCGCGGGCACAGGCTTCGACGTCCGGCAGGACCTTCGTCACCACCGCCATGTCGACGATCTCGGCAATCTGCGGATAGCCCGCGCGCCCCAGCATCTTCTGCAGCTTCGTCCCCAGGGTGCGGACGGTCCAGCCGATCGGGTTGCCGTCGACGGTCGAGTCCATCCGGTAGAGGTTCGTCGCGGCCGCGCCCCCGAGCATCGCTGGCCCGTCAACACGCAAGTCCGGATTTTCCGGGCCGTAGATGTAGCTTCTTTCGAAGTCGAAGCAGTTGAACCGCAGCAGCGTCGTCTCCTTGTCGGCAACGTCCGCCACTACCAGGATGGCGACGCCCTGATCGGGATGATCCTGGATATTGCCGTCCCACAAT
>JBOGIQ010000382.1:0-5427 GCA_050742535.1 Vicinamibacterales bacterium | reverse complement strand
GCGCCTGACCAGCGGGCGCAGCGGGTGCAGCAGCCGCTGCCGGCGGCGCGGGCGGTGCGTTGGGATTAGTTAGCGCCGCGGGACATCCCGGCGGCGTCGCCGGCGGTGTCTGCGGACCGCCACGTCCGCCGCGGCCCCCAACCGGACCAGCGGCGAACACGCTGCACGCTTCGAACGTGCCGTCGTTGTTCGCATCTCGCAGCACGACGATGGTGTTCGCCGCCGGCGAGCTGACGAACAGATCGCCGTTCGGCGCATACGCCATCATGCGCGGCGCCTGCAGCTCCGCATACGTCGT
Organism: Vicinamibacterales bacterium; assembly: GCA_050742535.1. Classification (GTDB taxonomy): domain Bacteria; phylum Acidobacteriota; class Vicinamibacteria; order Vicinamibacterales; family UBA2999; genus Gp6-AA40. The sequence goes on along the minus strand of JBOGIQ010000382.1, from coordinate 5,129 downwards.
CACCGTGAAGCCGGCCGGAACGGTCGGCTGGACGCCTTCTGGCTTCGGCACGTTGCGGCCCGCGTTCGGCGTCCCGGTTCCGGGCGCCGGTAGCGCCTCAGCCCGCGGCTGTGGAACCGAGGAGTTCTGCTGCGCGACCAGGCCAACAGCCGACATCGCCGCCAGCGACGCGATAAACACAGTGCGCTTCATTAATGCTCCTTCGAGAGGTCCGCCTGCAGGCGGACACTACATCACTCAACTGCGTATTGTAGGCGCAATTCCGCAGACAGTTGACGTATCTCCTACGCGTGTAGTAGATATCACCACACGTATAGGAGCACGCCATGGCCCTCCCCCGACTGACAAAGCTGGAACTGCAGGTGATGGAGGCGCTCTGGTCGCGCGGCGCCTCATCGGTGCGCGAGATTCAGGAAGCGTTTCCCGAGAAAGACCGTCCCGCCTACACCACGGTGCAGACGATGGTCTATCGGCTCGAGGGGAAGAAGGCGATCCGCCGGCTGAAGAAGATCGGCAACGCGCACATCTTCGAAGCCGCCATCTCGCGCAACGCCGCGCAGCGGCGGCTGATCGACGATCTCCTGAGCTTTTTCGGCGGCAGTCCCCAGCCTGTCGTCGCCCACCTGGTCGAGACCGGCAAGCTGACGCTCGACGACGTGCAGGAGGCGGAGCAGCTGATTCGCAAGCTGTCGAAGAAGGAGAAGCCGCGATGACCGGCGTGATCGCCACCGGCTTGCCCGCCGTAGCCTTGGCGGAGGCGGGTGATCACCTCTGGCAGTCCACGCTGTTCGCGGCGGCGGCCGTCGCCGTCGCGATGCTGCTGAAACGCCACAGCGCGGCGGTTCGGTACTGGGTTTGGTTCGTGGCCTCGGCCAAATTTCTCGTACCACTCGCCGCGCTCGTGGCGGTCGGCGGCTACAGCTCGTGGCGCGTCACCGAGATCGTCCCGTATAGCGAAGGGCCGGTCCTGATCGAAACCGTCAGTCAGCCTTTCACGGGGGAAGGCGTTGCGCTTCGCACGCCCGGGCCACTCGCCTCCGCCGACACCACCATCATGCGATGGCTGCCCACGGGCCTTCTCGCCCTATGGGCCGCTGGCGCCGCGTTCTTCCTTCTTCGCTCGCTCCTGTACTGGTACCGGATCGAGAGGATGGCGCACGACGCGGTGCCGATGACCGCGGGCCGGGAAGTAGAAAGCCTGCGCGCGCTCGAGCGCCGTATGGGCTTTACCACGCCGCTACCGCTGCGATGCACGGAATCATTCCTCGAACCAGGCATCTTCGGCATCGTTCGCCCCGTGCTGCTCTGGCCGCGCGCGATTGGTGAGCGGTTGACCGATGAGCAGCTGCAAGCCGTACTGGCGCACGAGCTCTGCCATCTCCGCCGGCGCGACAACCTTGCCGCCCTGTTCCACCTCGTCGTCCAGACCGTCTTCTGGTTCCACCCGCTGACCTGGTGGATTGGCGCTCAGCTGATGAGCGAACGCGAGCGCGCCTGCGATGAAGAAGTGATTCGCCGCGGCAGCGAACGCGAGGCGTACGCGGAAAGCATCCTCAAGACGTGTCAGTTCTTCGTCGAGTCGCCGCTGGCGTGTGTGTCCGGTGTGACCGGGTCCGATCTGAAAAAGCGCATCGAAGAGATCATGACGAAGGACACCGTCAGCACGCCGGGAGCCTTGAAACGGGCGCTTCTGACCGTGGCTGCCGTTGGCGTCTTCATCGCGCCCGTCGCCGTCGGGGCGCTGAACCCGCCGCCGCAGACACGCGACGTGGCCGCGCCGGCGGCACTGCCTACATTCGAAGAAGTGTCCGTGCGTCCCAACACCACGACGGGTCCTGGCGGACGAGGCGGCGGCGCGATGCAGCCAGGACGCTACGTCGCCACGAACCTGACGATCAAGAACATCCTCCGCCGGGCGTACGCCGCACCGGGTTCGAACGGACCGAACGGCGGAATCGATCTGCTCGAGCAGCAGGTCGCCGGCGGACCCGAATGGATCGCCACCGACAAGTTCGACATCGTCGCGACGACGGCCGGTCAGACGCCGGGAGCTGAAATGCGCCTGATGATTCAGCGGATGCTTGCCGAACGCTTCCAGCTCAAGGCGCACTGGGAGAAGCGCGAGCTGCCCGTCTATGTGATGACGATGGCGCGCCCCGGCGTGATCGGATCGGGAATGCGGCTGACGCCGGACGACGAGTGCGAGGCCGCCCGGAAGGCAGGTCCACCGCCGATGCCCGAACCGCCGGCGCCAGGACAGCCACCGCGGCCAGGCCCGTTGCCGAACTGTGGCGCCATTCAGTTCGGACCCGGTCAGCTGATCGCACGAGGGGCGCCGATGGAATGGCTCGCCCAGACGTTGGTCACCGTACCGGTCGTCACCGGAATCGACCGTCCGGTGCTCGATCGTACGAACCTGACGGGCAACTACGGCTTCCAGCTGAAGTTCGCGCCGGCACAGGCGGCCGCTTCAGAGTCGGATCGCGCGCCGCTCCACCTCGCGTTGGAAGAGCAACTTGGAATCAAGCTCGACGCCACGCGAGCGCCTGTCGACGTGCTCGTCATCGACAGTGTCACGCGGCCGTCGGAGAACTGATTACGGTCAGTGACTGAAGTAGACGACGTTTGGCGCACCGGATCGAGCATGAGCGATATCGGGAGCACCGTCGCCATCGAGATCGCCCAGCGCGAAGCCGTACGCCGAGCCCTTTCCGTCGCCAAACTCGATCCGCGTGAACTGCGTTCCGTTTCCGGTATTGAAGAACACGGACGGCCGGGCGGAGATATACCCGATGACAATGTCCGGACGACGATCGCCGTTCAAATCACCGGTTGAAAGAGCGTAGGGAACGCGCGTGCGATCCTGAAATCTGAAACCTTCACGAAGGTTGCCCTTTCCGTCGTTGGTATAGACGACCATCAATGCCGCGGCCTCATCACCGACGGCGAGATCCAAATCGCCGTCACCGTCGAAGTCCGCAGCCGACCCCACACGCGCCGCGGCTTTCGCGGGTCCAAAAGGCAGGGTTCGCGTGAAACTCGCCTTGCCGTCATTGAAGTAGATCCGGCTCTGGCCGCCGTCGCGTTCGGGGACGGCAAGGTCGATGTTCCCATCGTGATCGAAATCGGCAGGAATGATGCTCGTTGCGGATCCCGCAGGGATCGCGATACACGGCGCGGAGAAACCTCCCTTGCCATCATTGAGACAGACGAAGCTTGGTCCGGGACGATTGGCGGCGATGATGTCCGGCCTCCCATCACCGTTCAGGTCCGCGGCTGCGGCGTTTCGCGTTGACCACTCAGGCGCTCCCCACGTCCCGGCGACTCGAAAGCGCGCCTTCCCGTCATTGAGGTAGATCACCTTCGTGTCCGGCCTGTCGTTGCTGGTAACGATGTCCAGATCGCGATCGCCATCGAGATCCGCAAGTACCGCGGAATAGGTTCGATCGGCCGGACCAAGATCGGCCGCCGTGAAATTCCCTTTGCCGTCGTTCAACAGGATCCGATCCACCAGAGGTGTGTGCCGACCCTTCGCCAACGCGAGATCCGGATCGCCATCACCATCGAGGTCACCGATGCCGACGTTGGCGGAGTCCTCGGACGTGTCCTCGAGGTTCAGCACGCGCGTGAACCCGGGGAAGGACGCCTGCGCAGCAATCCCAATCCCGGTTGCCACGAGAAGAACGGCGATAGCTCTGGTCATGGATCGCTCCGATTTGGCCTGTAGCTTACCCCGAGCTGTTCGAGCGCAACGTTCAGCGCGTTTCCGGTCGGGCGTGAACTGCACGTCGAAATCGAAGAACCCGGTAATGCCGGTTCGGTCGAGGACGAACCGATTCACCTGCGGTGCCAGCGCACGTGCGAACTCGCCCATCGTCATCGCGCCGGCCATCAGGACGCCAGGATCAGTTCGGGGTCGGTTTATCGACGCTGTCGATCACAAGCACATCGACCGGGGCTCGCGTAGCTTCGAGCTTGAGGCCAAGCTGCTCTCGCAGCGCAGTCACCAGCTCAGGGCGATCAAGGTCGGCGTTCGCTGTGCCGACGGGGGCAAACTTCAGCGCGAACGCGTAATTCCCTTGAAGGCCGGTGCGATCGATGATGGGACGATCAATCCCCGTCACGACCGGAACGCTGGTCAGCGTCTGACCCAGCAATTCCATGGGTGCGCCGCGTGCAGTCAGTTGCCCCGGTCCGAACTGAATGCTGCCGCAACCCTGCGCCGGCATCGGCGGCAGCGGTCCCGGCGGCTGTCCTGGCGTCGTGCCCGCGGGCATCGGCGGCGGTCCCGCGGCGCGGGCTTTCTCGCATTCGGCGTCCGATGTGGGCGTCAGCCCTGCGCCGAGCGTGCCGTCCGCGCGCGCTTTCGACAGCACATACACGGGCAGCTCCCGCGTTTCCCAATGCGCCTTCAGCTTGAATCGGTCCAGCAGCAGTCGCAGCGCCATCTGGCGCGACTGCGGCGGCGGCGTTGGCTGCGTCGAGGCGGGAGTGGTGGCGATGACGTCGAACTTGTCGGTGTCCAGCCAGTCGGGCCCGCCGATCACCTGGCTGTCGAGAAGCGGGAGCGCCGTGTTCGGGCCGCCTGCGCCCTGCCGCGCAAACGTATTTTTCAGGATGGTCTTCAGCGTGACGTTCTGCGAGATCCACCGCGTCGGCTGAAACTGACCTCCACGACCGCCGCGGCCCTCAGTGACGTTCGGCCGAATCGAGGCCTCCTCGAACGACGGCAGCGTCGCGGCAGCCGGAAGATCGCGCGCCTGCGGGGGCGGGTTCTGAGCACCGGCAGCTAGCGGCGCGATGAACGCGACCGCACCGGCGGCCGTCAGCAGCGCCTTCTTCCATACACGTCCAGTGGTAACCGTCACGGTCGTCATCGTGTCTGCAGTGTGTGTCCGGGCCATCGCCTACTCCTATACGCGTGGTTATATCTACTACAGATGTAGGTGATGTGCAAGCAGCGTCTCGACAGGCTTGCAGAACGGCGACAAACGCGAACGATTCGAACGACTCGAACGATCCGAACGATTCGAACGATTCATCGCCGGCTTGCTTCGATGGCCCGCAAAATGACGCGCGTCATCTTGCTCACGTGCAGGATGACCGCGCCCGTTCCACAGGCGATCAGA
>JBOGIQ010000381.1:0-5438 GCA_050742535.1 Vicinamibacterales bacterium | reverse complement strand
GTCAATCTATCCGGTCGCGGGGACAAGGACGTGCAGACCGTTGCGGAGGCGCTCCGATGACGTCGTCCGTGTCGGCCGACGGACGGATCGCGGCCACCTTCAGCCGCCTTCGCGGCGGGACCGCTCCCGGTCTCATCACCTACGTGACGGCCGGAGATCCCGACTTGCCCCGCACCGAAGGGATCCTGAAGGCACTCGATCGCGCAGGCGCGGACGTGCTGGAGATCGGCGTGCCTTTCTCGGACCCGCTGGCCGACGGTCCGGTGATTCAGCGTGCCACCGAGCGGGCGCTGGCGTCCGGCACCACCCTCTCCCGCGTACTGGATCTGCTGGAGCAGCTCAGGCCGGAGCTGCGCGCGCCGGTGGTGATCTTCAGCTACGCGAATCCGATCCTGAGGCTGGGGGCGGAGCGGTTCGCCGACCGGGCCCGTGCGGCGGGCGTGGACGGCGTCCTCGTCCTCGACCTGCCGATCGAGGAAGCCGACGGATTCCGGAACATGCTCGCCTCACGGCGGATTGATACAATTCTCCTGCTCAGCCCGACGACTACCGACGAGCGCCTCCGGAAGGCAGCCTCCCTCGGAAGTGGCTTTCTTTACGCGATTTCGCGTCTGGGCGTGACAGGCGTCCGCGATCGCCTTGCCGACGGCGCGCAGGAGATGGTGCAGCGCATCCGGCACGTCAGCGACCTGCCTGTGGCCCTTGGCTTCGGCATTTCGAAACCCGAGCACGTGCGCGAGGTGGGCCGGTGGGCCGATGCCGCGGTGGTCGGCAGCGCGCTCGTCAGCGTCATTGCCGACGCGGGCGCATCGGACGATCTGGATGGACGGGTAGAGGAGTATGTGCGTTGGCTGAAGTCCTGACAATCGAGGAACTGCGGACCCGCATCGACGTGATCGACGAGCAGCTGGTACGGCTGCTCAACGTGCGCGTGGCGTGTGCCGTTGAAGTGGGGCGCCTGAAGCACGAGGCGGGCGTGCCGATTTATCAACCCGAACGCGAAGCGCAGGTGCTCGGCCGCGTCCGCCGGTCGGCGACGGAGCTGGCTGGTCCGCTCACCGCCGAAGCGGTCGTCAGGATTTTCGAACGCATCATCGATGAAGCGCGTCGCGCCGAGCGCGAGGCGAGCTCGCAGCGGGACGAACTGAGGTAGTTGCCACGTAGGGCACCGCTTCAGCGGTGCCGCGGAGAACAGTCATGGTAGTCGTCATGAAGGAACGCGCCACCGAGGCGCAGATTGATTCGGTCATCGCCAGGCTGATCGAGCTCGGCATGGACGTGCACCGCTCCTCCGGCGCCACGCGGACGGTGCTCGGCGTGGTCGGCGCGCACAAAGTCGAGAAGGAGCTCATCGAGATCCTCGACGGCGTGCACGAGGTGCTGCGCATCTCCGAGCCGTACAAGCGCGCGAGCCGGACCTTCAAGCCGGACGACACGATCGTCACGATTGACGATGTGCGAATAGGCGGCGACGAAGTGATCATGATGGCCGGCCCGTGCTCCGCGGAGACGGATGAGCAGGTGATGGCGACCGCCGCGGCCGTGCGCCGGGCGGGCGCGAAGATCCTGCGCGGCGGCGCGTTCAAGCCGCGCAGTTCGCCCTACAGCTTCCAGGGCCTCGGCGAGCAGGGGCTGCAGATGCTGCGGCGCGCGGCGGACGCGCACAACCTGAAGCTGATCTCGGAGGTGATGGACATCAGCCAGATCGAGCTGATCGAAAAGTACTGCGACATCTTCCAGGTCGGCGCCCGCAACATGCAGAACTTCACGCTGCTGCGCGAGCTCGGGTACCACAAGAAGCCCGTCCTGCTGAAACGTGGAATCTCCGCCACCATCGAGGAGTGGCTGCTGTCGGCGGAATACATCCTGGCCGGCGGCAACAACGACGTGATCCTCTGCGAGCGCGGGATCCGGACGTTCGAGACCGCGACGCGCAACACGTTCGATATCTCCGCGATTCCCGTCGTCAAGAAGCTCAGCCATCTCCCGATCGTCGCCGATCCGAGCCACGGTGCCGGCCGCCGCGACATGGTGGCGCCCATGGCGCGCGCCGCGGTTGCCGCGGGGGCGGACGGGTTGATCATCGAGGTCCACAACGATCCCGACCGGGCGCTGAGCGACGGGGCGCAGTCGATGTTCCCGTCGCAGTTCGATCGATTGATGGCCGAACTGCGCATCATCGCGCCGGCGATTGGCAGGAGCATCTGTCTGGAGCCCGTCTCGCGGCGCGGGTGGGCGAGGTAGGGCTCTTGGGATTTGGCCGAGCCTCCCTTTAAGTCCGTTTCGATCGTCGGCCTCGGGCTGATTGGCGGATCGATCGCGCTGGCGGTGCGGGACCGGTGGCCCGCCACACGCCTGACCGGCGTCGATCGCAAAGCCGTTCTGGCCCACGCGCTCGGCGGCGGAGCCATCGATCGCGCCGCCGACAGCGCCGCCGACGCGTCCGACGCGGATCTGATCATCCTCGCGGCACCGGTTCGCCAGAACCTGAAGCTGCTGGCGGAGATCGCCCAGCGGCTGCCCGCCGCCGCCATCGTCACCGACGTCGGCAGCACCAAGCGTGGAATCGTCGATGCCGCCGCGGCGCTGGCGTGCGGGTCGTTTGTCGGCGGGCACCCGATCGGCGGAGCGGAGCAGGGCGGCTTTGGCTTCGCGCGGCCCGACCTGTTCAGGCACCGCCCCTGGATCTTCACGCCGGCGCCATCGACTCCTGTCGCTGTGCTCGAACGGCTGTTCGAATTCGCCCGCGGCGTCGGGGCGCGGCCGTCCACCATGGACGCGACCGAGCACGACCGCGTGATGGCATTTCTCAGTCATCTGCCGCAGCTCACGGCCAGCGCCCTGATGGACGTCATCGGCAGCGGCGCGGGGGGAAGCGCATTGCGGCTGGCAGGGCGCGGGCTGGTGGATACGACACGGCTGGCGTCAAGCCCCGCCGAGACCTGGCGCGACGTGTGTGCCACGAACGCAGATGCCGTGGCGGAGGCGCTCGACCAGTTGATCGCGCGGCTCACCGAGCTGCGCGCAGACCTGCGCGGCGGCGACGCTGTCAGCCGCGTGTTTGCCGAGGCCGCGAAATGGCGTGCCGAGCTGATGAGCGGCCGCGACTCGTGATGGTCTCTGATGCCGCCTTGTGTGAAGAGCTGCGGTGGGATTCGCAATTTTTCGGTCTCTCGATCGCGCGTGCTGTTCCTTCGCGCCTCGACGGGCCGACCCGGGACGCGATGCTCGACTGGTGCCGGGCGCATCACACGGACTGTCTGTATTTCCTCGGTGCGCCGGACGACACGGCGACGATCCAGCAGCTGGACGCGGGCGGCTTTCAGCTGGTCGGCGTGCGCGTCACGCTGGCGCGGGCTGCGGCGGAGGGCCGCGGCGACGTCGGCGGCCACGTCAGACAGGCGGCCGTGCGCGATATTCCGGCGCTTCGCGACATCGCCTTGTCCGCGCACCGCGATACGCGGTTTCATGCGGACAGCCGTTTCGACCCGGCCCGAAGCGACGAGCTCTATGCGACCTGGATTGAAAACAGCGTCCGCGGCTACGCGGATCAGGTACTTGTCGCCGAGCGGGACGATACGCCGGTCGGATACGTGACGCTCCACGCGGAAGCACCCGATGCCGCGACGGACACGCCCGGTCGACTTGCTCGCATCGGCCTGTTTGCCGTGCACGCACGGTATCGGAATCAGGGCATCGGCCGTGACCTGCTCCGCAGCGCGGCAGACACTCTTGCGTCAGCAGGCGTGACCGGCACGTCCGTCGTGACGGCCGGGCGAAACGTTGCCGCGCTGCGCCTGTACAAGAGCGAAGGATTCAACACCATCGACGTGGCGCTTTGGTACCATCGATGGTTCCGCGACGAAAGACGATGACGTTCCGCATACCTTTCAATCGTCCGACCACCACGCCTGCGGCCTCGCGCGCCCTGACGGACGCCCTGAACAGCGGCAGACTGTCCGGCAACGGTCCTTTCACGCACCGGTGCGAGTCGGTGCTGGAGAGCCTGACCGGCGCGCGCCGGGTGCTGCTGACGAGTTCCTGCACCGCGGCTCTGGAGATCTGCGCCATCCTCGTCGACGGGGCGCCTGGTGACGAGGTCATCGTCCCATCGTTCACGTTCGTCTCCACCGCGAACGCGTTCGCCATGCGCGGCATGCGTCCGGTCTTCGCGGACTGCCGCCCCGATACGCTGAATATCGACGAACGGGCGCTGGAGCGTCTCGTGACGCCGCGAACACGGGCAGCGGTCGTCATGCATTACGGCGGCGTCGCGTGCGACATGGACGCGATCGCCGACGCCGCCGCGCGCCACAATCTGATCCTCATCGAGGACAACGCCCATGGCCTCTTCGGCAGATACAAAGGCCGATCCCTGGGCACGTTCGGCGCGCTGGCCACACAGAGTTTCCACGAAACGAAGAACGTCACCTGCGGGGAGGGCGGCGCGCTCCTGATCAACGACCTCTCGCTCGTCGAGCGGGCGGAGATCGCGCGTGAAAAAGGAACCAACCGCAGCCGGTTCTTCCGCGGTCAGGTGGACAAGTACACGTGGGTGGACGTCGGCTCCAACTATCTGTGCTCCGAGCTGCAGGCGGCGGTGCTCGCGGCTCAGCTCGAGAACGCGCCGGACATCCAGGCCAGTCGACGTGCCATCTGGAATCGCTACGACACCGAATTGACCGAGTGGTGTGCGGCACATGAGATCCGCCGGCTCGCGCTGCCGGATGGCGCCGAGCATCCGTCGCATCTCTTCGCGCTGCTGATGCCGTCCGCCGCGGCACGGAAAGCGCTGATCGATTACCTCGGCAGCTTCGGAATCCTCGCCGTCTTCCATTACATCCCGCTGCACCTGTCGCCGATGGGCGCGCGCTTCGGCGGAGCAGCGGGCGACTGTCCCGTCGCCGAGGACGTCAGCGAACGCATCGTCCGGCTGCCGTTCTACACGGATCTCTCGTACGACGAGCAGACGAGCGTGATCGAGGCAGTGAAGTCGTTCGTTCAGGAGGTTGTGTAGAAGGACAGTCCCTGCTGCGCCTCAGGGAAGCGAACACCGATCCACGGGATCGACGATCTACAGGGTGGATGTGGCGATGCTGTACGGCACTTCGTGTCTTACCGCGCGGCGCCGCGTCATCTATATTGTTTCCCGGTCGGTTCTTGAGGCTTTCAATGTGCGCGGAGAAGGCAAAGTAGTCCTGGCAATGCACGACAGCTGTTCGACAACACATAGAAAGAGGTGCAAGGTGACGTCAGTCAGACGAATATCAACACGACTATCAATGGCTGTCGTACTGCTCGCGTCGGGAAGGCTGGCGGAGGCAGATGTGAGCGGCTACCTCTGCACGGAGGAGGGACATACCTGCACCAGTGAAAATGGAACCCCGATCTACTTGGGCAATTGTGAATTGGTAACAGTAAACGGCGTAGTGTACGAG
>JBOGIQ010000380.1:0-5495 GCA_050742535.1 Vicinamibacterales bacterium | reverse complement strand
GCCCATAGGCATCCCACGACGAACGCGTCTCGCGATCGATCTGCGGTCTGCGCCGACGGCCGCGTCGGCGGCAGAGCGGCGACGGCCGCGACGAGACCAATGAATACGATGCGTGAGGTCTTCATGCCTGCTCCTTTGGACGTACTTCGAATACGAGGATGCGGGTGCGCTCGTCGGCGCTCGCGGAACCAGAGGTCGTGTGAACGGCGCCGAGCGGCTCGAAGAACGTGCCGCCCGGCGCGACGATCTGTTCCGGCTCGTTGTTGATCGCAAACCGCACCCGGCCCTCGAGCACGTACGCGAGCACGACACCCGGGTGACGGTGCACAGGCGTGGACGACCCGGGAAAGTAGCGCATGGCACTGCGCGTGAGCACGATCTCGTGGCCTTCGAGCGCGCCGGTCAGCGCATGCCGCGCGATGACGCCAAGGGGCTGGTCCTGCGGCGGCGCCGCCGGCGCGGCGGCCGGAGACTGCGCTCGCAGCGGCACCACGGCCGCTGCCGCGAGTTCGAGAAATGTTCGACGACTCGCCATGATGAAGGTCTCTCCTCTCATTCCTGTCGCAACAACGCGGCGGGAACAATCTTCAGCACGCGGCGCGCGGGCACGTAGCACGCCGTGAGCGTGACGAGCAGCAGGCCCACGGCTACCGCCGACAACGTGAACGGATCCCACGGCGACATGTCCGCCAGCAGGCTGCGAATGACTTCGGCAGCGAGGAACACCCCCGGAACCGCGATGACGATGCCGAGCAGCACCAGCACGACGCCCTCTCCCAGCAGGAGACGGACCATCCGCTGATGGGTCGCGCCGAGGGCCAGACGGATCGCGATCTCGCCACGGCGGCGCACGACGGAGCCGCTGATCATCCCGAAGAGGCCCATCGACGCGAGCAACAGCGCCCCGAGAGCAAATCCGCCGATCATCACCATGCTGATCCGTTGCTGGCGAAGTGCGTCGTTGACGATCTCGTCCATCGTCTGCACCGCGGACACCGGAATACGCGGATCGATACCTCGAATCACTCGACGCACGTCCGGAACGAGCGCCCGCGGATCGCCGCTGGTCTTGATCACCCACACCGGCATCTGGCGAACCCACTCGTCGGCGCGGATGAAGAGCTGCGGCCGTCCGTCCTCGTGCAGACTGGCCAGGCGTGTCTGCCTGACCACGCCCACCACGCGGAGCGATTTCCCTTGAACGAACGGGATCGACGCGCCAATCGGCGTCCCGGTCGGAAAGAAGCGCTTCACGAGCTGTTGATCGATGAGCGCTTCCTGGATGTCCGGCGGGCGGCTGCGGGCGAACGGAGCGCCATCGACGATGCGCATGCCCATCGCGTCGGAGTAGCCGGCACGGGCGGCGACGATATCGACAAGTACTGCGTCGCGTTGCGCGTCGCCGGTGTTGCCGGGCGCGCCAGGGAAACGGACCGTCTCCTGCCAGGACCAGACGCTGTTCTGCGGCCCCGCCGTCGCCAGCGGCAACGCGGCCGTGGCTCCTGCGCTCTTCACGCCGGGCAACGCGGTCAACGCGGTTTCGACGCGATCCTGGAACGCGAACGCATCCGCAGCGGTCGGGAACAGTCGCGGATCCATGGCGACGCGGAACGTCAACACGTTGGCACTGGAGTACCCCGGATCAATGGCGAGCAGCCGTGCAAAACTGCGGGCGACGAGACCGCCGGCGCACAGGAGCACCATCGTCAGGGCGACCTGCGCGACCACGATGCCGCGGCGCCACCGCTGCGACCCACCGGCGCCGCGAACGCTGGAGGTCACGAGCGACGTGGCCAGCGACGCGCGTATCGCCCAGGCGGCCGGCAGCGCCGTGGCGATGATGGCAACGATGAATCCCGCCGCGACGACCACGACGGCCACACGCCAGTCGAGCGCAATCTCGCTGCGCCGGGGCAGGTCCAGCGGCGCGAGCGTCACCAGCAGACGCGTCCCCCACGAACCCGCCACAGCGCCGAGCACACCGCCCATCAGGCCCAATGCGCCGCCTTCGATCACCATCGCGCGCAGCACGGCCGCGCCATTGGCGCCGAGCGCCCGTGACACCGCGAACTCGTGCTCGCGTGCGGCTGCCCGCGCGAGCAGCAGCGAGGCCAGGTTGACCGTCAGCACGACGAGCAGGAACACGGCGGCCCAGCCCAGCGTGAGGAGCACGGGTCGAATCGGCGCGATCAGGTCGTCCCGCAGGCGAACCGCGTGGAGCCGCACACCCGGGGTCTGGCGGTTGCGTGCATTCACGACGCGCGCAATGGCATCGACCGCCGCCGACGCGCGGTCGGGAGAGGTGCCGGCGCGTACCCGCATCAGTGCCGCAAAGGTGGTGTGGTTGGGATCGCGCGGATCCTGATCGGCGAGATGAAACGGAAACGGCAGATACAGATCCGGTTCCTGGGGCGGGCCCAGCGCCGCGTGCCGCACGAACCGGAAGGCTGGACCCATGACGCCGATCACGGTGTACGGCTGGCCGCTCAGCCAGACCTGCGACCCGACGATCGACCGGTCGCCGCCCAGACGTCTCCACAGCGCGTCGCTCAGGACGACGAGGGGCGGACGCGTCGGCCCAACTTCGCCGGCAAAGAATCCACGACCCAGCGCCGGTGTCACGCCCAGTACCTCGAACAGGTTCGGCGACGTGAGCATCGCGAGCACCTGCTGCGGCTCGCCGTCCGGCCCGAGCGACAGCGCGGGTACCGAGAGACGCATGCCGACGGCGCCCTCGATGACGCCGTGGGCGTTCTGCAGATCCGCAATGTCGGGTCCGGCGAGCCAATCACGTGACGCGCCACCGGTGAGCGATTGATCGCGCCAGACGAAGTACAGGCCGTCCGGATCGCGATAGGGCATCGGCGCGAGGACGATCTTGTCCAGCGCCGTGTAGACGACGGCAAACGCGGCGAAGCCAAGCGTCAACGTCGCCAGCGTCGCGGCGACGAACCCGCGCGAGCGCAGCAGACGGCGGCGCGCGAGCTCGATGTCGCGACCCCAGTTGCCCGTGCGTCGCCACGAGGCAGCGGGCCGCAGACGCTCGCCTGGACCGTTGCCAAGGGCGTCCAGCAGCGCGCGGACCCACAACCAGCCCAGGCCGGCCACGCCGCTGCGTGCCAACGTGACGCGGGCGCGCTCGCCGTAGGTATCCACGAGACCGCCGCCCATTTCATCGCGGAAATCCGGCGGATACAGGCGCAGCAACAGCCGGAACCAGCGCTCCGACACGCGCATCAGGAGTCCACGCGTCATGTCGTCTTCTTGTTGAGGAGGCCGCCGAGCCGTGCCGCGCGCGCCAGCGCGTCGAGCCGCCGCGCCTCCGCCTTCGCGACACGAGTGCCGATCGTCGTTATGGCGTAATAGCTTCGCCGCGGGTCGGCGGACTCCGGCGAGGGAGCCGCCTCGATCAGGCCGCTCTCGGCCATACGTGCCAGCGCGCGATACATCGTTCCGACGTCCGGCACCGCCACATCGCCGCGGGCCTCGATGTCTTCGATGATGCCGAAGCCGTGACGGTTGCCTGCCGCCAGGCTCAACAGGATGTGGAACTCCACCGGCCGCAGCGGCAGGTGGGCATCGATGCGATCGCGATCAGAAGCCATAATCCTCGAAGTATGCGCGGCGCATACATGCAGCGGACATGCCAGCCGAATGAAGCGCCACTGTCAATCGATTTCGATGAGGAGCCTTCGTCATGGCGTCCGCTCGTGGGACAGTACCGTCCACGATCGCACGTCGGCCCGTGCGGGGACTTACGGGTACAGCAGGCGCCCGACTGCTCGCGCGACGATCCTGAAGCGGGGCGTGATCAGCACCAGCGAGAGCGCCCACAGCGTTGCGACCGCAGCCAGCGCAGCAACCCACACGCGCGTGTTATCAGCTGCCAACCAGTTATCGATGACGCGCACGTTCAACGCGGCAAGAACGGCGAGCACGCCGACGACGACCAGCGCACGTCCGACACGTCGTCTGAACCGTGCCCGCTCGAGTCGCACGAGCAGCTCGACGCGAAACAGCGGGTCGCGCGTGGGCGGTGTGTCCGCGTGCAGCGCGTCAGTCAGTCGCGTCTCGAGATCGCTCATGCGCCCTTCTCGATCTCCTTCATCAGTCGCTCGCGTCCACGAAGAACGTGTGACTTCACCGTGCCGAGCGCCATTCCAAGAATAGCAGCGGCCTCTGAATGCGAGAAGCCGCAGACCAGGCACAGCGTCACCGCGGCACGCTGCTCGAGCGGCAGTGCCTGAAGCGCCCGCTTGACCGCCAGGCGGTCCTCCATGGCTGCCGATCCACCGCTCTCCGGCGACTGTGCGTGGTGCTCGGTGTCCCGCGATCGCTGTCGCGCCCACGACCGCTGTGCGCCCTTGGCCTTGCGCCAGGCGATGCCACACAGCCAGCCGCGCACGCTCGCCTCGCCACGAAAGGATCGGGCGTGAGTCCACGCGGCGAGAAAGGTTTCCTGCGCCATGTCGTCGGCGTCGGCGTCATTGCCGAGCAGCCGCCGGAGAAACGTCCGGACGGCCTGCTGGTGTCGATCGACGAGCGTGTTGAACGCCAGTTCCGAGCCGTCGCGGACCGCCGTGAAGAGCGCGGCGTCGTCATCGCTCATCGATCGGGCGCATAGTACGCGCCGACCAGTCGTGCGGTGGCGCTCGCCGCGAAATACAGCGCAACGACGGTGGCGACAATCACGCCCGCGCTCGTCTCACCCAACTCTGAGTAACGCCACCAGGCGATGCCCGAGAAGCCGCCGGCAAAGATCGTGTCGGCCGCCGCATGTGCAATGAAGCTGCCGCGTGTATAGGGCCGGCCAATACGATCGCGGGTGTCCGGGCGCTCTGGCTTGAAGCGGGGCCAGCCCGACACGCACGTCAGCGCCTGGAGTACGGACGACGGAGGCTCCTCTCCCCGTTCGGCGTAGACACGCAGAACGTCGAGCGCTCTCGTGCGGGTGCGGTGATCGAACCAGGCGATCGACACGGCGATGGCGATACCCGTCCCGAAGACGAGGATCAGAAGCAAGAAAGCGGTGACGTTTTCGCCTGTCATTCTCTCGGCCTCAGCGTGTGATCCGTACGCCGGTATACGGCACCTCAAACCCTCCCAGCTCCGCCATGCCGGTAAACGTGTTCACGGACACGACGCCGGCGTAGGTGATGACGAGGGTTCCCCCTGGCATCATCAGCAACCGCTTATACGAGAACTTGTCCCCGTCCAGCACGATATCCGTGCCCGGACCGGCCTCCGGCGAACCCTCCGGCGGAGGCACGACAGGCTTCACCGTGATTGCGTAGCCAGTGTCGGTCTTCACGGCGGTGACCGTTTCCGACACGTCACCGGCGGGCGTCGATGCCGTCGCGGTCCAATTGCCGAGAAATGACGGCGGCGCCTGGGCCGGGACGGCGCGAACCGGCGCCACGAGCGCACAAAGAAGGACGAACCCTGACGCTTCCGGAATTCTCATTCGT
Organism: Vicinamibacterales bacterium; assembly: GCA_050742535.1. GTDB lineage: Bacteria > Acidobacteriota > Vicinamibacteria > Vicinamibacterales > UBA2999 > Gp6-AA40. The sequence goes on along the minus strand of JBOGIQ010000380.1, from coordinate 27 downwards.
TTGCCTCACTTGAACGTCGAGCGGCGT
>JBOGIQ010000379.1:0-5532 GCA_050742535.1 Vicinamibacterales bacterium | reverse complement strand
GGGCTCCGGCGGCAGCCGCAGGTCGGCGTCGAGTGTGATTCTGCCGTCGGGAATTTGAATCGCGCGCACGACTGTGGAGATGGCGGCCATTTAGTGGTGTGTCCTTCCCAATTCACTACCGGCCGCTCCGCTCCCACCCCACCGCGCAGGCGTGCGCGGCGGGGACCCCGCGTTGTCGCGGCGCTCATCCGGATTCATGACTGATTGGGTCAGGTGCAATCGACGATCCGCGGTGGTCCGGCTAAAGCCGGACACTACGACGGTGATGACGAATGGCCGACGAGGTCCGGCTGTACTGAAGGGCTGTCTTTGAATTGAAGCTGATAGAGGCGGTGGTACAGGCCGCGCGCGGCAAGCAGTTCCTGATGCGTGCCCGACTCGCGCAGCTCGCCCTTGTGCAGGACGAGGATACGGTCCATATCCTGGATCGTCGACAGCCGATGCGCGATGGCGATGGTCGTGCGGCCGCGCATGACCACCTGCAGCGCGTCGCGAATGAGGAGCTCGGTTTCGGTATCGACGCTCGAGGTCGCCTCGTCCAGCACCAGCACCCGCGGGTCAAAAGCCAGTGCACGCGCGAACGACAGCAGCTGCTTCTGCCCGACGGACAGCGTCGAGCCGCGTTCGGCCACCGGCGTGGACAGCCCGCCCGGCATCCGGCTGACGAAGCCCCAGGCGTGCACCGCTTCGAGGGCGCGCCTCACCTGCGCCTCGTCGATCTCGGTATGGCCCAGCCGCACGTTGTCCGCGATCGTGCCGGAGAACAGGTGAACGTCCTGCAGCACCAGGCCGAACATCGCTCGCAGCGCGGCGAGATCCATCTGGCGGATGTCCACGCCGTCGATCGTGATGCGTCCAGCCTCCACGTCGTAGAACCGGAGCAGCAGGTTGACGATCGTCGTCTTTCCCGCGCCGGTCGCTCCGACGAGCGCCACGCGTTGGCCCGGCTCGACACGGAACGACACGTTCTTCAACACCGGCTCGCCCGGCACGTACGAGAACGTCACGTTCTCGAAGGCGATGACGCCCGTCGTCCGCCTGAAGGCGGACCCTGCGTCGGGCGACTTCACTTCAACCGGCGTATCCAGCAGCGCGAAGATGCGCTCCGACGAGGCCATCGCGCCCTGCAGGACGTTGAACTTTTCCGACATGTCGCTGATCGGCCTGAAGAAGCGCTGTGAGTACTGAAGAAACGCGACAAGCGAACCAAGCGTCAGTGCGTTCTCCATCACGCGCCCGCCGCCGTACCAGATGATCAGCGATGCCGCCAGCGCGCTCACGAGCTCGACGGCCGGATAAAACACGGCGTAATAGAAGATCGACTGGACATTCGCGTCGCGGTGGGCGCGATCGATGTCGTCGAAGGCCGCGTAGTCGCGCGCTTCGCGGCGGAACAACTGGACGGTGGACTGGCCCGTAATCCGTTCCTGCAGGTAGGCATTGATCCGCGCGATCCACGTGCGGACGGTGCGGTAGGAGTCGCGGACGTTCGCGCGGAACCATTGCGTGATGAGCGCGATGAACGGCAGCACCGCGAACGCCACCAGCGCCAGCCGCCAGTCCATCCAGACGAGCACCGCCATGATGCCGACGAGCGTGAACGCGTCGCCGAAGATCGACACGACGCCGGATGTGAACAGCTCGTTCAGGACGTCCACGTCGCCGGTCACCCGCGTCATCAGACGGCCAACGGGATTGCGGTCGTAGAAGCGCACATCCAGCCGATGCAGATGCGAAAAGATCTGCATGCGCAGATCCAACATCACCTTCTGCCCGGTCGTCTGCATCGTCCAGGTCTGCGCGTATTCGAATGCGAACGCCGCGAACAGTGTGCCCAGATACAACGCGGCGATGGCGATCAGGCCGGACAAATCACGCGCGGGAATGTATTCGTCGATGACGATCTTGGTAAGGTAGGGCGGCGCGAGCTGGAGCGCCGAGTTGGCGACGATCGTGGCGACGGCAAACGCGACCTGCGTGCGGTATGGACGGAGATAGCCCAGCAGCCGGCGCATCAATCGGCCGTCGTATGCCTTTCCCAGCACCTCCTCGTCGTGCATTACGATGCCGCCAGTTCTTCCTCGAGCAGTTGTTTCCGGTACAAATCCGCATAGAACCCGTCCAGCCGCAGCAACTCGTCGTGGCTGCCGCGTTCGGCGACGCGCCCCTCGACGAGGACCAGGATCTGATCCGCATCCCGGACGGTGGACACGCGATGCGAGACGATCAGCGACGTACGCCTGCCCCGAGCCTGGTCGAGGGGGCGACGCATGACCTCACGCAGGCGATGGAGAATCTCCTCTTCGGTGTATGTATCCACCGCCGACAACGCGTCGTCCAGCACCAGTACCCGAGGATCGATCAGCAGCGCGCGGGCGATCGCGGCACGCTGTTTCTGGCCGCCTGAAAGCGTGATCCCGCGCTCGCCGACCAGCGTGTCGTACCCCTTCGGGAAGCGGCTGACGTCGTGGTCGAGGCGGGCGACGGCCGCGGCAGCGGCGATCGCGTCGGGCGAGGCGCCGGCCGCGTCCGCGCCGAACGCGATGTTCTCGGCGATTGTCGTGCTGAACAGGAAGGGCTCCTGAGGCACGAATCCAATCGCACCGCGCAGCACGCGCAGCGGGATGTCGCGGACGTCCACGCCGTCGATGAACACCGTTCCGGGCGGTGCATCGGTCAGGCGCGGAATCGTCGCGAGAAGCGTGGACTTCCCGGATCCCGTGGGGCCGACGATAGCCGTCGTCGTTCCGGCCGGGATCACCGCGGAGACGTTCTGCAGGACAACCTGGCCACCATACGCCAGCGTGAGATTGCGGAACTCGATATCGCCGCGAACATCCTCGACGCGGCGAATCGGCCCAGGAACGGCCGGATCCGTGATTGCCGGCACCGCGTCGAGCACGTCGAGCATCCGCTTCCAGGACGCCATGCCGCGCTGCAGCAGGTTCGTGACCCAGCCGAACGCAATCATCGGCCAGGCGAGCATCATCAGATACGTGTTGAACGCAACCAGCTCACCGATGGTCATCCGCCCGGCAATGACCTCACGGCTGCCGAGCCACAGCACGAGCAGCGCGCCCACGCCCATGAGCAGCCCCATGCTCGGGTAGTAGGCTCCCTGCAGGCGTATGAGCGCCTTGTTGCGCACGACATATTCCTCGTTCGCGCGCCGAAAGCGATCGATCTCCGCCGTCTCCTGACGGTATGCGCGGACGACCCGCACACCGGCCAGCGACTCCTGCGTGACCGCGCTGATGTCCGAAAACTGGGCCTGGATTCGCTCGAAGCGCTCGTGAATCGCCGCGCCGAAGTAGCGGACCATCACCGAGACGAACGGGAGCGGCACGAGCGCGATCAGCGTGAGCTCCGGGTCGATCGACAGCATCAGCGCGATGGCAATGACGAACGTCAGCCCGGTGCTGGACGTGTACATCACCGCGGGGCCGATCATCATGCGCACGGCATTGAGGTCGTTCGTCGCCCGCGACATCAGATCGCCCGTGCGGTGCTGCTGGAAGTACGCGACAGCCTGCCGCTGCAGCGCCGCGAAGAAATCGTTGCGCAGGTCGTACTCGAAATCGCGCGAGGCGCCGACGATGATCCGGCGCATCAGGAAACGGAAGAAACCGCCGACAGCGGCCAGGAGGAGCAGCAGACCGCCGTACAACTGAATCTTCGCGCTGGTCACGCCCCGGTTCAGGTCGTCGATGGCGTACTTGAGCACCCACGGCCCGGCCAGCGATATCGTGGTCGCGGCGATCACACAGGCGAAGCCGGCCGCAAACGAGCGTCGATACCGCCGCAGATAGTCGAGCAGGCGCCGCGACTGAGAGTTCAATTCGCGCGATCCTTGCGCGCGACGACGATCAGCGAGGTGCCGATTGGCATCGGGACGTAGCGCGACAGGCCGGCCTCGCCGTCGAGCAGCCGCATCAGCGCCGTGTTCAGTGGCGCCCACGGCACGTTCATGTCCGAGTGTGTGGGACGTTCGCGGAACGGACGCAGTGCGCGCTGAGCCGTCCGCACGGCAAACATCAACGGGAACAGCGTGGCAAACATGAACGATACCCGCTCGACGCGCAGGCCGGCGCTTTCGGCGAGCGCACGCGCCGTTTCAGGCGTATAGCGTCGGCACTCGCTCCAGACTTCGGCGTGATCTCCCGCCAGCATGTTGAACGCGGCCACGGTCAGTAGGACGCACCCGCCAGGTCGGACGATCCGCGCCATCTCGCGCACCGCGGCCACGTCCGGCTCCACCACCTGCAGCACATCGAACGAGACCGCCAGATCGAACGCCGCGTCGGGAAACGGAATGCGCGTGATGTCGGCGCGGGCGATCGGGCGACCGAACTCGCGGCCGGCAACGGCTGCCATCGAATCGAGCTCGAAGCCGACCACGTGGCCGTACGGCTCGAGCAGACGCATGTTCTGGCCGACGCCGCAGCCGCAGTCGATGATGCGAAGGTCGGTTCGCCCGCTCGCGGCGCCGGCGAGCACCGGGCTGATGAAGCGCCGGAACCCGTGATACCAGAAGTGAGCGTCGGCGGCGCGACGGGTCTTGGTGAAGCGTTCGTCCATCACCGGCGCGATCGCGTGGATCGCGACGGCGGCGTATCCGGGGCGGCGGCGTCAAGAATCCCCGACCCATAGAGACGACGATAGTCCTCGGCGGTGCCGAGGATCCGTTTGACGTATGCCTGGGTTTCCGTGAACGGAATGTTGTCGATGAACTCGTCCTGCTCCAGGCCCGGCGACTCCTTCAGCCACGCGGTGACCCGGTGGGGACCGGCGTTGTAGCCGGCCAGCGCGTAATGCACGCCGCCAAACTTGTCCACCATGTCCTTGAAGTACTTCGTGCCCATGCGCACGTTCGTCTCCGCCTGCGTGAGCATCGACGTGGTGAACCGGCGGATGCCGAGCTGACGCGCCAGCGTGCGGCCGGTTGGAGGCGTGATCTGCAGCAGCCCAATCGCGTTCGCCGCCGAGCGGATTTCCGGCGTGAACGTCGATTCCTGCACCATCAACGCGGCGATGAGATACGGGTCGAGATCGTGCGCCTTCGAGTACTTCGTAATCAGCGGCCAATAGTCGAGCGGAAAGATGATGCGCAGCACTTCCGGCGGCAGATGCTCGCCGCCGGCCGCCAGGAACTGCGGATAGGCGCGCCGCATGGTCGTGATCGCGCCGCGAATGGCGTTGAAGCGTTCCGTTGCCTTGAGCGTGAGTCCCTGACGATGCCGGATCCAGGCATGTGTCGCCTGGAGCTGCGGAGAGTCGCCCCAGACCCGCTGTGCGTACTGGACTTCCTTCAGCGCGTCCTCGTAGAGACCAGCCGCCGTGAGCGCCCGAATCAGATCGTCCGTTCGAACGGCCGACGGCGGAGCGGCAGCCACGGTCGTGGACGCCGCGACCGGTGGCTGCTTCCGCCGCTGCAGCATCCGGGTCGAGAGGCGGCCGTAATACGAGTTCTGATAGTCCGTAACCGTCAGGCGATAACGCGCGTTGGCCGTGTCCGTGTTTCCGATCTGATCG
>JBOGIQ010000378.1:0-5590 GCA_050742535.1 Vicinamibacterales bacterium | reverse complement strand
AGCGGCTCCGCCGCATCGGCGGATGGCATTCCGTGCAGCCGCTTGAACGCACCGCCGGCACGGAGGAAACCGTCGCCTGCGCTGTCGATAATCTCCGGGTCGTGCATATAGACGATGCGCGACGTCACCAGCGCAAATCCGCTGGCCTGATCGAGACCGCCGACAAGGGCCTGCAGCCACCCGGGATCGGCAATCGTGTCGTTGTTCAGAAACGCCACGACCGGAGCGCGAGCGTCTGCAACGCCGGCATTGTTTCCACCGGCGAAGCCGCGGTTCTCCGGCAGTGCGACGATGCGGACCGCAGGGTGCCGGCCGCGGACATGGTCCACCGTACCGTCGGTAGACGCGTTGTCGACGAGCACCGCTTCCAGACTGACGCCCTTCTGCGCGGCGACGGCATCGAGACACGCGTCCAGATGGCGCCGGCCGTTCCACGTCACGATGATCACGGACACGTCCGGGACGCTCACGAGCGCCGCACCTTGTGATACACGTCCATCGTCGCGCGAGCGGTCCGCGCCCACGTGAACAGACCCGCGCGGGCAACACCGCGTGTCGCCAGCTCGCTGCGCAGCTCGTCGTCGGTCACGATGCGCCTCACTGCGTCCGTCCAGCCCTGGTCATCGTCAGGATCGAGCAGGATCGCGGCGTCGCCGGTCAACTCGGGAATCGAGGCGGCGCGGGAGGCGATGACAGGTGTGCCACAGGCCATCGCTTCCAGCACGGGGAAACCAAAGCCCTCGTATCGCGACGGGTAGACAAAGGCCGTTGCACACCGGTAGAGCGAATGCAGCAGCGGCTCCTCGACACGGCCGAGCCGCACGACCGCCTCGGGCGCGCCGGCGTCGGCAGCGAGGGCACACAACGCGTCGCCGGTTCCACGATCCGTTCCGGCCAGCACAAGCGACAACGCCGGGAGCGCGCCAAAATGCCGCCGCGCCTCGAGCACCGCCATGACCGCGACGGACAGGTTCCGCCGCTCGTGGATGTCGCCGACGTGCAGGAGAAACGGCGTGGTGACCTCGGCTGGCAGCGCGCACGGCAGCCCCCCACGCAGGGCCGCGAAGTCACTTGAAACGCCGAGCGGCACCACCGTCACGCGGCTGGCATCGAGTCCGTACATCTCCGCGATCTCCGATGCCGAGAACGACGAGGTGGCCATGATGTGATCCGCCGCGTGTGCGCTTCGCCGGTAAAAGGCCCGGCGGAGCCAGTCGCGCCGATACGGGTACCACTCCGGATTACGTTCGTAGCTGATGTCGTGGATCGTCAGCACGACCGGCGCGGGCGACCAGAATGGCGCGGTATACGCCGGGGCATGGAGGACGTCGAGCCTGGCGCCGGCGGCGGCGCGAGGGAGCCCGACGAGCGTCCAGCCGGCATTGGTCGGCGGGTGTGCCCGCTCCGCTACGCGTTCGAGGTGCGGCGGCGCCGCGTCGGGCTGCCCGCCGAGAACGACGATCTCCGGTGCATCCGCGAGGGCCAGGAGCGCCGGCACCAGACCTTCGACATAGCGCCGGATGCCCGGTGCGGGCGAGGTAAAGGCCCGTCCATCGATGCCGACTCTCAGCTGATCTCCATATGCAACCGGCGTACGGGACGATTGGTGCGAGTGCAGATTTCACGGATGCGCGTCTCGACGCTGCCGTTGATCGCGCGGCTGCTCAGAATCACCTCATCCACACCGTACTGGCGCATCGTCGTCTCGAGACTGTCGATCGAACCGCGAACCGGCACGCCGACGATCCAGCGGTGGATCTTCGCCGCATCGTCATCGATGAACGCCACCGGGTTCATGTTCCACGCCGTATTTGCGCGCATTTCGCGGACCAGCAGACGCCCGAAGTTGCCGGCGCCGTACACCAGCACCCGGCGGCTCCGTTTATTGCGGGTGGCGGCGGCCAGATTCATCATCCGGAACGAGACGCGTGTGGCGACGATGGCGATGGCGAGCAGGGTTGCGTCGAAGACGAACACGGCGCGCGACGCGACCACGTTGCGATACAGATAGAACGCTGCCGCAACCGACAGCAGCGATCCGACGGCCACGCCGCGGGCGACGACGGACAGATCGCGCAGTCCGAACGTGTCCCAGGAGCGCTGGTAGAGGCCCGATGCGTACAGCGCCGCCAATTTGCAGCCGAGCACGACCGGCAGCGACACCATGAAGGATTGGATGAAGTCGAAGTTCTCGCCCTCGAACCGCAGCCGGTACGCGGCGTAATAGCAGACCGTGATCAGGATGAGGTCGAGCAGGACCTGACCGGCGTGCCACTTGAACGCCAGGTCCTTGAGGAACGGCGCGAACGACGACTTCTGGAGCGCAAGAAAATCCTCGGCGTTGTAAGCGGGCACGCGCGCCAGGTAAATGCCAACCAGCGTCATCACGACGCCAACCGCGGCGATGATCGGCAGCTGCGGCTCCGGGCGGTCGTTCAGGACCATCACGGCCGCCACGCCACCGGCAATGAGTCCGAGCAGGTAGAGAAAACGGACGGCCGTCCGCTCGGAGAATCCCAGCGAGACGAGCCGATGCGACACGTGATCCGTGCCGCCCTTGCTGGCCTTGCGGCCGGCAAGGCGGCGCAGCACGAGGACGAAGGCCGTGTCGAACAACGGCACGGCGAGAATCAACGCGATCGGCACGATCGGACTCGATAACGCCACCCCGCCGCGAAGGATGGGAACGAGCGACGTGGATGCCAGCATCGCGCCGATGAACAGGCTGCCGGAATCGCCCATGAACAGCCGCGCCGTCGGACGGTTCCAGAACAGAAATCCGATCAACGCCCCGGCCAGCGACGCCAGCAGCACGACCATCGCCGTGCCGAGCTCGTTCGCCAGCAGGTACGCGAAGAACGCGGTGGCGATGAACGCGACGCCGGCGGCCAGTCCGTCCATGTTGTCGAGCAGATTGAACGCATGGCAGACGCCGGCGAACCACACGATGGCAATCAGTGTGTGCAGCGCCTGCCTGGCGGCATCAGGCTCGGTGCCCGCCAGCGCGAACACCAGAAACGCGCCGATGGCGAGCGACGCGACGAGCTTCGCCGTCGGCGACAGCTGCAGCCGATCGTCGAGGACGCCGACGACGAACATTGCCAGCGACGCCGCCAACACCGGAACCCAGGGCAGAAGGTCGCCGACCACCGACGGCCGCGCGACGACCACGAGGAATCCGATTACCGTCGCCAACCCGATGGCGACCCCCCCCATGGTCGGTGTCGGGGCGCGATGCCATCGATCGGGTCGTGGGGGAACGACCGCACCAATCGACGGAGCGAACCGGCGGACGACGGCTCCGAGCGCCAGTGAGGCCGCCGTGGCGACCACGAAGGCAGCGGCGATCAGCAATGCGGGTACAGACTAACTCCCAACGCCCAACTTCCAATTCCCAAAAAGCCGGCCCTCGAGCACTGGGAGTTGGGACTTTGGGAGTTGGGAGTTTCTAGGGAGCGACCAGTTCGTGGTGGCGTGCCGGCGCTTCGTGACGGCCGAGTACGAACGGCGTCCGGCCGAGAATGCCGTTGCAAATCGTGTCGAGACCGTGATCGCCCGGCAGCAGCTGCTGCAGGCGGTTCAACTCGAGCCGGTAGACGGGAAAGCCCGCGCTCGGCTCGATGAACGGCAGCGGAATCATCCGGTTGAAGAAGAAGTGATAGGCGTAGCGCCGTGCCCGGGCCAGCTGTGCCGGCCCGAGCCCCTCGGTGAACGGCAGCCGGCGGAGAACGTCGAAGTATTCCTCGCGCGAGGTCGCGTCGTAGGTGATGCCCTTGTTCCTGACCCACGCTTCTCCGGCGACGATGACGGGAATCCCGACGCTGCTCAATTCGACGCCCATCTTGGTGCCGTAGATGATCGCGGCGTTGCACTCGGACATCAGCCCGTAGGTGCTGAGGGCGCTCTCCGGCGGCACGACGTAGATATTCGGCGCCAGCCGCGGAATGCGCCGCTGCAGCTCGCGCAGGATCGGCTGCCGTGACGGCGGGAATCCGCTGATCTCCGCCGGATGGACGCGGATGAGGAGCTGGAGGTCGGGACGTGTCGCGAAGTATTCGCACGTCTGTACCAGCCACTCGAGCATGTTCGGGAACGCATTGGCCGGATAGTGGATCTGTGCGTCCCACGACACGTTGGTGAGCAGCCCGATGATCGGCTTGCTTCGATCCAGGCCGACCCGCCGCACCATTTCCTGCGGCTCCAGCCGGTTCGGACGATGGAAGACGATCCAGTCGAACAGACCTTCCCGCCGGCTTCGCAGGTAGTCCATCAGGTCCTTTTCCTGCTTCTCCGACAGCTGCATGTTTTCCCAATGCGCGGGTGGTTCGCTGAGCAGCGTGTGGTGGTACGTGTCGTCGTGGCTGAAGATGAAACGGCGTTTGCGGTAGGCGACGTTCCATGTCGCGACGTGCACGTTCTCCTGCCGCGACACTTCGGACACGATGCCCCACGGCACGTAAATGCCGTGGGTCACCACCGTGGACGTGAACTGCCTGGCGCGCAGCAGACGCCGCGTGGCGTATGCCGTCAGCAAGGCGGACTCGAGATAGCGCCTGACGACCGCCTCCGCCTGGGGCTCTTCGTCCAGGCTTCCGGTCGCGAAGAACCGCAACGCGCCGGCATAGGCATGCTCGCCGAGCGCCAGCCCGTCAACGGTGAACGTGCGCACGTCACGCACCGACACGCCCTGGGCGATGCGGCGCGCGTTGTCGCGATCCTCGGGCGTCAGCCAGTCGCCGTACTTGTGGACGGTTATCCCCAGCTGCTGGTACACGCGCTCCGCCGGCTGCAGGCAGTTCCGGCACAAATCGCGTGACGGACCGTAGCGGACAAAGCGCTCGATGTTCGGGTACAACGATGCCTCACACTCGGCGCAGGCGGACATCGATCCGTCGCACAGCAGCGCGTGCACTTCGGCGCCGCGGAACGTCAGCGCGGCGGCGAGCGCGCTCTCCAGCGTCACCGCATGAGCGTAGGAACCGATCGCCGTCGCCATCAGCACGCGGGGCCCACCCTGCGCGGACGCCCGCGCCGAGTTCCAGAGCTCGCTGTTTGCCTCCAGAATCTCCCGCCAGTCGGGATACGCGTCGTAGCGGGCGTAGTACCAGCGGCGGGCCAGCCGTGTCATTCGCCACAGCCGTGGAAACCTGCGCAGGACGCGCTGGAGTCTCACGGCCGCAGATCTCCCGCTCCGCTCGCGCTGACGGCCGCCGGTTCCGAGCGGCCGCGTTCAATCAGGCGCACGAATTCGTCCACCGGCGGCAGCTCGGCGAAGACCCGCCAGGGCTGATGTTCGCCCAGTTCCTCAACCGTGTAGCCGCCTGTTCCGACGGCAATCGTGCGCGCCCCGATCGCATTGGCGCAGTGGATGTCATGCGGTGTATCGCCAATGACGAACAGCGACTCATCGGCAACCGGTCCGGCACGCCGTGCCAGCTCGACGGCTCGAGCCGCGATGGTCGCGCGCGCCCCGGCGTCTTCGGCAAACGCTCCGTCGGAAAAGAAATGCGACAGCTGATAGTGAGTCAGCTTCGCCCGTGCTCCGCCGCGTGTATTGCCCGTCAGCAGGTAGGACCGTACATCGCTGCGC
>JBOGIQ010000377.1:0-5616 GCA_050742535.1 Vicinamibacterales bacterium | reverse complement strand
TCCTCGTCGAGCTCGCGTTGGACGCGGCGCGGAGTCGCCAGCGCACGCAGGCGCAGGAACAGGTCGCGGAGTGTCATGCCAGCTTCATGACGCGGCCGATGGCCGTTGACATGCGCTCCCACTCACGGGCTTCGACCGCCAGCTGCCGCCGCCCGGCCGGCGTGAGCCGGTAATACTTGGCGCGCCGTCCCAGCTCCGACACGGCCCACTCCGCCTCGATCCAGCCCTGATGCTCCAGACGATGGAGTGCCGGGTAGAGGGAGCCCTGGTTGATTTGCAGGACGTCCTGAGAGACCTGCTGGATGCGCTCCGAGATCGCCCAGCCGTGCAACGAGCCGGTCTGCAGTGTCCGGAGGATCAGCAAGTCGAGCGTGCCCGGCAGAATGTCCGGGACAGCGTGTCGTGCCATGGTGTCGGCAGTCGACACTAACAGTAGTTGGTGTCGACAGTCAACACCAAGACTAGGTCAGAGACTCGTGAAGGGTTGAAGAAGCTCAGATTCCGCACACTCGCATCCACGTTCCAGGAGTTCGCGATGGGGTCCGCCCAAAGGCGGACACTCGTCGGAGGAAGCAATCCGTAGCTCGCTCATGAATGCACGCGACGGGAGGATGCTACCGGTACGGCGATTTGCGAAAGGGTGGAGGGTCGAGTTCACGGGAATCGCGGCATGAGGAACGGATGCGTTCTAACCGTCGTTTGAGGTTCCACTACGGTTGTTTATCGCCGCCTGAGCCATCCGCGCGGACTGTCGCGAGGAATCTGAGAAACGCTAGCCGTCGGCTGCCTTAGGCTATGGTCATCTGGTGATAACCATAGGGCAGCCGGGTCGTTGAGCGCCGATTAAGCGAATTTTTTGGTACCGGTACGGGGATTCGAACCCCGGTTTGATGGCTGAGAACCACCCGTCCTAACCCCTAGACGATACCGGCACGTGGGGTGACCCTGTAATGCTAAACAACGGCTCCGGCGGAGTAAAGGCTTGGCTATTTCCGCGCGCGCGTGCCCTCACGGTAGCCGTTCTCGTATCCCTGGCGGAATCCGGCGCGGAATTTCGTCTGGTATCCGTCGCGCGAGCCGTACGAGGATGCATACCCGCGGTCGGCGTCCCGGTAATCACGATGGCGGACGGGGTCATAGCGCTGGCCGTCACGTCCGTCGACGAGCCCGAGATCCCATCCGGATTCATACCCCTTCAGGCTTGCCGCGTCTTTGTAAACACGTGAGGAATTGCCGCGCCCGCGTGTGGGGTTTTCCTGTTGCCGGGTAACCGCTGTCGGCTCCTCAGCGCCGCGTTTCCTGCCGCGGCCCTGCCCGGCGTCGCTTGCGAGAGGGGTCGCGACCGCCGCGCACGCCAGTGTGAGCGCCAGCAGCGCGCTCGAGATTCGTTTCCGCATGACATGGGCTCCCAGGCTGGCACCTGCTGAAGCTGCAAACGATGAGCCACGGAAAATCGAACCCTCAATCAGTGGAAACGGCCCGTTTTGCCGGCTGAGGTGTCCGGCAGCCGCTGCGCATGACTCGGACCTCACGTCCCCTCAAGGAGTCGTTTGTCTAACGACCAACCACTAACCACCAACCACTAACCACCAACCACCAACCGTCATGCTAGCGTTCCGCGCGTGACGAATCGCGTCAGGACCGTGGACGCCCACGTTGGCGGTCAGACACTCCGCCTGGTCATCGAGGGACTGCCGCACCCGTCCGGGCGCACGATGCGCGACAAGCGTGCCTGGCTGCGAAAACGCGCCGACGGCGTCCGGCGCTCCCTGGTGCTGGAACCGCGCGGACACGCCGACATGGTCGCCGGCGTGCTGACCGAAGCTGTCTCTCCCGACGCGCACGCGGGCATCCTCTTCATGGACGGTCGCGGCTATCCGGAAATCAGCGGACACGGAATCATTGCTGCCGCCACCATCGCCGTTGCGCGGGGCCTCGTCGTCACCGGCATCGCACACGATCACGACGTCCGCCTTGCGTTCGATACACCGGCAGGCGTCGTTCGCACCGTCGTCCATTCCGAGACGCAGGGGTCGGACCGGCGCATTCATTCGGTGGTCTTCACGAACGTTCCGTCGTTCGTGCATACGGCGGCGCACACAGTGCGTCTCGGCACGCGAGAGGTGCGCGTGGATATCGCCTTCGGCGGACTGTTCTACGCCATCGTCGACACCGAGGCGGTTGGTATTCCACTTCGTCCGGAACGCCTGAATGACCTGCGGTTGCTCGGCGTACAGCTGCAGACCGCCCTCAACGCGGCGGCTGACGTCGTTCATCCGGCCGACGCTGAAACGTCGGGCATTTCCGGAGTCATCTTCACCGGCCCTCCCACGGATCCCGAAGCGCATCTCCGCAGCGTTGTCGTCACCGGCGCGGTGGTCGATCGCTCGCCGGGAGGAACGGCAACGACTGCGGTGATGGCGGTTCTGGATGCGATGGGCCTGCTTGCCGACGATCGACACTTCGTGCACGAAGGCGCCACAGGGGCCCTTTTCCGTGGCCGCGCGGTCCGCCGCACGCTGGCCGGTGAGTCGCCCGCGCTGATCGCTGAAGTCGAAGGCACGGCGTGGCTGACCGGCGAGCACACCTTTTTGCTCGACGATGACGATCCGTTCAAGGAGGGTTGGAGTTGAACCGGAATAAAATCCGGTAGTTCATGTTCCTCAGGTTCCTGGCGACAGCCGCCGTCCTTTTCCTGTTGGCTCCGCGTGTATCGGCGCACCCGGCTCCGTTCAGTTATCTCGATATCGTGTTCAGGGACGGAAGTATCAACGGAACGCTGGTCGTCCACATCATCGACGTCGCGCACGAGCTCGGCACGCCCCCTGCCGACCTGATGGACGCCGACGTTATCAGGAAGAACGAGCAGCGAATCGGCGAGCTGCTCCGGCCGCGGATCCTCCTGCAGGCTGACCGTCGCCTTTCCCCGACGTGGACCGGCATCGAACTGCTCAGGGACGATCAGGCACTCAAGCTGACCTATCGGATTCCCGGCGCCGCGCCCGGCGCCGTGGCCATCGATACGAACCTCTTCCCGTACGATCCCAATCACCAGACGTTCATCAACGTCTACGAGGACCGCGAACTGCGGCAGCAATTCATCTTCAACGCCGGCGCCGCACCGCGCACCTACTATCTGGGCACGACGCAGGGCGCAATCGAAGTGATGAAGACCTTCGTCACGTCAGGAATTCATCACATCATGATCGGCCCCGACCACATCCTGTTTCTTGTCGGACTGTTGCTGCTCGGCGGATCGACGATGGCGCTGGTCAAGATCGTGACCGCGTTCACGATCGGCCATAGCGTGACGCTGACGCTGGCGGCGTTGAACGTCGTCACTCCACCGGCGAGCGTGATCGAGCCGGCGATTGCGCTGAGCATCGTGTTCGTCGGCGCGGACAACCTCGTGCGCGGCGATGGGCGGGATCTGCGCGGCTGGGTGGCGCTCGTGTTCGGCCTGGTGCATGGATTCGGGTTCGCCAACGTGCTGCGCGAGTTCGGCCTGCCGCGCGAGGCGCTGGGCTGGTCGCTGTTTTCGTTCAACGTCGGCGTCGAAATTGGTCAGCTGGCGATCGTCCTGCTCGTGGCGGCACTGCTCGAGGCGATCCGCCGCCAGAGTGCAACGCTGCGTCAGCGTGTGGTATTTGCCGGCTCGATCGTCGTGATCGCGGCAGGGACCTACTGGTTCGTGGAGCGCGTGTTCTTCCCGGCGTAATGATTACTCTGTTTCTTGGAACGCTACTGACGACGATGCAGGCGGCGACGGCGGCTCCGATCGGTCCGGGTGTGTCGGAAGCGCTCGCGTCGGAGCGCCATGCCGCGTTGCAGGACATCCGCTACGACCTGCGCGTCATCGTTCCTTCGGACCGCAAGGAGCCGGTCCGTGGGCGGGTCGCGGTACGTCTCACCCTCAAGGCCGCGCATCGGGTGGTGGTCGACTTCGCGCAGCCGCCCGATCGGGTTACCCGAGTCACCGTCAACGGCAGGGAGGCTCGCCCGCGAATTGCCGATGGGCATCTCGTGGTCCCGGCAGAGCAGACCAGAGCCGGTGCCAATGAGATCGAGATCGAGTTCGTCAGCGGCGACGAGGCGCTCAACCGTGACGACGAGTTCCTGTACACGCTGTTCGTCCCGTCGCGTGCCCAGCTGGCGTTCCCGTGCTTCGATCAGCCCGATCTGAAAGCGCGCTACACGCTGTCGCTCGAAGTGCCTGAATCATGGCAGGCCGTTGCCAATGGCCGCGAAGTCGGCGATGGCGGACAAGGTGCCGCACCGGCGGGCCGCAGGCGCGTGCGGTTCGCCGAGACCGAGCCGTTGCCGACGTACCTCTTCGCATTCGTCGCCGGCCGGTTCTCCGTCGAGGCGGCCACTCGCGATGGCCGTCCGATGCGAATGTTTCACCGCGAGACGGACGCGGCGAAGGTTGCCAGGAACCGCGACGTGATCTTCGACCTGCATGCCCGCGCGCTGGCGTGGCTGGAGGAGTACACAGGCATCCCCTATCCGTTCGGAAAGTTCGATGTCGTCATGATCCCGTCGTTCCAGTTCAGCGGAATGGAGCACCCCGGAGCGATTCTCTATAACCAGGAGCGCCAGCTGCTCGACGAATCGGCAACGCAGAATCAGCTGCTCGATCGAGCGAGCACGATTGCGCACGAGACCGCTCACATGTGGTTCGGCGATCTCGTGACGATGAAATGGTTCAACGACGTCTGGATGAAGGAAGTGTTCGCCAACTTCATGGCGGCGAAGATCGTGAATCCGTCGTTCCCCCAGGTGAACCACGATCTTCGTTTCCTGCTCGCGCACTACCCGGTGGCCTACCAGGTCGATCGCACGGCCGGCACGAACCCGATTCGCCAGCGGCTGGCAAATCTGAACGAGGCAGGCCAGTTGTACGGCGCGATCATTTATCAGAAGGCGCCGATTGTGATGCGCCAGCTCGAAGAGACGCTCGGCGAGCAGCCGTTCCGGGACGGACTGCGCGAATATCTCGAGCGCTACGCCTTCGGAAATGCCACCTGGCTGGATCTGGTGCGCATCCTCGATGCGCGTACGCCGGAGAACGTGGCTACGTGGAGTCGAGCGTGGGTCGAGGAGCGGGGCCGCCCTGAGTTCACGACCGCGATCGAGACGGACGGGCGCGGACGGATTTCATCGTTGACCCTGACGATGGCGGATCCGTTGAAACGCGGGCTGCTGTGGCCGCAGCGGATACGCGTCGCGCTCGGCTATCGGGACCAGGTGCGCCTGCTGCCGGTCACGATCGGCGGACGCGTGACGGTCGTTCGCGCCGCGACCGGCCTCGAGCGCCCGCTGTACGTGTTGCCGAACGGAGGCGGCATCGGCTACGGGCTGTTCGTTCTCGACGATGCCAGCCGGGCGCATCTGCTCGAGCGCATCGAGGAGATTCCGGACGCGCTGACGCGCGGGAGCGCGTGGGTCACATTGTGGGACAACCTGCTGGAGGGGCGAGTCCGGCCCGGGGTCTTCGTCGACGCGGCGCTCCGGGCGCTGCCGCGCGAATCCGACGAGCAGAACGCTCAACGCGTGCTGACGTACGTCGTCCGGACGTTCTGGAAGTATCTGCCGGAGGCGGACCGGGCGTCGCGC
>JBOGIQ010000376.1:0-5619 GCA_050742535.1 Vicinamibacterales bacterium | reverse complement strand
CACTGGAACCGGTCGAGGTCGTACTTGTAGGGCACATAGTTGCCGCGCCAGGCGACGATATCGAGCGGCGAGTGATCGATTTCGGCCTCCCATAACCCGCCGCCGTACTTGGCGACGACGCGGAAATCACCGTCGCGATCCTCGAACGCCGCCGTGGGTGCGAGGAAATCGCGGGCGTTCGCCAGGCCGAACGTGCCGATCGGGCCCAGCTCCGGCAGCCGCAGCGCCTGGCCGTAGTTCTCGCAGATATAGCCGCGCGCGCCCTCCTCGGGCACATCGACGCGGAACTTGATGCCGCGTGGAATGACACCGACTTCGGCCGGCCGCACCTCGAGCACACCGAGCTCGGTGTGAACCCGAAGCGTGCCCAGCTGCGGCACGATCAGGAGTTCTCCGTCCGCGTCGTAAAAGTAGCGGCCGTTCATCGATCGGTTCGCGGCGTAGAGGTGGATCGCGGCGCCCGTCTGCAGCGCGGGATCGCCGTTGCCGCCGAGCGTGGCGATGCCGTCGACGAAGTCTGTCGGCGTCGAGGGAACCGGAATCGGACGCCAGCGCATCTGGTTCGGCGTCGGCGGCGTTTCGTTGAACGGGCCGGTGCGAATCAGCCCGTTGCCGATCGGGCGGAACGGCTTGTGGACCGTGGACGGACGGATCCGATAGGTCCATGTCGCACGGCTCACGCCGCGCGGCGCGGTGAACGACGTCCCGTTCAGCTCCTCGACGTATAGACCGAGCGGCGCCTGCTGCGGGGCGTTCTGCGCGCGCGGCAGGGCACCGGCGACGGCTTCCGAGGAAAACTCATGACCAAACCCTGATTGATACTGGAGATCGGCTGACATGCGCAGAAGGCTAGCGCAGAGAAGGCCGAAGGCCCAAGGCCTAAGGCCGAAGGGCTGGTCGAGGATTTCAGGGGTCAGGGGTCAGGGATCAGACGGCTGCAGTAAGCTCCCAAGGGTCCGGCTGAAGCCGGACACTACGTGTACATGACGCGCCCCAATCGCCTCCCGCCCATCCCACCCGGTCAGTTGACGACCGACCAACAGGCCGTTGTCGACGAATTGCTGGCAGGTCCGCGCGGTGCGGTGATCGGTCCGTTCGTGGCGACGCTGCGCAGCCCGGAGCTGACGCGACGGCTGCAACGGCTCGGCGAATACATCCGGTACAACGCGGCACTACCCGAGAGGCTCCGTGAGCTGGCGATCCTGCTCACCGCGCGTGAATGGAAGCAGGGTTTCGAGTGGGACGTGCACGCCCCGCTGGCGGCTCAGGCAGGGCTCAGCGACGCCGTCATTGCCGCGATCGCACACGGGCACGCACCATCGTCTATGGGACCGGACGAGTTGCTCGTCTACTCGGTGTTCACCGAGCTCCACCGCACGCGTGCCGTCACCGATGCCACCTACGGCGCGGCGTGCAGGGAGTTCGGCGAGCACGGTGTGGTCGATCTGGTCGCGCTGATCGGCTATTACACGACGCTGGCGATGATCATGAACGTCGCGCAGACGCCTGCCACGATGCGGTTCGACTGAACATCCGCCTGACTTCCGCCTGAAGGCGGAGCTACGGCCTGAAGGCTACTTGAGCAGAATGCCCGCGAAGAAATCGACCACGCGCGGATCCTTCGACTGACCGAGCTGGAGCATCGCCTGCCGACGCACTTCGGCGTTGTCGTGCGACCGCGCGACCTCCATCAGCTTGGGGACGCCCTCGTTGTTCGGAAACCGGCTCAGCGCACGCACGGCCATTTTCTTCATCTCGGTGTCGGGATCCTTGAGCAGTGTCGCGTTTATCGTTGGCAGCGCCTGATCGGCCGCGCGGTCGGCGAGCCAGAACAGCGCGCGCCCGCGCACTTCAGTGGTTCCCGACTGCGCGAATCGCACGAGTGCGGTGGCAGCTGCGGAACCGGCATGCTGGGATATGGCTGACAGCGCCCGCTCGGCAAGGCGCCGGGTGTCGCCCGTTTGCGTCACCAGCGTGGTCAACCACGCCACGCTCGCGTCCGGATTCACGCCGTCGAACCAGATCAGAGGCATGCCCCCGGCATCCATGTCGCAATCGACCGCAAGCGATCGCAGCTCGAGGATCGAACCGTTCTGCACACGGGCGAGCACGATGAGATCGGGCGATGGCGCGAGGCGGCAGCGGCCGCAGCACGACTCGATGCCCTGCATCCCCAGGTCGACCCGCCGGGCAATCGGCACGCGGTATCCAATCCACGCCGGCGTCGGCCGGCTCGCCACGGTCTGGACGTCGCGCGCAAAGTCGGCGGACGGCGTGCGCTTCTCGACGACGGCGTTGATAACAGGCGACTGTGCGCCGACCGGAATGGCGGCGGCCAGAAGAACACCGGCCGCCAGCAGACGCCTCACTTCAACAGCTCCAGCATGTACTGCTTGGCCTCAGGAGCATTCGAGTTCGACAGATGTCGGACCATCTGGGTCTTGAGCTCCGGGTTGCGCTCGGCGCGCGCCAGCGACACCAGCGCAGTCGTTTTCGCCGTGTCCCGGGACGAGGCGAGGGCGTTGATGATCGCCTTCTTGGCATCCATGGAGCTGTCGCCGCGGTAGACCGCCGTCAGCGTATTGATCGCGTCCGCGCTGTTGGAGTTCCCGAGTGTCCGAATGGCGGTCATCTGCAGGTCGGGATTCGAGGTGCTCCGCGCGACGTTGCCGATGATCTGCTGTGCCCGGTCCGACCGGTTCTGGCTGAGCACGAACAGCGCGCGTTCCTTGACGCGAACACTCGCTCCGCCCATCAGCATCTTCTCGACGACGGGAAACGCCGCCTCCGGGTCGGTGCGCAGGATGCCCTGCAGCGCGAGCAGCTTCAGATCGTCGTTCATCGCGTCGGCGGACACCGGCTGGCCGGCGGCCTGCTTGATCTCGACTTCCAGTGCCCGCGCCTCGCCAAGCCATTTGCTCGCCGGATACTGCTTCTGCAACTGACCCAGCGTGCCCAAGGCCTCGTCACGCCGCGCCAGCTTCAGCTGGCTGTAGGCCTTCCAGTACATCGCCGCGTCCGCGCGGTCGCCCTTCGCGCTGATCACTTTTTCGAGCGGGTCCATCGCGCGGTCGTACTGGTCGCGCTCGATGAACTGGCGCGCCTGCGAGTACCACTGATCGGGAGAACCGCCCTTCGTGTAGATCTGGAACGGCTGCCCTGCGCCTGGTGCGAGTACGACATTAGCCTTTTCCTGCGCGTTCGCCATCGCCAGCGAGACGATGTCCTCCACTCCCTTCATATCCGGAATCACCGGTAGCGGTGGCAGAGTGACGATCGGGAACGGTGACGGTGGTTCGACGACGCGCACCCCAGTGCCAGGAGGCACGAAAACGGTCTGTGCGGAAACGCCGGCGGCAACGGCAAGCACGAAGGTCGACGCAAGAAGGACTCTGTGTGTAGTCATAGTGTCAGCCAATGGTGGAAGTCGTGGTCGGACGGACGGGTGCCGGCTCTTCGAGCCGGTACTGCAGCTCGTTGCTCATCACCCGCACTTTGAACAGCAGGGCCGCCGAATCGATGCGGCGCCGGATTTCTTCGAGATCGGCCGCCGTCGCGCCCGGCGGCTGGTGCACGATGTCGAGCAGCACGCGCTCGAGCTCTTCGAGCACGGCGGCGACGGCCGGCTCGTTGATGGCCACGGCGTTCCGCCGATAGAGGCGGCTGGCGGCAACGAGATCGCCTGCCCACTGCTGCTGCGCCGAGAGCGCGTCCGGCTCCGGCGCGTTCATGATCTCGGCGAGCACGCGATCGGACCGATCGAAATGATCCGACACGGTGAGCAGCATCGCCCGGCGTCGCGCGTCTTCGTCAGCCCGAGGCACGTCAGCGGCGACGTTCGACCGGGGCTCCGGCGTGGTCTCACCCGACCACTGCCTGCCGGCGGTGAAACCAACGACCAGCAGCAGCGCCGCCGCGGCGAGACCCCACTGCGGCGTCAGCAGGCTGTGCCAGGTCCGCTGGCGCTCGGGCAGCCGATGCCGGATCGCCTGCCACACCTCGAGGCCGTAGTGGTCGCCGCGCTCCGGCGGTTCGAGCGTGATGCTGTCGAGCGTGGCTCTCAGTTCCTGATACCGCCTCTCGCATTCGGCGCAGCCGCGGCGATGTTCCGCGTGTCGCGAGGCTTCACCGTAATACTCGAGCAGCAGCTCCTCGTCCGAGCAATGGGTCATGTCGTTCTCCGTAAGGGTTCCAGCGACGCGCGAACCTTCTTCACCGCGCGGAAGATCGCGTGCTTGGCCGCGCTCTGCTGCACGCCCAGCGTCCGTCCGATCTCCTCGATGCTCCGTCCCTCGTAATGCCGCAGCGCGAAGGCGATGCGCTCCCGGGGGGTGAGCGTTTCCATCGACGCGTCCACGCGGCGGCGAATCTCCGTGCTCATCGCCAGACGCTCGGGCGACGGTTGCGCCGACACCGCCACGTCCGGGATGTCCTCGACCGGCTCGCCCATCCGCTCCGCCCGGCGCGTATGCCGGGCGCGGAGCGAGTCCATCGCGCAGTTGACGACGATGCGATGGAGCCAGGTGGCGAAGTTCGAACGCGCCTCGAACCGGTTGATCTGGCGGTAGGCGCGGATGAAGCTCTCCTGCACCACGTCTTCAGCGTCCCGTTCGTCGCCCGTCAGCCGGTAGGCCAGCCGGAAGGCCATGCGGGCGTGCGAGTTCACCAGCAGGCTGAACGCCTCTCCATCACCTCCGCTCGCCCTGGCCAGGACGGCGGCGACGTCGCCCGCTTCCATTGCCTGCTTAGACGGCGGGTTGGTGGACATGGTTAGGCCGCAAAGGCAGGGATCGGGGACCGGGGATCAGGGTTCAGGGACCGGGGATCAGGGATCAGGCTCAGGCTCCAGGAATCAGGCAAACTACTGTCGATGCGAGGCATAAGGGTAACGCTGGTCGCGGCCGTCTGCGCGTGCCTGTCCGGCTCGGCGCACGCGCGGCAGACCGGCGGCTCACCGTCCGCCGAAATGACCTTCTTCATCACCAGCGCCGGCCGCGGATTCGGCGGGAACCTCGGCGGTCTGGCGGGCGCCGACAATCTCTGCCAGCGCCTGGCCGGGAACGTCGGTCGTGGCGACCACATCTGGCGCGCGTACCTGAGCGCGCCGGCAACGTCCTCGCGTCCGGCCGTCCACGCGCGGGATCGAATCGGGAAAGGGCCGTGGGTCAACGCCGCCGGCGTGCGGATTGCGGAAGACCTTCAGGATCTGCACAGCGCGGACAACCGTATCGGCCGGGAGACCGCGCTTACCGAAAAAGGCACGCAGGTGGCTCCGGGACGCCACGACATCCTGACCGGCAGCAATCCCGATGGCACCCTGGCTCCGGGCCCTGCCGACACGACGTGCGCCGGCTGGACCAGCCACGATGCGGCAGGCCGCGCCATGCTCGGCCACCACAACAGATCCGGCGGCGGACAGCGCGGAGATTCGTGGAACTCGGCCCACATCTCGCGCGGCTGCAGCCAGGCAGCGCTCAAGGCGTCGAACGGAGACGGGTTGATCTACTGCTTCGCCGCGGATTGATTCACGAAGAGGATACGGAGGTTACGAAGGAAACGGGTTCACAGGAGCAACGAAGGAACGAAGGCGAACGGAGGGAGCGCCGTTCGATTGGTCGG
>JBOGIQ010000375.1:0-5622 GCA_050742535.1 Vicinamibacterales bacterium | reverse complement strand
CGGCTCGCACCGGATTGTCGAGGATGTACCGAATCAGTTTTTCCATGCTTTCGTAAGTCCGCAGGACGCGTTCGTAGTAGCCGTCCTGCCAGACGGACGCGATTTGAAATTGCCTTCGCGCGATGTACGCCACTCGCTGTTTGGCTACCTTCACAAATCGGCGAAGGTCTGATTCAGCCGATCGGCCCTCCACCGCGAGATGAACATGGTCCGGCATAAAGCAGTACGCGATTAATGCGAACGCATCCTCGTCCGCGGCACGCTGAATTTGCAGTAACGCACCGGCGACGAGCGAACCATTCGTGAAGTAGTGGACTCGATTAAACGTGCCGAAACGGAGCGAATAGCAGTAGCAGCCTCGGTACACGAAGCCAGGAATCCGGGTTGGACGACGCGGGCGCATGCGCCGGAGGAAGACAAGATCGGCGCCATCGTGGGGCGCGCCTTGTCAGGCGCGCCGGGCGGACGTAACAACGTCCGCCCCACGATCCGCGCGCCGGGCGGACGTAACAACGTCCGCCCCACGATCCGCGCGCCCGGCGGACGTGACAACGTCCGCCCCACGATTCCTATCCGTTCAGCGCCAGGGCGAGCCGCTTGACGCCTTCCTCGATGCGGTCGATGGATGGCGCAGAGAACGACAGACGGATCTTCTCGTGGCCCGTGCCGTCGACGTAGAACGCGCTGCCGACGACGAAGACGAGGCCGTGCGCGAGGGCGCGCTCGAGCAGCGCATGATCTGAACTGCCCGGTGGGAGCGTCGCCCACACGAAAAATCCGCCTTTCGGCGGCGACCAGGTGAGCCGATCGCCGATGTGGGCCCGGATGGCCTGCTCCATGACGTCGCGCTTGCGCGCGTAGAGCGCTCGAAGCTTCGGCGCCAGCGCGCGGACCACGCCCCGCTTGACCGCTTCGTGCACCACGAGCTGGTCGAGCGCTCCGGACGCCAGGTCGGTCGACTGCTTCGCCGTCTCGAACCGCTGAACGAGCGCCGGCGGCGCCATCAGCCACCCGACACGGAAGCCTGGCGCCAGCGTTTTCGAGAACGAGCTCAGATAGAGGACGCGTTCCTCCGGGTCGTGTGCCCGCAGCGGACGCGTTTCCGCAGCCGTCGCCGCGCCTTCGAAGTACAACGATCCGTATGGGTCGTCCTCGACGATCAGCACGTCGCGCCGGCCGGCCCATTCGATCAGCTGCCGGCGCCGCGCCAGAGCCAGCAGCGTGCCCGTGGGATTCTGGAAATTCGGGATCACATAGAGCAGCTTGATCGTCCTGCCGGCGCTTCGCTCCCGCTGCCAGGCTGCGTCCAGCGCCTCGAGATCGATCCCTTGCGCATCCTGCGGTACACCCACGAGATGTGCCTGAGCATTCCGGAACGCGGCAATGCCGCCTGTAAACGTCGGCAGTTCGACGAGCACGACATCCCCCGGGCTGACCATGACGCGGGCGATGAGATCGATGCCCTGCTGGGAGCCGCTCGTGATCAGCAGCTGATCCGGCGACGCGGTGATGCCGCGCTCGGCCGACAGCCCGACGATCGTTTCAAGGAGCGGCGGGTACCCCCGTGTCGGTCCGTATTGGAGGGCATCCGGGTCAGCACCGGTCAGCAGCGCGGCTGAAATCTCGCGCAGCTCCTCCCACGGAAACAGCTCCGGCGCAGGGTATCCGGGTGCGAACGACACGAGATCCGTAGCCCCGGCAACCACCGTCCCCATGCGGCGGATAGCGGATTCCGCGAGCTGGCGTCCAGTGGATGACAGAAACCGGCTGTGGTCGACCATCTCAGCGCGAATCCCGGTGGGGCGATTCGGCCGCCCAGTCCGCGAACACCACGCCGTCGGCGGTCGCAGACGAGGACCGATACAGCTTCAGATACGCCCCGATCGACGACAGCGCGACGTATTGAAAGACGAGACCGCGAAAGAGCCACGCGACAAGCTGGAGCGGCAGAACGGTGAGTCCGAGCAGTGGCACGAACGAGATCAGACCGAGCGCTGCCGTCGCCATCAACGAGGCGCCCGTCGCGAAGACGACGATTCCCAGCACGACCAGGAACACCGCGGCGACGGGACCGCGTGCCCGGCGCAGGAACTGACCCGCCCGCCGCGCCGCGGTTGTGACGTTACAGTCTTCGGCGGCGATGACGATCTGGACGAGGAGATACGCGAAGTTGAGAATCGTGATCCACGCGACGAACCCCGCCGTCAGCAGCGCCGTCATCCCCCAGCTGTCGCCCGCGCTGCGGCTGGCCAGGACGGCAGCGACGTAGGCCGCGCCGCTGACGAAGTAGATCGTGATCAGCGCGATCCCCAGGCGCGCGTAGCGCGGGAACAGCGACCGGGCGCCCGCCTCGAAATGCTCCAGCGAAAACGCCGCCGCCGTCATCACGGTGCTGAAGTGCAGCGGCGGCCGCTCGATCGGTCCGGCCGCGCGGTCGCCTCTGACCAGCACCGACACGGTTCCTGCCTTGACCAGGAACACAAACAGCGACCCGCCAACGATGACGACGCTCATGGCCGCCAGGAACGCGGTGAGGACCACGGGGCGGGAGATCAGGGAGCCGACGATCGTCGCGATCAGATCGCGCCATCCCAATGACATCAGCGCCACCGGCTCCGCGCCGAGCACCAGGGCGACGAGGAAAATGCCGCCGACGAGCGGCATCGCCAGCAGCACCTTGAAGAGCGAATCGGCGATCTCCTGAACGACGACGACCGGCCAGTTCGCGGCGGCAATGAGCGCTCCGCGTTTGAGCGCGTATTTCAGCGTGTCACGCAAGAAATCGATCGTAGCAGGAACGGGGATCGGGGATCAGGGAACGGGGAACAGGGACCGGGGATTGGAACGATCGGATCCCCCATCCCCGACCCCCCATCCCCGATCCGAGTGGCACAATGTGCGTAGGGTGAAGCTTGTAGCCCGCGCACTCGTTCGACTTGGACTCGCCGCGGCCGGCGCAGCCCTGTTTGTTGGGGCCGCCGGCTGGGTGCTGCAGGGCGCATACCTCGGCATGAGCGAGACGGCGGCGCGTGCGCGTGTCGAAAGCGAAGTGCGCCGGACGTTCGACGACATGGCGCGGCAACTGCGGGCGGGCACCGCCGTCCTCGCCGATCCGGCGCTCGTCAGCCGTGCCGCGGGGGAGGACGAGAACGCCGCCGCGCGACTGTTTGCGGCCGCGCGCGATTCGATCGCGGCCGGCGATGAAACCTCGGACGCGGCACTGACCGTCTTTGACGGGGACGGCATGCCGCTCGCCTGGGCGGGCCGCCCGTCGCAACTGCCGGCGGCGAGGATCGGCGCGACGGAGTCGTATTTCTTCAGCTCGACTCCGCTGGGCCCCCGCCTCGTATACATCCGTCCCGTCGGCACGGGTACCAGCCGCGTCGGCACGATCGCCGCCGAGCGCTCGGTCGTATCCGCGGAGCGGCTCACCCCTGGAGGCTCGCTCCGTTTACGCGCCGCGAGCGACGAACCGGTCGCGATCCGAACGCGCCACGCGCCGGTGACGATTGAACCAGCGATTGCGGAACGCCCGGTCCCGCAGAACGCGGATACGTTCCGGATCGACTCACCGGGCGGCGCACCGCTCGTTACGGCCACGGTCTCAGCGGGCGATCTCCGCGCCACGCGCGGGCGCTGGCGCAGGGCCACCTGGTCGCTCTCGCTGCTGACCTTTGCCATTACCGTGGTGCTGCTGGTGGGTCCGCTGCTCGACTGGAGGAACCGGACGAAGCAGGCCTCGGACTACGTGCGCGCCACGCTGTTCGCGGGTCTGGTCGTGTTTGCCGCGCGGATCATCGCGCGCATGGCGTCGCCGGCGGACTGGTCCGACATCCCGGTCTTCTCGTCGGCCGAGTACGCCGGCACGTGGCCGCTGCTGACCTCGCCGTTCGATTTCCTGCTCACGGCGGCGGCGGCCGGGGCGCTGACCGGCCTGCTGCTCTTCGCCGTCGAGGCGTGGCGCGTCGGTGGATGGCGGCGCCGGCATCCGGTCGTACACTCGCGCGCCATCTTTCTGGGTGTACAGGTTGTGGCCGGTGTCGTCCTGGCGGCCGTCGTCTCCGGGCATCAGGCGCTGCTCCGCAACACGATTGCCAATACCACGCTCGATCTCCTGCACTTTTCGTTGAGTGAGTGGAACGCGCCGCGCCTGGCGCTTCAGCTGGGCCTGGTGCTCGCACACGCCACGGCAGTCGGCCTGGCCGTGGCCGTTCTGCGTGCCGCGCTGGCGCGATGGTCGGTGCCGCGCGGCGCGTGGCGTCTGCGCGCCGCCATCGTGGCGTGCTGGATTGCGCCGCTGGTGATCTGGCGGTTCATCGTTGAACGCCAGTGGGGCGAACAGCTGCCGCTCGTCGCCAGCGTCGTCGTCATCACGATGCTCGCGTTTTCCGGCACCCGCCTGATCGCGCGGTTTCGCCACGGGTCGCAGGCATTTCGGCTGACCCTGCTCACACTGGCGCTTATCGCACCGGCGTTTGCGTTCTACCCCACGCTCTTCCAGCTGGCGTGGCGCGCCAAATCGGAGCTGGTCGAGAGCCTCTATGCGCCGCAAGCCCTCAACCAGCGCACGCAGGTCCAGAGATTGCTCGGAGAGAGCCTCGACCAGATCGATGCCCTGCCGGATCTGAAGGAGCGCGTCTCGAACCCCTCGGGCGCGACCGAGGATCAGGCCGATACGGCTTTCGAGCTCTGGTGGGCGACTTCCCTCGCCGACTACCCCGTGACCACATCGTCCGTGGAGGTCTACAACGCGGATCGCAAACTGATCAGCCGCTATGCCTTCAATCTGCCGGACGAGGAGCTCGCGGCACCGTCGGAGTCCGAAGAGAGCTCATGCCAGCAGTGGGTGATCGTCAGCGAAACGAATCCCTTCTTTGCCGACAACCGGCTCATTCTTCACGCCGGACGCCGTCTGTGCGATGCCTCCGGGGAGATGCTCGGGTCCATTGTGGTCCGCGCCCTCGAGGCAGACTACGAGAATCTCCCGTTCACCGCCTCGCGCAGTCCCTACGTTGATCTGGTGCGACCGGGGGATCGAGTCCGCAGTGAAGGAGTTGCCGGCGGAGACGTCGAGTACGCCGTCTACGGGTGGAGCCGCAGTCCTTTGTATTCCTCCAGCGGCACAGCGTGGCCGCTGCCAACCGATGTATTCGACCAGGTCGCCCGTTCGCGCGAGTCGATCTGGGCGGAGCTGCGACGCGGGAACGAGCGTTTCGACGTGTACCTGATGAACGACCGTGGCGGCATTTACGCGCTCGGCTTCCCTGTCGTGTCAGCGCTCGATCACCTCGTGCACCTTGCCGAGCTCACCGTCCTGGCGGCGCTGGTGGCGTTGCTGCTGCGCGGCGCGAACGGGCTGTTTGCGCGTGCCGGCCGCCGTGTGAAGCACGCGCCGGCGCTCTTCCGCGAGATTCGCGCCAGCTTCTACCGGAAGCTGTTGATCGCGTTCACCGCCGCGGTCTTTCTCCCGGTCGTCGCCCTGTCGATTGTGACCAGGCTCTACGTTGCCGAAAGAATCCGCGCCAACATCGAGGAGGAAGCCGTCCGCACGGCAGATACCGCCAGCCGCGTCGTGAAGGATCTGGTGGTGCCGCGCGCCTCCGCGGACGGGGTTCCGATCGA
>JBOGIQ010000374.1:0-5647 GCA_050742535.1 Vicinamibacterales bacterium | reverse complement strand
CGCGGCCGCCGTCGCGGCAGCCGCAGCCGCCGCAATCCTCGTTGCCGCCGCCGCAACGGTGTTCGTCGTCTTCATCAGTCCAGGGATCGAGGAGACCGAGAACCACCTCCTGATGATGAACACCTCCAAGTACCTGAAGAACAAGCTGATGCTCGTCGAGCTGAACAACAGCGGCAACAAGGAAGGCTTCCAGGATCTCAAGGAGGAGAACGAAGACGTCCGCGAATGGCTTCTCGAGCGCTTCGAGGACATCGTCGAAGATGATTTCGTCGAATACAACTCACGCCCGTACGGGCACTGGAGCATGACCGGTCTGCTCAACATTCGTGATTTTTCGTGCGAAATCAGCCTTTTCCCAATCGTGATGAGCAACCCGGCGGTCGGCTCGATGGCATGCGACGCGGACGACCGCGCCCTGGTGACGGCGGCGGACGCGCTGCTCGACGTCCACTCGTCCAAGGCGGCGCTCGGCACCCTCGAAGTGCTGCGTATCATCCCGTTCAGACGGCAAGTCTCGCAGAACCATCCCTATGCGACGGGGAGGTCGCTCATGGAGCTCGGCGGCGGGGCCGATCACATGATTGCCGCCATGCAGTTCTGGACCGGCATCACCGACCACGGCCCAAACGGTCGGGCCAGCCACCCGAGCATCGGCGCGATGGCCTGGCATGCCACCTCCGGCTACCGGCCGGCAGAGATGATCCTCGATGTCGCGTTCGACAGGTCGACACCCTATGAGCAGACGATCACGCACGGCGGCTATGAACGCTATGTCAGCGGGCCCGGCTGGTTGATCACCGCCGGTGGCGATGCCACGCGTCCTGCGCAGGGGTTCACCTGGATCGTCGAGGCGACCACGTATTTCGTCGGCGCACCGGACGATGATCACGGCGCGGGCGTGCCGACGACATTCATGGCCCGTCATGGACCTCCCCGCGACAAGTACACCGACTTCCTGCGCTTCGATGGGGCTCATGAAGAGTGGCCGCCGGACGACGGCAAGCGGTTGATCTCCTTCTCCGATAACCGATGCGTGACGGAGAACTTTGCCTGCGGCTTGCGCCTGCAGATCCCGCCTGCGGTGCAGAATTGCATGCGGACGGCACCAAACGCAGTCGGTTCGGGGCTGAGGTTCGTCGAGTCGGCAACGTGTCCCGAATACCGTCATCCGACCGGAGCCCCCTCCGACGACTTCTATCTCACCGTTTTCAGCGCGGCCTGTGGTGAGGACGTTGACGGCTGCCAGGGTGGGAACTGGGGCTTCCTCGAGGTTGCTCCGCGCTCGGCCTTCCCATCCCTCGACGCCTACGCCAAAGCCGTGATCGCGGCCAACGCCAGTCATATGAGCTCATGGGCTGGCTCCGAGGGGGATGAGGAAATCAAATTCGTCCAGGTCACACAGGGCAATCGCACGCTGGAGTTCACGCCGGAGGATGAGGACTTCGGTGCCGACTGCCGCGCCTGCGGCGGGGTCCTCAACCACGAGAGCGGCGCCCGCTTCAACATCAAGCACCCGCGCGGCGGCGGGCGCATCTTCATCGATCTCAACGATGAGAAGAAACCTGTGCGCCGCGGCGAGCGGGGCGTGACGCTGTGTCCATCAACGCCGCCTGGCGAGCCGCCGATAGGTGAGTACTGCTTTGCTACGCCGTAAGACGCGGCTCCTCTGGCTCACGCTGGCTTTCGTCGCTTCGTGGACGCTCGAGGCGCACGCCCAAACCGAGGTCACCGTGTGTGGACGCGACGATGCCACCGGCGGCGTGAATCTCATGCAGGCGCTGGCGGGCGGAGGCGAGATCGTGGTCCGGTGCGGCGCCGGTCCCCAGACCATCGAGATCACCCGCACGCATGCCATCACCCGGGAGACGAGCCTCGACGGGGAAGGGCGCCTCTCGCTGAGGGGCGCCGGAACAGCGAACTTCTTTGCGCTCACCGCCACGCTCAAGCTCGCCAACCTCACGGTGAGCAACACCAACGCCAATGGCTCGAACACTTCGATCGCGACGGGTGAGAGCGCCACGATCGAACTGCGCAAGGTGCGCACCGAGAACACGGTCCGGCCCTACATCGTCGACAGCCTCCTTGCCGAGGACAGCACGTTCGAAGGCAATGGCGTTGCGGGCGGCTATTCCTATGGGAGCGTCATCCACGCGCAGAACATCACGCTGCTCCGTGCGACGCTCCTGCGCAATCACGATCACCCCATCGCCGGCGGCGCCTGGAGAACGGCCTCGCCGACCGCTGTGGCTCGCCGCATCTCGATTGTCGACAGCGAATTCGCCGAGAACCGGATGACGTCGCTCGTCTCCGATGCCCGGCTCATGGTGCGCGGAAGCACATTCCGGGACAATGGCCGCGGCTTTGCCGAGTCGGGCGGAACCTGGGACTGCTGCGGCGGGGCGCTCACCATCACGCAAACGGTCGGCGAGATCTCGCACAGCAGCTTCATCGGCAATAAGTCGTACGGGTTCGGCGGCGCGATCTACGCCACAGGATCCCGGCTGACCGTGTCGCAGACCAGGTTCGAGGGAAATTCCGCGCGCATCGGCGGCGCCGTCATGCACGTCGGCCGCCCGATTCAAAGCAATATCTGGAGCCTGACGCCGTTCGGCGTGCCGCCGCGTCTCACATTGCTCGGAGCCCAGTTCCGCGGCAACTCGGCGCAATACGATGGCGGTGCCATTGCGTGGGCGGGCGCAATCGATGGCGATGCCCCGCTGTTCGTGAAGAACACCGCGGGGGGGGCCGGCGGGGCTCTGGTCAACTGGCGCGCCATCACCGATCTGCCGCCGGATTTCGCGGGCGTGATTCCCGCGGTTCAGGCGCTGACCGGTGAAGCAGGCGAAATGCTTGCGTTTTCCCGCCCGCTGATCGCCGACAATGTCGCTGCAGCCGTGGGCGGCATCGAGGCCGGACCCGCGACCGTACGTCTTGGCAACGCGATCCTCGCGCGCAACGCCGTGACCGGAACGAGCCCCCGCAATTACGGGCTGAGCGCAGCCGGGGCGGTGGAGCTGATCAATACGACGATTGCCGAGCATCCCGGCGCCGGCCTCGCCCTCGAAGGCGCAGGCACGCTGGTTCTCATCAACACGATCCTGACCGACAATGCCGGCGGTGCCTGCATCGGCGCCGCCGGCAAGATCTCCTCGAGCACCGCCTCGATCCAGCACCCCGGCACGACCTGCGGCGCCGCCATTCAATCGGCAAATCCGTCACTCGGCGGCGGCTTCACGCCTTCCCTGTGGAGCCCGGCGCGCGGCAATGGGAATCAGGCCAGCTGCATGGCGGACGTTGTCCGGGCGATCGACATCTACGGATCGAAACGCTTGGCCAACGGAACGTGCTCGATCGGCGCCGTCGAGGCGGATCTCGAGCGCGAGATTCGCCGGGCGCTGCCATCGTCGCTGGCAAAGCACTTCGATCTCGAATGGTGGCTATGGATCATCCTCTTCATCCTGATCCTCGCCTTCCTGATCGGGCTGCTGATCGGGTTCCTGCGCAGAAAGAAGAAGCGCGCCAAAAAGAAGGGCATGCACGACGACGCCCGGAGCTGAGCCAGGCGCGGCCGCCTCGTCAAGCCTTGGAACTTACCAGCAGATCCCGTCGTACTGCGCGTTCACCTTGCTGAAGTCGAGCGGGAGGCGCACGAGGTCCACGACGATCTGATCGGGCCGGCAGCGTGTCACCGCATCGGAGAACTCCGGCGAGGGGTTCCCGACGACGATCACCTCCGACTGTTCGATGACCTGGTCGATCGACTCGCAGAGATGCCGCGACAGGTGCGGAATCTGCTCGTTGATGTACTGCTTGTTCGCGCCGACGAGGCGGGCGATCGACACGTTCCGATCGTAGATGCAGAGCTCGAATCCCTTCCCGAGCAGCGCTTCCGCGAGGATCACCATCGGCGATTCCCGCAGGTCGTCAGTATCGGCCTTGAAGCTGAAGCCGAGCAGTCCGACCTTCTTCCGGCCGGTCTCCACGATGCGGTCGATGGCGTGCTGGATCTGGAGGTGGTTGCTCGACAGCACCGACGCGATGAGCGGCATCTCCAGATCCATTTCCTTGGCGCGGTACTGCAGCGCGCGCACGTCCTTTGGCAGACACGAACCGCCGAACGCGAACCCTGGCTTCAGGTAGTAAGGCGACAGGTTCAGCTTGTCGTCCTGGCAGAAGATGTCCATCACTTCATGGCTGTCCACGTTGAGGCGCTTGCACAGGTTGCCAATCTCGTTCGCGAACACCACCTTGACCGCGTGCCAGGTGTTGCTCGTGTACTTGATCATCTCGGCGACGCGGATGCTGGCGCTGAAGAGCGGCGCGTCGATGTTCTGATAGAGCGCTTTCGTCGGCATCGCGTCCGCGGCGTGGTTGTGCCCGACCAGCGTCAGCGGCGGATGCGCGAAGTCGCGTATCGCCGTGCCCTCGCGCAGGAATTCCGGATTCACCGATACCCCGAAGCCCTCGCCGTATTTCTTTCCGGATGCGGCCTCCAGTGTGGGAATGACGGTGCCGTGCGTCGTGCCCGGCAGCACGGTGCTCCGGACGACGACGACGTGATACTCGGATTTGTCGTGCAGCACCTCGCCGATCTCGGTGCAGACACGCGTCAGGTACGTCAGGTCGAGGCTGCCGTTCTTGCGGCTCGGCGTGCCGACGCAGATGAGCGAGAGGTCGGTCGATCGCACCGCATCCTCTGTTGACGTCGTCGCGCGCAGCCGGCCCGAACCGACTCCGCGGGCCAGCAGATCGGCGAGACCCGGTTCGACGATCGGACTGCGTCCGCTGTTCACCGCGTCCACCTTGTCGGGGACGACATCCACGCCGACAACCTCGTGCCCCTCGTCTGCGAACGCGGCGGCCGAGACGCTGCCGACATACCCGAGACCGAATACTGAGACCTTCATCCCTGTGTCCTTTGTGATGCGAGACGTGCGTCGACCGGCGGGGCGGCATGCGGGTACGCCGCCGGCGCCGTCGTCGGACCGGAGTACGGCGCCGGCAGCGTCTGCACTCCCGAGCCGTCGATGAACGTGCGGTACCAGAGCTCGAGGTTGAGCAGCGCCCAGATGGCATCGCCGCCGTTGCGAAGGCCCTGGCCGTGTGCGGTGAGCAGCGCGGCGACGGCCGGCGCGTTGAAGAGGCCACGTTCGCGGGTTCGCCGATCGAGCAGCACGTCTTCCGCGACGTGCTGCCAGCTCCCGCGCATCCACTGCGCGAACGGGACCGGAAAGCCCATTTTCGGCCGCGCCAGAATCCTCTCGGGGAGCACGCCGCGCATGGCCCCGCGGAGGACGCGCTTCGTCGTCAGGGCGCGCAGCTTCAGGCGCTCCGGCAGGCGGGCCGCGAATTCGACGAGCTTGTGATCGAGGAACGGGACGCGGCTCTCGATCGACGCGGACATGCTCATCTGGTCCTGCTTCATCAGCAGTTCGACCAGATAGGTCTTCACGTCGGTGTAGAGCAGGCGCCCGAGCACGCCGTTCGCGCCGTTGACGCGGGCGTAGTACTGGAGCGACGGCGCGTACGGATCGCGCGCCGCGCCGCCGCCGGCCAGCAGCTCGCGCTGCAGGTGCAGCGGCACGCCGGCGAAATTGTCGAGAAACATCGCCTCGGCGCGCCGCGGCATGGCGAGGAACGAACGGCG
>JBOGIQ010000373.1:0-5681 GCA_050742535.1 Vicinamibacterales bacterium | reverse complement strand
CCGCGATGTTCAATGGAACCGACACCGCCGCGCGTCTGAACTGCGAAGCAAGACTAACAACTCAGAACTAACAACTCAGAACTGACGACTGACACCTGACAACTGACGACTCACAGCTTATCGACCGATGCGGCCTCTTCACGACTGAAGAACCACATTCCGGTCACCAGGGTCGCGGTCACCAGCGCGAGCGACAGTGCGGCGGGCATCGCCGGGAAAGGGCCGTCGCCGAAGGTTCCCCACTTGAAGGCTTCGACAATCGGCGCCATCGGGTTGAGGGTCACGAACCAGCGGTACTTGGCTTCGAGCTGCGACAACGGGTAGATCACGGGCGTCAGCAGGAACCAGAACGGCATCACATAACGCAGGGCGTAGCGCACGTCGCGGTAGCGCGCCTGCAACACCGACGTCCACAAACCGATGGCAATCGCGAACAACAGGCTCACGGCGATTGCCGCGACGGAGACGAGCAGGCGGGGATGCGGCGAGACGTACCAGACGCCGTCGCGCTGGTGAAACAGCACGACGGTCGCGACCATCATCACGACGAGGATCGCCAGGTAGACGAGGCCCGGAGCAACCGCAGCCACCGGAAGAATGAGGCGCGGAAAGTACACGCGGGAGACGAGCCGGCGGTTCTGCTCCACGCTCCGCGTGATGAACTGCAGCGACTGCTCGAAGACCAGCCACGCTCCCATGCCGCAGACGAAAAAGAGGAAGTACGGAACGTGCTGAACCTTCTCTTTCTGGTTGAGCATGTCGCCGAAGACCAGCGCGTAGATTCCGATCGGCCCCACGACGCGCATCAGCAGCCACAGCCACCCGAGCGCGCTCCGGCGATACAGCGACGAGACCGTGTTCGACGCGAAATACCACCACAGGTACCGGTACGCCCACAGCTCGCGCAGGCGCGCGAACGAGCCGTGCTGCCGCGGCTCGATGACCCAGGCGGTCGCGTCGGCGCTAGACACGGACGGTATCCGTCTCCGTTTGCAGCGTCCACTCGAGCATCGGGTTCACGACGCCTTTTCGGTGCCGCCCGTCGTCGGCGGTCACGGCCTGTTCACCGTAGACCATGAAGGCCAGCGCCTTGTTCACGACCAGCGCGTGCTCTTCCTCCTCGCCACGAAGCAGCATGATGCTGACGTTGACGGTGTAGGTCGTTTCGGACAGCAGGTTCCCGGGAATGCGGACGAGCGCCTCGTAGCTGGTGTCGGCGGCAACGGGCACAAGCTCCGGCTGCGCGGAGCGGAAGACCAGGACGCCCTTCGTCATCAGGTCGATCGCGCAGCGCACGCGCGCCTTCGCGCGCCGCGTGCGGAACCTGATGCGCACGAACACGTCCTCGGAGCGCGGCGGCGAGCCAATCTCGCGGCCGTCCAGGGTCAGCAGCTTGACGTCGACGATCTCGCCGTACTTGGCGGAGTGGCTCGTGCCCTTGTAACCGGGCGCCGAGCTGAGCGCGTCCCATGCCGCGTTCTGATACTCGGTGACGATCTCCTCCGGCGCTCCGTCTCGATGCAGAGCGCCGTCCTTCAGCCAGATCACCCGATCGCAGATGCGCGACACCGCCTCCATGTCGTGCGACACGAACAGCACCGTGAGTCCGGTGTCGCGCGCCAACTCCCGCACTTTCTGCAGACAGCGCTCCTGGAACGCCATGTCGCCCACCGCCAGGATCTCGTCCGCGAGGAGCACCGACGGTTCCATGTTGATTGCCACGGAGAACGCCAGGCGCAGATACATGCCACTCGAGAAGTACTGGAGCGGCGTGTTGAGGTGATCCTGGATCTCCGCGAAGGCGATGATGTCGCCGAGGCGGCGCTGGGCGACGGCACGCGGAATCCCGTTGATTGCCGCGTTCATGTAGATGTTCTCGAGCGCCGTCGCCTCGTCGTCGAATCCCGCGCCCAGTTCGAGCAGCGACACGACGCGTCCGCGTCCGCGGATGCGGCCGCTGGTCGGCGCGATCACCCTGGCGATGATCTTGAGGAGTGTGCTCTTGCCGGCGCCGTTCGAGCCGATGATGCCGAGGACCGTGCCGCGATCGACGTCAAAATTCACGTCGCGGAGCGCCCACAGCTCGCGGGCGTTGAGGATCTCGCGCGTGAGCGGAAGGGCCAGCATCCGCCGAATCCGATCGAGCTTCGACTCGGCGCGAGGCGGCGGGGCGTCCGCCCGCGGAATCCAGTACCGCTTGCTGATCTGCTCGATGCTGAGGCTGTTCACGTTGTTGACGCGTCCGCCTGAAGGCGGACACTACGAACGGCGACGCCGTGGACGAAGCTTCGCCCTCTCAGTCACATCGGCGTACGTGCGACTGCCGCATCACCAGCGGCCGCGCACGCAGCATCCGCCTTCAGGCGGGCTTTATGGGCGCAGCCGGCAAACCTCAGCACACACGGGCGTTATCAGCGGATGCCGCGCCGAGCTGGGTCGGATCGGTCGCGTGGAGACCGGCATCCGGCTGGGCGCTGAGCTGTCCGCGTGGCGCGAAGCCGTGGTGTGAGGGGGCAAATTTGAATTAAACAGGTGTCGATTGCCAGCTCGGCTGGGTCGTACAAACCGAGCACAGTGTACAGCATACGAAGAGCTGCCAGCAACAGACTTGGCACTGATTAGGGCACGTGACTGACTGGTGGAGATAGGACCTCCACCAGCTGAAGCGCGTGCTCGTCGGCGTACCGGAACACGTCCTCGCCCTTCTGCATCAGGACGTCATACTTTTCGAGCAGCCGGTACGCGCGCGACGGATCACAGGCCGGAACGTGCGGCGCAACGTCGTGGCGCAGAAAGAACGCATTCACACCCGCGGGTTCGACGGCAACGAGGCGATAACCCTTGCGTGTGTTCAAGCGCGTCAGCGCGGTCAGCGACGCTCCGTAGTACATCGAATGGTGGCGATGGCGATCGAACTGCGGGTCGTAGGGGATCGTGACCGACCGATCGGGGCCGAACATCGAGTTGTATTCCATGATCAGCACGCGCGGCGACGAGGCCGTCACCGCTTCCCAGATCCAATAGTCGTTGCCGTCGAGATCGAGACTGAAGAGATCGACCTCACCGGCGTAGCCATGGCCGGTAATCAGATCATTGATGTTCTCGCGCGTGATCCAGGCGGCAACCGCGGTCGTCATCGGAAACCGGCGGCCGACCTGCTGCATGTGGTCGCGATGACCATCGACCATCAGCCCGGACCAGCCGCATTCGCGGGCGAGAAACGCGCCGTTGCCCCCGCTCAGTCCAGACCCGATTTCAATGAAGCGTTGTGTCTTGGCGCCGGCCTCGTGCAGCAGCGCCAGCGTCAGCCCGTCCTCCTGATTCTGCGAACTGAGCCTGAACCGCTGCGCGGTCAAGCGCTCCGGGTACGGCAACGACGCCGAATCGACGTAGCGCGCGCGAAGCAGGGCCTGAATGGCGGGCTCCACGTGCCGCGTGCGAAGCCAGATCTTGTGCAGCGTGTCGCCCTGTGCCTCGAGCCGCTCGAGGCGCCGATTGATCTGCGCCAGCTGCTCGGCCTGTCGTGCGCCGG
Source organism: Vicinamibacterales bacterium (assembly GCA_050742535.1). Taxonomy (GTDB): domain Bacteria; phylum Acidobacteriota; class Vicinamibacteria; order Vicinamibacterales; family UBA2999; genus Gp6-AA40. The sequence continues at coordinate 2,149 of JBOGIQ010000373.1, read as the reverse complement.
TCAGTACGTTTTTTATTCGCCTGAATAGGCCCATCGGTCGTCAGTTGTCAGTTGTCAGTTGTCAGTTGTCAGGACCCGCTCCGCGTCCTGTCCGGCGGCGATCAGATCGGCCAGCGCTTCGGTCAGGCGCGAGGCCGACAACCCGTTCAGCGCGCGCGTCAGCGACGTCACCGCCGCCAGATCGGACATCAGCAGCTGCGCCGCCAGCCGGTCGATCGCATCCCACTCCGTCCCCTCGCGGTCGCGCAGCAGCGCCGTCACCGCCGTGACCCGCCGCAGCAGCGCGTCGATCTGCGGCGTGGCCGTGCGCTGTGCGCTCTCACCCGCCGCATCGCCGTCGATCGCGACGCGAACCACGGTCGGCGGGCCGATCGCCGCCATCAGCGTATTCAACCGCTGGAGATCCGACTCGTGCATCCCGGCCGCATCATATCCGCTAGAATCGCTTCACCGCATGGGTCTTCTGCACTCGCTCCTCGGAGCCGTCGGCCTGGCATCCGCGGGTCAGGTCCGCACCGCGCAGCAGCGCGCCACCGACCTGAAGCGCGCCGTCGTGGACAGCCGCGAGGAGGCCGCCCGCTGGAAAGCGAAAGCGCACGAGCTGTCGGCAAAGCTGTCCGATGCGGAACATGCGGCGGAGCGGCTGCCGAAAGTCGAACGTCAGCTGCAGCAGTGGAAACAGCGCGACGAAATGCACGCGGCCAAGCTCGCCGAGGTACGTGAGCGCATGCGCCGCGCGGAACGGGCCGCCGCGCTCAGCCAGGAGCATCTGATCGCCACCGAAACGAAGCTCGACATCGTCGAAGCGGCGCTTGGCGTGCTCGATCGGCGCACGCGACGGCCGCTGTGACGCCCTTCGACTCGCTGACGCTCGCTCAGGGCAGGCCGGCGCTCTCGATCGTCGTCACCGGACGAAACGACGGCCATGGCGGCGACTTCAACGGACGGTTTCTCCGCACCCTCGCCTTCAATCACGACCGCCTGACGGAGCGCGGCGTGACCTACGAGCTCGTGCTCGTCGAATGGGGCCCGCCGGCCGATCGGCCGCGCCTCGCCGACATCGTCCGCGAGACGCTCCCCCGCGTCGCACCGGCGCTTGCGGGTTATCTCGTCGATCCCCGGTATCACGACGCGTGCAGCCTGAATCCGCGGCTGACCTATATGGAGTTTCTCGCCAAGAATGTGGGCATCCGGCGCGCGCGGGGGCGTGCGGTTCTTTCCACCAACGCGGACATTTACCTCGGCCGCGGAGTCGTGGACGCGCTGGCCAGCAGCGCGATTGAATCGCGCACGGTGTATCGGGCAACGCGGGTTGACGTGAAGCTCGGCGCCGACGAGAGCCAGGTCCATTGGGATCTGCTCGAAGACACGCGGAACCAGACGGCGAACAAGCCCATTCAACCGCCGCTGTATTCCGGCGGGTCCGGCGATTTCCTGCTGCTCGAACGAGACAGCTTCCATGCACTGCGAGGCTTCAACGAGATTTACCGCCTGGCACGTCTCGGCACCGACCTGAATTTTCTCGTCAAGGCGTACTCGAGCGGATTCCGCATCGTCGATATCGGCGGCGAGGTGTACCACACGTCACACGTCGGTAGTTTTCGTATCTCCAAGAACGTCGTTCCCGACGAGGTCGAGGCAAGCTGGGGCACGGACTGGCCTGCCCGTCGTGTCGTCTACGAAAACCCGGAGTTCTGGGGGCTGCGCGATGCGCCGTCCCGGCAGATCGACGAACAGACTGCCTGGCTGGATTTCTCGTGGGATGCGGTCCCACCGCTGGCAGACCTGCGGAGGCTGGTGCTTCCCGTCGCGCGCACCGGTATCGCGACGATCACTCAGTCGTAGGGCGTCCACCGGGGAAACACGGCCAACCGGTTACTGTGTCCAGTGCCGATGGCGATGATTCCCTGCGAATCAGGATGCTGAAGCGATCGCCGTCTTCGTCGAACGACGCTGCAGGCACATATTCACTCTCGATGTGCCGCATGACCGCGGGGAACGTCGTCACCGCGGCCTGATAGTTGTTCCGGTTGGCCAGCACGATGGGCGGTGCGGAGCGAGTGACTTTCTCGAGCTCGCGCCGCTGTTCCTCGTCTATGCCGCGAAACGCCTCGAAGTAATACAAGTGCCGGCCGGCCATCAGCCGGTC
>JBOGIQ010000372.1:0-5684 GCA_050742535.1 Vicinamibacterales bacterium | reverse complement strand
ACAGCCGTGACGTGAGGGCACGCGGATACAAACCGCCGATAGCACCGGTGCGGCTTGTATCTGCGTGTCCTCACGTCGCGGCAGGCCGCCTTCGGCGGCCCATCGAACGGCCTCCCCGACGCTCTCCGTGTTCTTTGTGGCCTTCGTGTCCTTTTTGGCTTAAGGCAGACAAAACTTCGTTCGTCTTCGTTCCTCCGTTGCTCCTGTGAAACCGCTACCTCCGTCCACTCCGCTGCCTCGTCAGCGGAAGACGGCTCGCAGCCCGAGCTGCACCGTGCGGCCGGGACCGAAATGCGTACCGCTAAACGGGTTGCCGAAGTTATACGCCCACCGCTCGCCGGTCGCGTTCAGCAGCGCAAACCGCAGGCTCAGGTCAGCGCTACCGACGCGCCGGAGCTGCTGTGAAAGCGATAGATCGACGCTCTTGCGCGGTTTGACCCGTCCGCGCGCGAAGTCGACGAGCTCCGCGCCGGGCCGTTCCTCCAGCTCGTCGAGGTCATCCTCCTCCACCTGCAGTGGCGTGCCGCTTTCGTAGCGCGCGTTGACCGCCACGCTCAGTCCCTTCGCGGCAAACGACACACCGGCCGCGCCGGCGTTCCGCTGGTCGTGATCGGGAGTGAATCGCTCGCCGCCGGCAATCTCCGCGACCTCGTCCTCGAGGAACAGTCCGCCGGTGATCGGTCCCGCCTGCTCCACGAGCGAGTTGCCATAGCTGCCAAACGCGGACCAGCCGCGCCGCCGCGGCACGTCCACTCGCAGGTCGATCCCGGAGGCCCACCCTCTGGCCACGCTGTTCGGAAAAATGATCGTCGTGCCGAGAAACACGTTTGGATCGGCAACGTTGCGGACCCAACGGCGCCAATAGGCCACGTCCACCCGGACGAACCGGCCGATGGATTGATCGAGCGCCACCTCGAAGGCGCTCTGACGTTCTGGAACGAGCGGCGCCCCTCCTGAACCGGTATCAGCTGCAAATGGCGACAGCGCAAACGCCTGCTCAGATGAGGCGAGCAGCAGGTTCTCCGACTGCGGCGGCTGGAAAAACCGGCCAAACGATGCACGGGCCGTCGTTCCCGTGCGATTGATGTTGTAGGCAACGCCAATCCGCGGGCTCACCTGAGACGACGCCACGAGCATGCGGCTCCAGTCGAACCGCAGTCCAAGGTCGATGGTGATCTCGTCAATCGGGCGAAACGAGTCTTGCGCGTACACGGCTGCGAGAGTCGGGCTGCCGCGATCGTTGAAGATAAACGGAACATCAGGGGTAAGCGCCAGGACCTCTGGAGTGAAGTCACCGTCGTCTTCGTCGGTCACGGCAAAGCCGAAGTGTTCGCGCAGGCTCAACCGCGCGCCCTCGGCGCCGACCTTGAAGAGATGTTTACCGACGTTGTGGCTGGCGCCGGCCAGAAAGCCGACGCGCCGGATCGACCGATCGGCATCGACGGCCAGTGGTGTGTCCGCATCGCTGCCGTCGAGCGCCAGCCGGCCGGTCCGGTGATAGCCAGCGACATGCGACATCGTCCTGGCGGACCAGGCTCGCTGCCAGGACACGGTCTGCCAGGACGCATTGACCCGCTGGCGTTGATCCTGGCCGGCCCCTTCCTGGTGCCCGTCGTGCGGCACCTCGAAACCGGAGCGGCCCGCACCAGCGACCGCCTGCAGGACGCTGCCGGGGCCGATCTGCCATCCGAATTCACCCGTCCCGGTCAGCGAATGTCCCGTGTTGTGCAGGTTGTCCGGGTGCGTCGGGTCGAGGAACCGCGCTGACCGCTGGCCGGCAAGGTTGAAGGCGAGGCTGCCGCCGTTGAAAAGGGGGCCCGCGGCGAGTACCGCGCCGTCGCCGGTGGACTCTGAGGCAACCGACGTCTCGGCCGCACCGGTCCATCGTGCCGACGGGGCCGCGCTGGAACGCACCTCGACGACCGCGCCGGACTTGAAACCGAATTCCGGCGGAATGTAGCCGGTGGACACCGTAATCGACTCGAGCGTCATCGGGTCTGGCGCCACGCCGAACAGGCTGTCGAACCGCTCGTACCATGGCACACCATCCACCACGTACAACACGCCCTCGTCGACGCCACGCACGTGCACGAGGCCGTTGTCTTCGCTTCCCCACCCCGGCACTGTGGCCAGAACGTCCTGGAGTCCCCGGGTTCGGACTCGTGGGGCGACGTGCTTCAACGTGTCGCCACCAAGCGTGACGCGGGTGCTGGTCGCGCCGGATTCAGCCTGCGCCGTCGCACGCACCAGGACCTGCTCGGCAGCTACGGCCGACATGCGGAGGGTCACCGTCACGGGCAGCGCGCCGCCAACCTGGATGTCGCGTACCTCCGCCCGCAGCGGTGTGGCATCCGCGCGCACGGAGTACGAACCCGGCTGCACACCTGCGATGCGGAACTTCCCATCAGCCGCCGATTCGGTGGAACGCACGACGTTGCCGAGTCGATCGAGGAGCGTTACGGACACGCCGCCAGCCGGCGCGTCGTCGGGCGTTGTCACGACCCCGTCGATCGTGGCGAGCTGCAATTGCGCGCGGACAGCGGCCGGCAGGATCACTGAGGCGATCAGCACCGAGAGCACGACGAGGCGGCGGGTCACGGCGCTACTGTAACTGAAGAGCAGCCGCTCGAAGCGGAACAAGTCTTGAAGCACGTGTGCTGGGCCGATCCAGTCGGTCTCAATCACGAACTCTCGAGGAGAACCGTAATGGGCACATTCCGCAGGAAGTCGGCTGAGCAGGAAATCAAGGGCACCGGTCAGAAGATCAAGGGCGTGGGCCAGGAGATCGTCGGACGGGCAACGGGCAACGAGCGCATGCGCGCAAAGGGCGAGATGAACCAGGTTGGCGGTCACCTCCGGAGCCGCGCCGGCGAGGCGGGACGGAAAATCAGCGGAGCGGTCGAGCGGGAAACGAAGAAGTCCCGCAGCCGCTAGCCGGACGCCAGTTACGTCGGGCGCCCCTGTGGGGGTGCCTTCACCGTAGGCGCCCCTGTGGGGGTGCCTTCACCGTAGGGCGCCCCTTCAGGGGTGCCTTCGTCGCCAGTGGGGGTGCCTTCACCGTAGGGCGCCCCTTCAGGGGTGCCTTCGTCGCCAGCAGAGCGATCCCTGCTATCGTCACGGCGGCGGAAAACAGCTGCGCGAGCGTGAACGGACCCGCGACGGGTTCGTTCACGCGGACGAACTCGATCGCGAAGCGTATAGATCCCGCAAGTATCAGATAGCGCCCGAACACAACCCGATCGGCCACGCCGCCGCGGCGCCATTGGATGAGCAGCCACGCCAGCGGCAGCAGCGCCGCGGTCTCGTACAGCTGGGTCGGATGGACCGGCACGTCCGTCGGCGGCAATCCTTCAGGAAACGCAACGGCCCACGGCAGATCGCTCGGACGCCCGTAGTCATCGCCGACCAGGAAACAGCCGATCCGCCCAATGGCGTGACCGAGTGCCAGACTCGGAGACGCCGCGGCCAGACCGGCCATCAACGGTACGCCGCGGCGGCGCAGCATCCAGAGTCCGGCAGCGACGCCGCCGAACAGCCCGCCGAACCAGCTCATCCCGCCGCGGCTCAGAAGGAGATCGGCCATCGGCTCCTGGCCGGCGTGTTCGACGCTCCACACGACCTTCGCGCCCAGCAGACCGCCAAGAACACCGGCAATGCCGGCATCGACGCCGGATTCCGGCAGCGATCGTCTCGCCAGCTCGCGCTGGAATACCCACATGCCGACGAGCGCACCGATCGCGACGAGGACGCCGAAGCTGGTGATCTCGAAATCGCCGATACGGAAAAGAACGGGATACACGCTAACAGTAGACCGTACAGTTCACCGTTCCGGGTTCTCAGTTCCGGGTTCGTGTTCTCAGTTCGGTTCGGGGTTCGGGGTTCGGGGTTCGGGTTCGGTTCGGGCGCCGCCGCATTAGTTCGGCGACGGCGGCACCGCGCGCTCGACGACGAGTACGTCGATCGGGGCCCGGCCCGGTTGCAGCCGAAGGCCGAGCTGCTCCCGCATCGCCGTCACCATCGTCGGCCGCAGCACGCCGGTCTCGTCGTACTCGAGGACGAAATCGAATTCGCCGGAAAGGCCGGTCCGATCGAACACCGGACCTTGTGCGGCAGTCGCGAGCCGCAGTGCGAGCTGGGCGATTGACTGCCGGTTGAACGCAATCGAGACGTATCGGCCGCCATCCGGCCCCGTCGGATACGCACTGAAAATACCGGGCCCGTACTTCGGGTCTGAGGCGCGATGGCCCGCCGAGAGCGACTGTCGCATGCGCCGCTGCATCGCCGTGACGGTCTCATCCAATTCAATGAAGTACACCATCCGGTCGCGTGTCTCCTGCCGGACCGCCAGTCCAAAACGTTCGGCCAGCATCGACTGGAACATGCGCTGCACGTTGGCGTCGGCGAGGGGGTTCGGCGTTTCGGCGACACCGACAGCGTCGGGTAGCAGCGCCTGAATCGCGTAGCGCTGCGACTTGACCCAATCCGGTCCTCCAGACAGTAGATTCCACCTCGTTGCGTACGTGCACGCGGCTGGATGTCTCCATGGGTTGTAGGCCGACGCTATGAGGGAATAGAGGGTCGTTGCAGTGCCCGTGACGGTGCGTCCCTTTCGTTGCATCTGGGCGGAACTGCACGGGTCCTCTTCGTCGATGTTCGGGGGAAACTGTGCGCGGTCGGCCGGTCTGATGGAGACAACCTCCAACCGCGGCGCCTGCGCCACCACCGGCGTCACAATCAACATGACGATGGCAAGTATCCAGCGGATCATCGCGTACCCTCGCCTGTTAGACGCCGCCCATCAACCAGCGGTTGGATGCCCTACTGTTGTTCAGACGGCCGTTCCACGGACTCGACGACAACGACTTCGAGCGAAGCGCGAGCCGGCTCGAGCCGCAGCCCGAGTTGCTCTTCGAGCGCCACCGCGAACGACGGGCCATCGACGGGACGCGTGGCCAGCCGCACGACGTCGTCCGGCACCCATTTCAGATCGAAGTCGTACGCACCCTGCAGTCCGCTCTGATCGATCACGGGCCGGCCGGCAGGCCGGATGATATTCGCCGCAAACTCCGTCATCGTCACACCGCCGGCGATGATGAATCCGAGTCTCGACACTGCGCCGCACACCGGCCGCTGGCCGGCAGGCGTTGGAGGGGCGGTTGCGCCTCCCCGGCTGGCGCGCACCGCGGCGCAGTCGACCGACGACGGCCGGATCTGAGGTCCCAGCTTGCGATCCGAACGGGCGACGACCAGCGCGAATACCGGCATCTCCCTCGATTCGGTGCGCGTGACCAGCGTGAGCCTGTCGGCGAGAAACGCGCGCAGCATCAGCATCCGCCGAGACGGTGGCGCCTCGGCTTCGCCCTTTCCCGTGAAATCAAAAAGGTCCCGATCGAGCCAATCGGGCCCGCCGACGACACGCTCGGGAGGCACATCGTAGGCGCGGCGGATCAGATCCCGGACCGTGGTGTTGTTGAAGGTCACGATTCCACTGGCGCTCAGCCCGCCCGACGTGACGCCGGACGTATTGAGCTTGATGGTCGCGACTTCGAAGACGGAACGCGCGTCCTGTTGCGCCGACAGGACGATGATGGGAACCGCTACCGCGAGAATCGTTGCCGTCGCAGCTGAACTGGCCGTCATGCTGCGGATGATGCTGCAGACCCCGGCCGCCGTCGTCCCCCGTT
>JBOGIQ010000371.1:0-5689 GCA_050742535.1 Vicinamibacterales bacterium | reverse complement strand
GGCCTGGCGGCATGGGTGTTCCTCTGGTATGTCATCATCCGCACGCTCGTCCGCGCGCGGCGAAGCGGAAGCCGGGAACAGCGCGTCTACGCCGCGGCGGCGCTCGGGTCGGTCATCGCGTTTCAGATCCTGTCGATGACGGAGGTCCTGATAGCGGCGCGCGCTCAGGCCAGCCTGCAGATGAATCTGCTGATTGTCCTTCTGATGGTGCTGGGACTGCGCATGTCGCTCCCTCCGCCCGAAACCGTAAAGGCGTAGGGCACCCTTACAAGGGTGCCAGGCCGCCGATCAGCGTCCGGCGCCGCGCTATGATGCAAACACATGCGCGGTCTGTTGAAGTTTCTCTTCTATCTCATCCTTCTCGCGCTCATTGCCGGCGCGGGTGCATGGTTCTGGGCCGGACGGCTGGACGGGCCGGTCATCGAAATCCGTCAGCCGGGGAAGTTCATCGGACAGGCGAGCTCGCTCGAGATGATGGCGCAGGCGCCCGGCGGGGCGTTTTCGCGCCTGACGGTTGCCGTCGAGCAGGGCGGAAAGACCTATGAGGTCTTTGCGCTGAACAACGACGAGGGTGCGGCCAAACGGTCCGCCGACCGCCTTCTCGTGATGCGGCCGATTGGCAAGCGGGCACTGCCGGAGCTGAAGTCGGGCCCGGCGCGGATTGTGGTGCACGCGGCGCGGCCGGTGCTCTATGGCCTGCGCGACGCGGAAGCATCCGAGACGCGCGACGTGCAGGTGCGGCTCGAACCGCCGCGGCTGACCGTGCTGTCGACGTTTCATTTCGTCAATCACGGCGGCAGCGAGTTCGCCGTCTTCCGCGCGACGCCGGAGGATGTGCAGTCCGGCGTCCGCGTCGGCGACAAGGAATACCGCTCGTTCCCGGCGTCGGGCGTCGGCATCTCCGGCGATTCCGCTCTGCGCGTGGCGTTCTTCGCGCTGCTCTACGACCAGCCGACGAACACCCGGATTGACGTCTTCGCGCGCGACGAGGCCGGCAATCAGGTCATCGTTCCGCTCGACTACCGCGTGTTTCCGAAGCAGTACAAGAAGAGCCGCATCGAGATCGACGACCGCTTCCTGCAGCGGGTCGTTCCGGCCATCGCCTCAACGTCGCCCGACGAGCAGATTCCAACCGACGACATCCTTGCCGGCTTTCTGAAGATCAACGGCGACCTCCGCCAGAAGAACAACCAATACGTTCGCGACCTGGCGAAAAAGACATCAGCGGAGCTGCTCTTCATGGACGCCTTCCAGCAGCTGGGCAACTCCGCCGTTCAGGCACAGTTCGCCGATGCCCGTACGTATATCTACCAAGGTAAGGAAGTCGATCAGCAGGTGCACCTGGGGTTCGACCTCGCGACAACGGCGAACGCCCCGATCTCTGCCGCTCAGCGCGGGGTGGTCGTCCACGCGGACGACCTGGGCATCTACGGCAATTGCGTCGTCATCGACCACGGCCTTGGGGTGCAGTCGTTGTACGGGCATCTGTCATCAATAGGCGTCAGGGTGGGAGACAAGGTCGAGAAAGGTCAGGAGATCGGCCGCAGCGGTCAAACCGGGCTGGCGGGCGGGGACCATCTGCACTTCACGACGCTCGTGGGCGGAGAACAGGTCACTCCGGTCGACTGGTGGAGCGCGCAATGGATGCAGGACCGCGTTCTCCGCAAAATCGCGGCGGTCCGCGGCACCCCTTAATCGCAGCCCGCCTCTCTGGGATAATCAAGGGTTGGGAGTCGACACCCTTATGCGATTCAGGCTTCATCGTCTGTTCACGGGCGGTACCCTCGCGTTTACAGCCGCCGCGGCGCTGACCGTGGCTGCATGCGGCAGGAGCGAGGAAGCACCGCCGCCGCCGGCCGCCGTCAGTAATCCCGTCGATCCCGCGACGGCCGGGGCGATCACCGGGCTCGTGAAGTTCGAGGGCACGCCGCCCGCGGCGGAGCCCATCTCGATGGACTCCGACCCGTACTGTGAAAAGCAGCCGCAGAACAGGACCGAGACCGTGGTCGTCGGCGAGGGTTCCGGGCTTCAGAACGTGTTCGTGTACGTGAAGGACGGACTCGGCGATCGTGTCTTTCCCGTGCCTTCAACGGCGGTCGTCCTCGACCAGAAAGGCTGCCGTTACGTACCGCACGTCCTCGGCATCCAGGTCGGCCAGCCGCTGGAGCTGCGCAGCAGCGACAACACGCTGCACAACATTCACGCCGTCCCGCAGCAGAATCGCGAGTTCAACAGAGCGCTTCAGCTGACGGGCATGAAGCATACGCACACCTTCACCACCAGGGAAGTGATGGTGCCGTTCAAGTGCGACGTCCATAAATGGATGAGCGCGTACGTCGGCGTGCTCGACCATCCGTTTCATGCCGTGACGGCTGGGAATGGCCGGTTCGAATTGAAGGGGCTGCCGCCGGGCACCTACACCATCGAGGCGTGGCACGAGAAGCTCGGGACACAGACACAGATGGTCACGATTGGCGAGAAACAAACCAGCGACGTCGCGTTGACGTTCAAGGGCTAGTGGCACTCAGGCTCTATACGCGATTCGTCGCACTCTCGACCGCCGTGCTCATCTTTGCCGGCGGGCTGGTGACGAGCACCGGCTCGGGGTTATCCGTCCCGGACTGGCCGAACACCTATGGCTGGTTCATGTTCACGTTCCCGCTGGAAAAAATGGTGGGCGGGATTCGCTACGAGCATTCGCATCGCCTGATCGCCAGCACGGTCGGATTTCTGATCCTTGTGCTCGCGGTCTGGTTATGGCGGGTCGAGCCGCGGCGTTGGGTGCGGCGGCTCGGATACATCGCGCTGGCCGCCGTGATCACGCAGGGACTCCTTGGCGGCATCACCGTGCTGTGGTACCTCCCGGATCCGATCTCGATTGCCCATGCCGGTCTTGCGCAAATCGTCTTCTGCCTGACGACCGCCATCGCGTTGTTCACGTCGCGCAGCTGGGCGAGCGCCGCCTCGCAGCCGGTTGACGACTCCATGCTGCGGCGGCTGACGGTCGTGACGACCGCGTGGATCTATGTGCAGATTCTGATTGGCGCCGTGATGCGGCACACGGACTCCGGGCTGGCGATTCCCGACTTTCCTCTCGCGTTCGGACACCTGATTCCGCCACAGTGGGATCCGAAGATCGCCATTCACTTTGCCCATCGCGTCGGCGCGCTGGTGGCCAGCGCGTTGATCCTCGCGACGGCGGGTCACGTCTTCTACCATCACCGTCGCGGCGACGGTCTGATGCGTCCCTCGCTGCTCTTGCTGTTGCTCCTCGCGGCTCAGATCACGCTCGGCGCGCTCACCGTGTTGACGGCCAGACACTACGTCATCAACTCGCTGCACGTCGTGACCGGCGCCTCCGTGCTCGTCACGTCGCTCGCGTTGACCCTGCGCGCGCACAAATCGCGCCTCGGGGCACTCGGCGCAGGAACGGCTGCTGCTTCCGTCGGCGTGGGGCGGGTGCCGCCGGAGCGCGCCGCCCTCGAAGGCGGACCCGCCGGGCCGACCAGGACAGGCGCGCGCGCATGAAACCGGGCGCGCCGGCGGCCGGCGTTCATCCACACGGAGCCGCGCGACCCGACGCGTCCGTCGCCGTACATCGGCTCGCCGACTTCGTTGCGCTGACCAAGCCGCGGCTGAATCTTCTGGTTCTGGTGACTACGCTTGCCGGTCTGTATCTCGCGTCGCCGGCCGGCGTTGAGGTGAGCCTGCTCGTGAACACACTGGTTGGGACAGCGCTGGTTGCGGGCGGAGCCGCCGCACTCAACCAGGTGTGGGAACGCCGCACGGACGCGCTCATGCGGCGAACCAGCATGCGGCCGCTGCCCGGGGGCCGGCTCGGGACCGGCGAAGGCGCCTGGTTCGGGGTGCTGCTCTCCGCCATCGGGCTCGCGCACCTCGGCGTCGCCGTCAACGCCACCGCTGCCGCCGTCGCCGGATCGACACTGATCAGCTACGTCCTGGTCTACACACCGTTGAAGCTGCGCACGCCGCTGGCGACGCTCGTCGGCGCGATTCCGGGTGCGCTGCCACCGGTGATCGGATGGAGCGCGGCAACCGGACGCATCTCGCTCGAGGCGCTGGTCCTCTTCGGCATCGTCTTCTTCTGGCAGATGCCGCACTTCCTGGCGATCGCCTGGCTCTACCGCGACGACTACGCCAACGCCGCCATTCCTTTGCTGCCAGTCCTCGAACCCGACGGACGCCGCACCGGTCAGCAGGCGCTGGTCTACTCGGCAGCCCTCTGGCCGGTCAGCCTGCTGCCAGCCGCCGTCGGCCTTGCCGGCGTCCCGTACATGATGGTGGCCACTGTGCTGGGACTGCTGTTCGTGTGGCTCGCGCTCCGCTTTGCGCGCGCACGTTCGATGGCAACGGCACGCGCGCTGTTTCTGTTCTCCATCACGTACCTGCCGCTCCTCCTCGGCGCGCTCGTTGCCGATCGGCTCTGGCTCTGACGCGGCACCCGATGGAGATCGCCGACCTCCCGACGCTGAACGCGAGCCTCAACGCACTGGCGTCGGTCTTTCTAGTTGCCGGCTACGTGATGATTCGCGGCCGGCGGATCGACGCTCATCGGCGCTGCATGCTGTCGGCACTCGGAACGTCGGCGCTGTTCTTAATCAGCTACGTCATCTATCACGCCAATGCCGGGTCGGTCCCGTTCCGTGGCACAGGCGCGGTGCGCGTCGTCTACTTTGCCGTCCTGATTCCCCACATCATCCTGGCGGCGACAATCCTGCCGCTGGCACTGGTCACGACCGCACGCGGACTCCGCGGCGACTACACGCGTCATGTCCGCATCGCGCGCTGGACCCTGCCCGTGTGGTTGTACGTGTCGGTGACGGGCGTAATTGTCTACCTCATGCTGTATCACCTTTAGAGCAGGAATCAGGGGTCAGGCCTCAGGAATCAGGGATAAGATGTTCGGCCGGAGGACAAGTATGGTCCGGTGCCTGCGCGTCGTCATCGTCGTGGTAAGCGCCATCTGGCTGGCGGTGCCCGCCTCTGCACAAACAGCCAGGGCGACGGGTACGGTTCGCGACATCGACGGCAAGCCGATCAAGGGCGCCACGATTCGCGCGGCGAATCCGGACCTGCAGCCGCGCGTGGGAATCGCCACCTCCGACTCCAAGGGCCGCTGGGCGATGATCGGGCTGCGCATCGGTGTCTTCACCTTCGTCGTCGATGCCCCCGGGTTCGTTGCCATACAGGCCGAGGCGATGGTGCGCACGGCGGCGACGCCGCCGCTGGACTTCGTACTGACGCCTGAACCCGGGCTGACGCCTGGCGCACTGCCGTCCAACATCCAGGCGCAGATTGCGGCGGCAAGCATGCTGCGCGAACAGGGCCGCATCGATCAGGCGATCACCACCTACGAGCAGATTCGCGCGAAGCACGCGAGCCTCACGACGCTCAACCTCGTGATTGCCGCCACTTATCGGCGCAAGGCGGCGCTCGAATCGGACCCAGTGGCGCGACGCGCGGCGCTCGACCGCGCGATCGAGTCCTACAATGAGATGCTCAAGGTCGAGCCGGACAACGAACACGCCAAGACGGAGCTCGCCGCGGCACGCGCCGAGGCGGCAGCCGTAAATCCCGGTTAATGCCAGGTCCGTCGCGCAAACTGCGGCCGTGGGTGGCCGCGGGCATCGTGTCGGCGTTGGCGATCGCCGTGACGGGCTCGGCAGCC
>JBOGIQ010000370.1:0-5696 GCA_050742535.1 Vicinamibacterales bacterium | reverse complement strand
TGATATTCTCCCGCCATATCCGACAAGGGATTTCCTGACGGCCGTGTATCGGGGAGACCACGCGGCCTTCGTGGAAGAGACCAGTCGCAACCATCCGTGGCTGTACTTCAGCTCGGGACAAGTGACGCGGCGTAGAGGCTTCACCGGCGCGCCCACCGTCCGGCGCCGCGATGTCCCGAAGAAGCAGCTCGCGGGCCGCGACTGGCAGGACCGCATCAAACTGCATTCCCAAATCGCAGGCTGCGACTGACGCGTCTCCCGGCGGAGGGAGAACGTGCGTGTCAGCATCGAGAGCGTCGGCTTCGCTGACATCCTCGTCGACGTGACGTCCGCGTCCGACGAGGAGGCTGACGTCGAGCGGCAGAAGGTCTACCGGCAACTGCAGGAGCTCGAATTCGGCACGGCGCTGCAGAGCGAGGCGATCACACGATCCGTCAACGTCGGCCTCGAAGCGGCGCTGCTGGCCCTCGAACAGCTTTTGCGAAGACCCGGCGCCGGCGCCCCGCGCCCTCCCGATCTCACATTCGTGGAAACGAGTTTTTTTCCCGAACGCATGCGGATGGGCGACGTCATTCGCGATTTCGTCGCCGTTCGAGTGACGACAGCCGAGGCCGACGCGAATGAGCGCTGGAAGGGCGCGGCCCGCACCTACGAAACGCTCTATCAGGAGCTCCACGAGCAGGGTCGGACGATCTACTACATTCCCCGCTTCTTCCGCGAGCCCATGACGATCTCCATGCCGTGGTCGAAGTGCGTGGTCGATCGAGGAGACGAACCGAACGCCGCGAGCGCGTCCGACGGCGTGGACCTTTCCGGCTGGACGCGTGGACGCCAGCAAACCTGGTTTCGAGTGAAGCCGCTGCCGGAATCGACGCATGTGGCACGGCCGGAGCAGGCGATAACGCAGGTTCCCGAGTACGAAGCGCAGGTCAGGCACTTCCACAGTGAGTTTCACAGCCGGGGATTGCCGGACTATTCGTGCTCGTATCTGTGGTGCATCCCGCTCGTCGGTGGCACGGCGAGGAAACGCCGTGATGACACCCAGGGCTCGCATCTCGGCGGATTGGGGGCCGTGTTTGCGATCGCCGCCTACAAGGATCAGGGGCCGCCGCTGCTGCAACGCGACATCGCTCAGGTCGGCCGTTCGCTGTCGTATCTGCTGAAGGACGCGTTCACGCCCTTCCTGTACGCGACCGCCCGTCAGAATCTCGACCAGGCATTGAAACATGCTCGCCGTTCGGCCGTGGCCGCCGTGATCGGGCGGAACATGTCGCACAACATCGGGAGTCACGTGCTGGCCAACATCACCAGCGACGTCTTGAAGGAGCAGCCCAAAAAAGGCGAGCTCCTGTTCGGTTATCTGCAGCACCGCATGGACTTCATTGCCCAGGTCTCCACCTCCGCGCCGTCCTGGTGTCTGGGCATGTCGGCCGGCGAGCTGCTGCTCGGCTTCGTCGAGAACCGGCTGTTGCTGGATCACATCGTGCGCTTTGCCGCGATCGGCGCCAAGCAGGTCGATTTCGCGGTGGCACTCAACGACGAGTCGTGGGATCGGTGGAGCCGTACGCAGCTGCGGTTCGCAGATCCGGTGCCGAATTGGCTCTCGCTTCGCCTCGATGTCGCCCACGGCAGCGTGGGTGCCCACGCGTTCTATTCGATCCTCGAGAACCTGATCCGGAATGCGGCACGGCACGGGGATCCGGGGTGGCTCGACAAGATACGCCAAGGCGCGCAAGCGGTGGATCCGGTGACGGGACTGACAGACACGATCAGGCTGCGATTCAGCATTCATTTCGACGACCGCTCCGACGGAAAGGAACCTGAAACGAAGGACTACATCCGCGTGCGCATTACCGACCACACGCCGACGCGTCGCACGACCCGAATGCGCGACCACAACGCCTCGCCGTCGCGTGACACGGCCGAGTTGATCAACGAGTACGTGCAGGCGGTGATTGTCGATGAGCAGACCGGGGAGCTCCCGCGGGTGGGGTGGGGAATGAAGGAGATCCGGATCGGCGCGTCGTTCTTGAGACTGTACGATACCGGCGACGACCGCGTGCGCAAGCCACCGCTGGCTGAAGTGCAGTGGGCGCATACGCAGAGCAAGTCGCTCGAAGCCGACCTTGGCTGCCTGCAGTTCACGATTTACCTTCCAAAGGTGAAGGTGGCGCTGCTGGTCGGGGCCGCGCCGCGCCGTGCCCTCGACGAAAAACGGGAATTGTTGACCTCCTGGAAGAGCGCTGGAGTCGAAGGCCTCGCCAGCCTGCAGGAGCTGGAGCGCTGTCTCGACCGCGGCGACGTGTTCCCGCACGCGTTCCTCGTGGTCGACGGGGCCGATCTTCTCGACGTCGCGCCGCTCCTCCAGCGCCATAGCGGCAGGCTGCCGCCTCGTGTCATGTTCACGGGAACGCTGCCGGACAGCCTGACACCGGCTGAACGAGAGACCGCCCGAGCGCTTGCCGAATCGGTGGGCACGATCGCCGATATCCACTCACCGGACGACCTCGAGGACCGCTTGTGGGAACGGTGGTGCGAACAGCGATACCGTGACGTGGCGGTGACATTCCGCTGGTCAGAGGCGCCTGATTTCGCATGGCCGACGGGCTTTAGCGTCCAGAGTCCAACCACCACCGGGCGCTTCGACGCATACGTGCCAAACGCGTGCGTCTTCGACCATGACGGTGACGCCATTCACGCCGCATCGGAGGAGATCCGCACCACGCGCTACCATCAGCTCATCAAGGCTGGCGAGGGAGTCGCGAAGCTGGTGACCGATTCGTACGGCAGGATATCCATCCTCAATCAAGTGCGCGAGATGGCGGCGTGCCGGGTCGCCATTCTCGATGAGCGTATCTACGCGCGGGCGGAGCAGGCGGTCCCTCCCCACGAGGCGGGCGGCAAGTACTCCGGCAGCTGGAGTCTTGGACAGATCTGGGAGTGCCGGGGCGTGGCTCTGCTCCCTTATGAGGGAATGCTCACCAACTTGCAGGCGTTCGTCGAAGGGTTCCGCAGTTTGCTGCCGTTCCGTGATGTGCCGGCGGATGGTCCGGCGTGCGATTATCTCGTCATCCATGAGGGGCTGATCGACAGTTTCTCCAGGGATGCCAATGAGCTCACCAGCCAGCATTGGGCCAGGCTCAAGTCGATGGCCCGGCATGTCGTGATCGATACCGGCCGCGGCGTGCCGGCGACCGCGGTTCGCGAAATGCTGCCGTGGGTCGAGTACTCGAACCTGGCTGACAAGGTCATCGGCCGGCCGGGCGACAAGCTCGGATTATGGCGGTTGCTGACGTCGATTCGCGCGTCGCGGAACAGTTGAACAGGAGTCGGTAGTGAGCGACCAACTGATCGTAATTTCGGACCTGCTGAAGGGAAGTTCGGAATTGACGAAGCGTCTCGATGCCTTGGCCGCACGCGAAAAACTCGGCGACGTCCCCTACGCGGAGATGTTCTGGATCGGCGCCCGGCTGTTCGAACTGGCGGGGGCACAGCGAAGCGTCATCCACGTGCGGGAGTTCGAAGAGAGTGAGGACGTCGAGTTGTTCAAAGAGGGTCTGCGCGCGCTCCCTGGCCGGTCGGTTTTCCTGGTGAGTCATCGCGACGTCAGAGGCCATAAAGACGAGTTGAGTGCCGGTGTGCCTTGCACAATCGAGACGATTGTGCACTTCGCGCACGAGCCCGACGATCCGGTGTACCGCAGGCTGTTGGACCTGGCGGGCGCCTTCAACGTCGCCACGTTCGACGCGGCCATCGATGCCATCAAGAACCGATACACGGATGAAGCCGCGACGATCACATGGTGGGTCCACCTGACCCATCACAAACTGAGCCACCTGTTCCTGCCGATCGATCTCGATCTGCAGGGGTGGCGGGACTCGGGATGGAAGGCGGCATACCTCGAGGAAATCATCGCAGCTAACCGCGCGCGCGGCCTCGGTGGCCTCGTGGACCGCGCCCGTTCGCTCCTCTATCACGGCGCGCCGGGTCCCGCTCTCGAGGACGTGGAACGGTTTTTCAAAGGGGATCGCTCGGTTGCCGAAGCGATCGCGATGATCAGGAACCAGGTTCCAGCAGGTGACGCCGCCACGTCGGTCGTCACGCGCACGATTGCGCTCATCGACGCCGGCTCCTGGGAGGAGCTAAAGAAACGCAACGGTGCCGCTATCGATGAATTTCGTAAGGCGTTGGCCGAAATCGACGCCGGGTTCGAGCAACTGATACAACGGGTCGACGGACGTGCCACGTCGGCCGGCGCGGCGCACTGACGTCGGCTCCGCGCACTATTCGACATCATGAGCCCCGATCCGAAACCGACAGTCCTCGTCGTCGACGACAACGCGAGCTTTCGCGAGTCGATGACGCGAGCCCTGCGCAGCGGCTACTCGGTGCTCAGCGCAGGCACGGTCGAGGAGGCGCTGCGTGAGATCCAGAGCGCTCCGGAAGCGGTGTTGCTGGATCTGTGCCTGTCCGAGGACTCGGCCGACCCCCGCGAGGGGCTGCGGCTGCTGGAACAGCTGCAGGCACAGGCACCGGGGACGCCGGTGGTCATGATCACGGCGCACGGCGACGTGGAAATCGCCGTCGAGTGCATGCGACTGGGGGCGACCGACTTCCTGCAGAAGCGCGCCGACATTCGCGAGGTGCGGGCGCGCCTCGATCGCGCCGTCGTTCAGGGCCGGCAGACGCGGCGTATGCGCGAGCTGCAGCGCGATCTTGACTTGCTGGAGCCATGCCGCATCCTCGGCGAAAGCGAGGCGATGGGCACGATTCGCCGCCTGGTCGAGCTGATCGCCCAGGACGCCGCGGTCACGGTGCTCGTGCGCGGCGAGACCGGCACCGGCAAGGAGCTTGTGGCCCGAACACTTCACGCCGCCGGCCGGCGCCGCTCGGGGCCGTTCGTCGCGGAAATGTTGAGTGCGGTCCCGGCGACGCTGGTCGATGCCGAGCTCTTCGGACACGAAGCGGGCGCCTTCACCGACGCCAAGGGACGCCGCGTCGGATGCATCGAGCGCGCGCACGGCGGCATCCTCTTCCTCGACGAGATCGCCGACATCGACGCCGCGATTCAAGGCAAGCTGCTTCGCCTGATCGAGGATCGCGAGTTCTACCGCCTGGGTGGCACGACCTCGGTGAAGCCCGACGTCCAGATCGTGGCCGCCACCAACGCGGATCTCGAGTCGCTGGTGCAGAAGGGCACGTTTCGCGCGGACCTCTTGTACCGGCTCAAAGTCTGCGAGATCGTCCTGCCGCCGCTACGCGAACGTCGCGAAGACATCCCGGCGCTGATCGCGCACTTTCTCGACATCTTCAAGAGCCAGGGCAAGAAGGTCCATCGCATCTCGCCGGCCGCGAGCGACCTGCTGCAGCGGGCGGAGCTGCCGGGAAACGTGCGCCAGCTGCGCAACGTGCTGGAGTCGTCGACGTTCTGGGCACAGCTCCGCGGCCACGCGCAGATTGAAACCATCGATCTGCCGGCCGAAGTGTCGGCGCGCTCCTCACCGCCGCGTGCGACCGCGGGGAGCCCAGACTTTTCCGTGCAGTACGCGCTCGACCATACCGAGCTGTGGTACATCGACGAAGCGCTGCGGGCGGCGGCGGGCAGGAAGTCGGACGCCTGGCGGCAGCTCGGCTACCGCAATCGCGAAGCGCTCTATCGTCGCGTGCGGATCATTCTGCGCCGATCGCCGGCGCTG
>JBOGIQ010000369.1:0-5698 GCA_050742535.1 Vicinamibacterales bacterium | reverse complement strand
CGCCGCGGTCCCAATACTGACCATGAAGATCCTCGGCATCTCGGCCCACTATCACGACTCCGCGGCCGCCCTCGTCATCGATGGCGTGCCCGTCTGCGCCGTTCAGGAGGAACGGCTCTCGCGCCGCAAGAACGACGCGGGCTTCCCGCTGCGTGCGATCGAGTGGTGCCTCGCCTCCGCGGGGATCGAGCCCGCCGGCCTGGACGCCGTGGTGTTCTACGAGCGGCCGATGCTGAAGTTCGATCGCATCCTGACGTCGACGCTGCGCGCGTTTCCACGTTCGTGGCGCTCGTTTCCGCACGCGATGAAGAACACGCTGGGCGAGAAGGTCTGGGTCCGCGGAATCATTTCCGGGCAGCTCGGCATCGCGCCGCAGAAGATCCTCTTCACTGATCATCACGCGTCGCATGCGGCCGCCGCCTTCCTCACGGCGCCGCCGCGGCGCGCGGCGATTCTCACCGCTGATGGCGTCGGCGAATGGGCGACCCTCACGGTTGGCGACGGCGAACGGCGTGCGGACGGCACCACGCACATCACGCTGCGGCGCGAGGTGCGGTTTCCGCATTCGCTGGGTCTCCTGTACTCAACGTTCACCGCCTGGCTCGGGTTCAAGGTCAACGAAGACGAGTACAAGGTGATGGGACTGGCGGCCTACGGGTCGCCGACCCTGCTGGACGAGGTCCGCCGGCTGATCCGGCCGCTGCCCGACGGCGCGTTCGCACTGGCACCCGAGTTCTTCGAGTTTCAGACCACCGCCGAACGCTCGTATTCGGCGAAGTTCGTCGACCTCTTCGGACCGGCCCGTCATCCGTACGACGCGATCGATCTCGACAGCGCGGAAGGACGGCGTTTTGCCGACTGCGCGGCAAGCGTCCAGCGCGTCCTCGAAGACACGCTGGTGGCGATCGCGGCGAGGCTGCGCCGCGAAACGGGTCTGGACGACCTGTGCTTTGGCGGCGGCGTTGCCCTGAACGGCGTGGCCAACGCCAGGCTTCTCGCTGACTCGGGGTTCGAGCGCGTCTTCGTTCCGCCGGCGCCGGGCGACGCCGGCTGCGCGATCGGCGCGGCCCTGTATGCCGACCGCATCTACTTCGGCAATCCGGATCGTGATGTCCCGGACCATCCGTTCTGGGGCCCGGTCGTTGACGAGGCGCACCTGGCCCGGGCCGCGCGTGAGGACGGTCAACACGTCGAAGAGCTCCCCAGCGCGGTCCTCATCGACCGTGTGGCGGAGGATCTGTCGGCCAACCGAATCGTCGGATGGATGGAGGGCGCGTGCGAATTTGGTCCGCGCGCGCTCGGCCACCGCAGCCTGCTCGCGGCCCCGCACGACGTCGCGATGCGCGACCGGCTCAATCGCGACATCAAGCGGCGCGAGGAGTTCCGTCCGTTCGCACCGGTGGTGCCGGCCGAGTCGGCGGACCGGTTCTTCGATCTGCCGTCCGGCGCCGCCCGGCTCGGGCGCTATATGTCCGGCGTCTTTCCGGTCCGGCCCGAGTGGCGGTCGCGCCTTGCTGCCGTGACGCACGTGGACGGCAGCGCGCGGGTCCAGGTGCTCGAGCGCGGGATGGCGCCGCGGCTGCACGAGCTGCTCGAGGCCTACGGGCGCCGCACCGGCGTGCCCGTTCTGCTCAACACGTCGTTCAACGTTGCCGGTGAGCCGATCGTCACGCAGGCGCTGGAAGGATACCTGACGTTCCGCCGCTGCGGCATCGACGTGCTCGTGGCCGGTCCGACCGTCGTGACCAAGCGCGCGGCGTCGGCCTCACTCAAGGAGTCTCGCGAATGGTCCTCAAGCAGCGTGGCGGCTTCCACCGTCGCCTAGTCATGGTCGCCAGCGCCGGCGGCTCCATTGCCGATCTGGTGCGGGGGCTGTGGCGCCGCGAGTCCGGCAAACGCTGGCTGATCCCTCTGGCGGTGTTTCTCTGCATGTTCGGCGTGATCCTGATCTTCGCCACCGCCGTCGAAGCGCTCGCGCCGTTCATCTACGCGATCTTCTGACCCGATGGCGGTCGATTCGCGGACCGAGGTCGTCCGGCGGTTTTATGACGAGGCGCCGTTTCCGGGCTATCCGCCGCACGATACGCTGGCTGCCTTTCGTGCCCGCGCCGAGCGAAGCCGGTTTGCGCAGCTGCTCGACGGCGCCATCCCCGCCGATGCCCGGGTCGTCGAGATCGGATGCGGCACCGGGCAGATGTCCTTGTATCTTGCCCATGCCGATCGCGTGGTCGTCGGCGCGGACATCTCGCGCGCCGCGCTGCGGCTTGGCCGCGCGGCGGCGCGGCGGTTCGACATCACCGGCGTCCGCTTCGTCGAAACCGATCTGCACCATGCCGGCCTCAGACCGGACTCGTTCGACGTTGTCTATTCGGCCGGCGTGATTCATCACACCGCCGATCCCGCCGCGGCATTCGCCGCCCTCGTCCGCTTAGCGCGGCCCGGCGGAATCGTGGTTGTTGGCGTCTACAACGCGGTCGCGCGGCTGCCGCTCCGGTTTCGCCGCGGCATCGCGCGGCTCACCGGCTTCCGGATCGTCCCCTTCGATCCGATTCTGCGCGAGCGGCGCGCGGAGCCCGCCCGGCGGCTGGCGTGGTTACGCGACCAGTACCAGCACCCCGAGGAGCACCGGCACACGATCGCCGAGGTCAAGCGCTGGTTTGCCGACAACCACGTCGAGTACCTGCGCGCGTTTCCCAGCACGGTCTTCGGCGATGACGGGCGCGAGCTCTTCGCGCCGGCGGCCGACGACTGGAATGTCGAGAACTGGATCGCGCAAATCGGATGGATGCGGACGCTCGGCCGCGAAGGCGGCCTGTTCTTCGCCGTCGGCCGGCGGCCGGTGGCGAGGTGACGAGTCGAATCAGTCCGCGGGGCCCAGCAGCTTTTCGCCCCCGGCCGCCGCGAATGCGGCAGCGGCGTCGCGATAGCCCGACTCCGCCAGACGGACGACCGCGTTGAACTCGCTGCTGCCGCGCAACGGGTCGAGCCACGGGTCGCGGGTGATGAAGGGGTAGATGTAATAGCCCCCCTCGACCGCACGCCTCAGGATCGTCAGCGCGCTGGGGTGCTCGATTCGTGCGAGCGCACGCGCCAGATAGAACGTTCCGCACGGATCGCGGAGCCGCCACTTCGCCAGCACCTCGTCCGCGACGGCTCGCGCATCCGTGCCGCCGCCTTCGAGGGCGGCGATCAACACGTCGAAAAACCGTCTGAAGAGCGCGGGCAGCCCGGGCACGAGCTGCTGGCGGGTGTGTGCGATGGCGCGCTCGCGCTGACCCATCAGATCCATCGCCAGCGCCATCACGAGCGGCGGTTCTTCGTGGTCGTGCGCGGTGGCCTTCTCGTACTCGCCGGCGGACAGATACGCGTGAGCGACGGCCGTCCTGATTCGAGGCTCGAGGCGGATCGCATGTTCGTGCGCAACGATCGCCGGCCGCTGAAGACCGACATATCGGCATGCCTGAACCAGGCCGGCGAAGAGCTCGGGATCCGCGGAGCGCTGGCGCGTGCGATCGAGCAGCCGCAGCATCGCCTGCCGAGCGCGGCCGGTTTCGAGTTCGACGGGCGTAAACAGGTTGTGGGCAATCGACAGATCCGGATTGATCGACAGCGCGCGTTGAAAGGCCCCTTCCGCGAGCGCATAGGGATCGCCCGACGTATCGCCGGAATACATGCCGATCAGCCGGTGGAGCCGCGCGAGGCGCGCCCACGCCGGCGCATAATTCGCGTCCTCGGCGAGGCACTGCTGGTACAGCTCACGCGCGACCGTCCAGTTTTGCGCCTGATAGGCGACCTGGTTCGCCCGCAGGTAGAACTCGTAGGCCTTGGCGCTGGCGGGAACGTCGCGCACCAGCGTCTGTTTGTCCCGCGCCGTCAACGGCACGGAGAGCGATTCGACGATCCGGCCGGTGAGCGCGTCCTGCAGCTGGAAGATGTCGCCAAGCCGTCCTGGCAGCGTCTGCGACCATCGCACGGTGCCGCTTGGCACGTCGGCAAGCTGCGCGGTGACGCGCAGCTCGTCGCCCGCGCGCAGAATCGTGCCCGTCAGCACCGCGTCCACGTCCGCTTTCGCCAGTGCCTCGAGATCGATCGGGTCGGTGGCAAATCGCGCCGCCACGAGGCTCGACCGCACGAGCATCGACTCGAGACCCGACAGCGATGTCGCGAGGGCATCCGAAAGGCTGAATGACAGGAAATCGATCTCCGGGTCGGGACGCAGCATTCGAAACGGCAGGACGATGAGGCGCGTGATCGGTCGCGGTGCCGTGCTGGTGGCCCCCGAATCCACGAGCAGCATGGCCGCCCGCAGCTCGTCGGCCATCGCACCCGCCGTCGCGTAGCGATCCGGCGGTCGTTTCGCCAGCGCTTTGTGAATCACGCGATCAACGGCGACAACCGCCGGCGGTCCGTCCAGTCCTGGCGGGTTCTCGTAGACCACCGCGTGTACGACCTTCGGGATCGTCTGTCCCTCGAAGGCCGGACGCCCGGTAATCATCTCGTAGAGCACCGCGCCGGCGGCGAACAGGTCGGCTCTGTGGTCGGCTGTCTCTCCCATCACCTGCTCCGGCGAGAGATACCGGGGCGAGCCGATGATCGTGCCGGGCATCGTCAGGCGCAGGTCCTGCTCGGCGACGTCGATCGGCAGCGCCAGGCCGAAGTCGAGCAGCTTCACACCGTGCGGGGTGAGAAAGATGTTCGACGGCTTCAGATCGCGGTGGATCAGGCCGTGCGTGTGCAGGGCCTCGAGCGCAGAGAGCGCGGATACCGCGATCGAGACCGCTTCGTTGACCGGGATGGTGCGGTCTTCGAGCCGCGACGCCAGCGACTCGCCCTCGAGCAGCTCCATGGCGATGTAGAACTGTCCGTCCTCGGATCCGATGTCGTACAGCTGGCAGATGTTCGGGTGGTTTACCCGGGCCCCCGCCCGCGCTTCGCGGCGCAGCCGCTCGGTCGCGGCCGGATCCGATTCGTTCGCGCGAATGGTCTTCAGCGCGACCGCACGCTTGAGCCGGTCATCCCACGCCGAATAGACGATGCCCATGCCGCCCTGCCCGAGCGTGCCCGTAATTTCGTATGGACCGATTGTCTTCATCGCGTCAGCTCACAGGGTACGTCAATAGTCAGAAGTTCGCGCGGAGCTACGGGTGCCGACCGCTCGGTCCGATACGCGGATCGGGCGCCATCAATGGACCAGACGCGGCTCATCCGCCGCCTCGTCTCAATCTCCGTCGCCGCGTTGTTCATTTTGATCGTCGCGGTCGCAGCGGGTGCCTGGTTCATGTCCCGCGAGGATGCCGCGTTCGAGGAAATCTCACGGGCGTACTACGATGGCGAGAATCAGCGGGTCATCGACGCGGTCGATCGGTTCTTCGAGAAATATCCGACTTCCGCCGACAACGCGTCGGTTCTACTGTGGAAGGCGGAGGCGCAGTATCAGCTGGGTCAAACAGACGCGGCACTCGCAACCTATAGAGGCGCTCTCACACGGCTCGAGAGCCTCACCAACAACGTTTCACTGCGCGAATACTCGGGCACCTATCTGCGATTCGCGGAGATGCTTGGAGAGGCGCGGCATTTCGACCACGCGCTGGACGCCGTCGATGCGGCTCTTCGTCTCGAGCCGCAGAACGTCGCGGCGCAGATCCTGATCGGCGAGCTCCTGGCCGAAAGCGGTCAGCAGAACCGCGCACTCGCGCAC
>JBOGIQ010000368.1:0-5710 GCA_050742535.1 Vicinamibacterales bacterium | reverse complement strand
GTGTCCGCTGGCGCGGGCGGAAAAGAGTTCATCGGAATTGCGAACCGACGCTCTAACAGGTGGACGCAGTCCTTTCCGCGGACACGGCGGCGCCCTGACGCGCCGTGCCCACTATAGATCCGATTCGCCGTGTTCAGCCCACCGGCGGCCAACTCACCGGGCAAGCCTGCTCGCAGCTCCGGGTTCGCAACGTGGAAAATCGAACCCTCCGACACGGACTTGCGGGTACGTCGTCGCCTTGGGTGATTCGTGCGACAGCCTTCAAATCGTGTGCGGTAACCAGTTGCATCGAGCGTCATTGGCAATAGAGGCGGCGCCGACGCAACTACGCCTGCGGGTCCGATGTACGGTCTGCGCGATCACGTTGCGACAGGACCCGGGCCGCGTCGACGGTCAACGCGCAACACGTTTCCGGCGAGTCGCTTGATAGAATCCGGCGGCATGCGGGTAATCGCGGGCATGGCAGGTGCCGCGTTCGTTGTGCACCTCGTCAGTGCTCAGCCGCAGCGGAACACGGGTGGCGACTGGCCTACCTACAATCGCGACCTCGCCGGCACACGCTACTCACCTCTTACCCAGATCGCACCGGCAACAACGTCTGGTCGTTCACGCTGACGGTCGATGAGCGGCGCGGCCTCGTCTACCTGCCCGTCAGCGGCCCGGGGATGAACTACTACGGCGGCGATCGGCCCGGCGATAACCTGTTCAGCAACTCGACCGTCGCGCTCGACGCACAGACGGGCAAGCTGAAGTGGCACTTCCAGAACATCCGCCACGAGATCTGGGACTACAACCTCCCGCCGGCGCCCGGCCTGATCGCTATCAGACGCGACGGCCGGACGATCCCCGCGCTCGCACAGGTCGGCAAGTCAGGCTGGATGTTCATCCTCAACCGCGAGAACGGCGCGCCTATCCATGGTGTGGACGAACGGCCACAGGCCAGGGCAGATGTTCCCGGCGAGTGGTATCCGACGACACAGCCCATGCCCAGGAAGCCCGGCCCGCTCGCACGGGTCAGCATGACCCGGGACGATCTGGTCACCGCTGAGGACACAACACCCAGGCATGCCGACGCGTGCCGCGCGCTGTGGGACAAGATCCAGTTCCGTAATGACGGACCGTACACGCCCTGGAATTACCGGCCGAACGGCGGCCCGCCGTCGATAGTCTTTCCGGGAATGACAGGGGGCGTGAACTGGGGCGGCACCGCAGTGGATCCGCAGCTCGGGTTTATCTTCGTCAACTCGAAGGATGAACCATCCACCGGGTGGATTGCACCGAACCCACGCTACACCGAGCACACGAAGGACACCGAGTTTCCGTACGTACAACAGAGTGGTGGCACATTGAGCGCCCCGGCGGTCGATGCGGGCGGACGTTCGCTGGGCACCCTGCCCTGCTTCCGCCCTCCCTGGGCCAGCCTGATGGCGGTGAATGCGGCCACCGGGGAGTTCGCGTGGCGCGTTCCGCTGGGCGTCAACGACAACATGCCAGAGGGCAGGAAGAACGTGGGCTCGCCCGGCTATGGCGGCCCGATGGTGACCGCGGGCGGCCTGCTCTTCATCGGCGCGACGCGCGATCAACGCTTGCGGGCGTTCGAATCCGCGACGGGCAAGGAGCTCTGGTCAGTTCGTTTCGACTACAACGTCACCGCCGTTCCGATCACCTATACGGGCCGGAACGGCAGACAATACGTTGCAGTCGTTGCGGCAGCGAACGGCCAGGGCAACAACGAGTCGTTGCACGTGTTCGCGCTCAGGTAGAGGCCGCGGCGACCCTCAGTACCAGGAAGGCGCGCCAAGGGCCGCCCTCGCCCACACGCCTCTCTGCACTTCCCGGACGAGGCCCGATGCGATCAACCGGTGCAGGATTCGCTGGGCGCCGTCTCTGGGCACGCCAAGCCACTCCTGCAGCGTGTTGACGGTCAGCGTGACGCTTGGATTCTGGACGACGCCGTCGATCACGCGCTGCACGATCGCGGCGCGGCTCCTGATGTTACGCCTTTCCTGCCCCATTGGGTTTGCCTCCCGCACATTTTGAAGGCAAGGTCAATGCCGCGATCGCAAGGCGAAACGGTACTCCCGTAAACGCGCAATCGTTGAGGCGTGCGCCTCCGGAGACAACGCAGCCGTAATCACCGGAAGACCGGTTACCATCCCCCATCTCGGAGAGTCGCATGAAGAAGCTGTTTCCGCTGATCCTGCTCGCCGTCATCACCCAGGACGTTCTGACGCAGGGCGGCGTCGCTGGTTATTGGCGTGCGGTTAGCGTGGTGCCGGACGGCACGCCCGACGGGGCGCTTCTCCAGTTCACCATGGACCTCATCGTCGAGGGCCCTTCGGTCACCGGAACCGTGGAGGGGGCTCCACTCACGATCAGTGGAGGACGCGTCGAGGGAGCCCTCGTCACCCTGACTGGCGTCAACAACGACAACAAGCAGGCAATCTCTCTTACCGGCGAACTGTCGGGCTCAGAGATCGTGTTCAGGGCCGTCGGCCTCTCCCCTGAGCCGATCCGACTCGTCGCGCGCCGAGTCAATCGCCTACAGACGGTTACCGGCGGCGTGTCGGATGCCGCTCTGATGCAGCAATTGCTCAAGCAGACGAACGTGCCCGGCGTGAGCATTGCCGTGATCAAGGACTTCACGGTGGCCCGTGTGTTCGCCTATGGCGTCGCCGATTCCGAGACGCGGACGGCGGTCACGACCCGCACGATGTTCCAGGCCGGTTCGATCAGTAAGACCGTTGCCGCCATGGCGTCGCTGAAGGCCGTTCAGGAGAAACGATTCACGCTGGACCAGGACGTCAACACGATTCTCAAATCGTGGAAGCTTCCCGTTGGCGAATTCACCAGGGATGGTCCGGTCACGCCCCGCACCCTGATGAGTCACGTCTCCGGCACGGGCGACGGCTTCGGGTTCCCCGGCTACACGCCAGGGACTCCGCTGCCCACGCTGCCGCAGATTCTCGACGGCCTCCCGCCCTCGAACACTCGGCGGGTTCGACTGGAACGCGCACCGATGACGGCAGAAGAGTACTCCGGTGGCGCGGTGATGGTGCAGCAGCTCGCGCTCATGGACGCGGTCGGCAAACCGTTCGCACAAATTGCGCGGGATTGGATCTTCGTTCCGCTCGAGATGACCGACAGCACATTCGAACAGCCGCTGCCGGTCGCGCGCCAGTCGCAGGCCGCGCACGCTCATGGTCCCACCGGCACGAAACCGCAGACGAACGAGCCGTGGCGGGTCTTTCCCGAACAGGCGGCCGCCGGACTCTGGACAACGCCTACGGACCTGGCCAAGTTCGCGATCGACGTCCAGCTTGCTCTACGCGGTCGTCCGTCGCGCGTGCTCTCACCCGCTGTGGCGCGGGAGATGATTACGCCGGTCGGCGTTGGAGGCTACGGCGTCGGCTTCGCCATCCTGAAGCTGGGCGAGGGCTGGTATTTCCTGCACAACGGCAGCACGTTTGGGTTCCGAGCCTCTTTGTTCGCGCACAGCACCAAAGGATACGGCGCGGCCATCATGACCAACGGCGCGGGCGGGGACGCGCTCATCCCGCAAGTCCTGCGGCTGATCCAGCAGGAATACAAGTGGGACGCAATCGATTTGCCCGTCCCACGGCGCTACGGACCGGAATAGCTCCCCTTCCCGCCACCATGGCGCGAACCCTGTCGGGTTCGCGAGGCACAGCTTTCGCACTGCCGCCCGTCCTGGCCCGCTGGGCGGCCTGCCAGCAACAAAACTGTGATTCACGTTCGGAATCGTCATCTGAGAGCCTGATGCGCAAGCTCCTCGTCGGTGCGGTGGTGGGCTTCGCGCTTCTGGCCGCGACGCCATTCATCGGCCCGATTCGATCCGGCGGGTTGCTGCTGCTGTGGCCCGCGCCGATGATGCCGCAGCCGCACGATCTGGATCCGGAGTACCAGCCGCTGCACAAGGGCTATATCAGCCTCAGCACCGGGTTGTACTTCCGCGAGGACGAAGACCTGATCGTCCGCGGCACGCCGACGTTGTTCCTGCGGCGAACCTATCGCTCGGGATTCAACGTCCAGCGGGAGTTCGGTATCGGCACCACCCATAACGGCGGGCTCGTTCTGGAAGGCGATCCGGATCGCTTTCAGTGGGCGCAGATCGTCGTGCCGGATACCGCGCCCGTGCGATTCGAACGGATTTCGCCCGGCACGTCCTACTCCAACGCGCTGTTCGAACACCGTAGCTCGCCGTCGGCGTGGCAGGGCGCACGGCTTGGCTGGACCGGAACCGGGTGGGCCGTCCGGCGCCGTGACGGGACGGTGATGATGTTTCAGGGCTGCGGCCACCGCGACGCGCCGGTCTGCTGGATCCTGTGGGAACGCGACGAAGACGGCCATCGCATCGACTACACACGCGATGGCACGGGCCGGCTGCTGCGCATCGAGGCGTCGCCGGATCGCTTCATCGCGTTCGACTACGACGGCAAGGATCGGATCCGCCGCGCGTATGCGAGCGACGGCGAGGACGTGCGATACGAATACGATGAGCGCGGCCGGATCGCCCGCTCGGTCAGCAGCGACGGCACGGACAATTCCTACAAATACACCGACCGCGACGAAATGACCGTCATCGACACCGCCGACATGCTGATCGAGAACACCTACGACGGGGGCGGCCGGGTCACGAGGCAAGTCAACACCTATCCGAACGACGCGTATGAGCCGTACTGGTTTGCATTTGCGTACAAGGTGGCGGGAGGCCGAGTCGTTCAGTCCGAGACGCAACGCGCCGACACCACCTGGAGCCGAAACTCGTATGCGAACGGTTATACCGTCGAGGAGAGCTGGGGCGCTGAGGGCTACCAGCCGCTGACATTCACATACGAACGTGACGGCGTGACGAACAACATTACGGCGGTGGCACTGACCTGTCCTGACCGCCGGGGACGGCCCATCACGCATCCGGCGGCCAATGTTCGGCCCGACAGCGAGGAATGGACGAAGTGGGATCTGGTCCGGACGCTCTGCACGTGGCGCCGCCAGCGCTGGCTCCAGCCGAAATAGCTCGATTCGATCGCGTTCTTCTTCGATTACCATCCTCAACGGAATAGTGAAGATCCGGATGGGGCAGGGTTTAGCGGCGGCGATGTTGCTGACGGCAGTCGTTGCCGCGCAAGTGACGTCTCCGGCGTTCGAGGTTGCCTCGATCAGGGTGAACAATACGGGGGGCACGCGCGGCGGCGTCACCACGCCGCGCGGCAATCAGTGGATTGCGCGAAACGCCAACGTTCGCACTCTCGTTCGTTTCGCCTATGGCAGCGACGGAGACGAACTTACGCCAGCGCTGCGCGATGAGTTTCTCGTTGTCGGTGGACCGTCGTGGATCGACACCGAAGCGTTCGACATTCTCGCGAAAATGCCGGAGGTTCCAGCCAGGAAGCTGGGAGATTCGGCGTTGATGCTTCAGAAGCTGCTTGCCGAGCGGTTCTCGCTGAAGGTGCACACCGAAACGCGAGAACTGCCCGCCTGGGCGCTCGTTCGCGCCAGGCGGGACGGTACGCTTCGACCGGAGCTGCGCCCCACGTCCGGCAAATGCGTGCCCCAGAGCGAGCGCGTCTCGCGCGAACAGATTCGATGCGGAGTGAGCGGGGCCTTCCAGGGCCTGATCGCGAACAGCGCATCGATGACACACTTCGCCGCCACGCTGTCCCGCATCCTCGGGCGCACAGTCGTCGAC
>JBOGIQ010000367.1:0-5777 GCA_050742535.1 Vicinamibacterales bacterium | reverse complement strand
AGATGTTCGTCGAGGGCGTCGAGTTCAATCGCATGGGCCAGAACCTGACGCTGGCCCGGTATCCGATCCACTGGCATCTGATCGGCGATGCCAAAGGACAGTACATCAGGAACGCGGCGCTCCACGATACCTACAACCGCTGCGTGACCGTGCACGGCACGAACTTCCTGCGCGTCGAGAACAACGTGACCTACAACACCGTCGGTCACTGCTTCTTCCTCGAGGACGGCATCGAGCACGGCAACGAGTTTGTCCGCAACCTGGCGATCCAGACCAAGTGTCATACGTCCAAGCCGTGCGTCCCGACCAACCTCGCCGCGAGCGGCGAGCCCAGGATGGGAACGAATGGCCAGCAATCCAAGGATGTCCTGCTGCCCTCGGACAACACGGTGGCGAGTTTCTGGATCACCAATCCGGACAACACGTACCGCGACAACGTGGCCGCGGGTTCCGACTCGAACGGCTTCTGGATGTCATTGCCGGAGCACCCGAACGGTAAATTCGAAGGCACGGAGATCAGTGCGAAGACGTGGCCGCGTCGAACGCCATTCCGCGAGTTCACGGGCAACGTCGCCCACTCCAACTACGACGCGTTCATGTTCGACCGAAACATTGCGGTCAATAACACGTTCGGTGTGACCGGCAGCTCGCATACCGGTCTTGAAAATCCCGCTGACCCGAACAGCCGGGCGTTGGAATCGGTCTTCCAGGATCTCACCGCCTACAAGAACCGGAATGGCGCCATTTGGGGCCGCGGTGAGATGCACGTATTCAGGAACGTGAAGCTGGCCGACAACGCGATCGGCTTTACGCACGCGTCCGGCGCATTCGGCCGCTACGCCTTTACGTCACAGGTCGTTGACTCGCTGTTCGTGGGCGAAACCGAGAACATCGGCAACCCCACGACTGACGCGGAAAAGGCGTACGGCCGCAGCTTGCCGAAGGCCGCGCTGCCGGATTTCCCGATCCGCGGCTACGAGTACTACGATTACCGTCATGACGTGGTGAATACCACTTTCCGGAATTACGAGGACAACGCCACTCGCAAGACGGGAGCGATCTCGAACCTGATGTTCAGCAGCTTCGGAGTCAGCACCAATAACGCCTTCGAGCGCGTGAAATTCGTCAACGCCAAGCCGGTGTATTTCGCGCCGATGGAGAACAACCGCAAGTGGGCCAGCGATAACGGAGGCAGTACGTCCTATAAGACCGCGGCGTACCGCGACAAGGACGGCTCGCTCGGCTTCGGTCCCAACTCCTTCGTGATCATCCACGACGGCGTCAACGACAGCATCGCCGTCGACACGGAAGCCTGTGAGATCAAGCCAGCCTGGAACGCTGCCGTGTGCAAGGGCGATGTCGGGCGCATGAATATTGGCGGCCCCGGCGGCGGTGGTCGTGGTGCTGGTGGTGGCAGAGGCGCTGCCGGTCCCGGCCGTGGTGGATTTGGCGCACCTGCCGGTCCTGGCGCTGGCGCGGGTCGTGGCGCGCCGGGCGCACCGGGTGCACCGGGTGCAGCTCCCGCTGCTGGCGCGGCTGCCGGTCTTGGCCAAGGCGCACCTGGTGGTCGAGCCGGAGGGGCCGCTGCAGCACCTGCACAGCCCCCAGTTGTTCTCAGCCGCAATGGCAAGGAATACACTGTCACCTCGGGCAACGTACGAGCCGGTACCGAGATCAAGGTGACCACCGAACGGCCGAACATGAACCTTTCCGTGACGGAGCTGGATCGCGGCTCGTGGGTGATCTTCGAGCTACCGGGATTCACCACCGCAGCCTCGGGTACGCCGCAGAACAGCCTGGATGCGCTGCGCCAGGCCAGCGACACCTCGTACTACAAGGGCCAGGACTCGCTCTGGGTCAAGCTTGTCTCCGCCGGTGACCCTGGCGGCGGCGGCCCTGGCGGTGGAACCAGCGTCCAGGTCAGCCGGTAAGCTGCACCCTGCTGCATGAGCAGGAGCCCCCGGGTCATGCCCGGGGGCTCTTTTACTTTGTGCAGCAATCAGCCAAGTCCGGCGCGCGTATTCATTTCGACGGTCGCATTCGCCATGAACGGACTAAAAAGGCGTATTGCACGGTGCTGGCATGACGAGGGCGCGGGCGGCTTCTCGCTCGTCATGACTTTCCACGATAGCGGGCAGGGGCCTGTTTATCGGATTGAAGCGGACGATGGAACGCAACTAGCCTGGACGGCGACAGAATTGGATGCGAAAGCGCGCGCCGATGACCGCCTGCGAGAGGAGGGTCATCAGTGCTCGTCTCGATGTACAGCATGGAGTGCGATTCCGCAGCCGGAGCCCTTGTCCGAGACGCGCTGACCGCTTTGCGGCGGGAATTCAGGGCCTGCCGAAGCGCTAATCGACGCGGCTGATGGCCAACCGATACGACGCTCGACATCGGCAAGCCGGTCGAGCTGTTTCGGCTCGCCCGTCCGGTTGACGTCGAAGGTCGGAACGACGCGGTTCTCTATCGTGCGGAGCCCTCAGGACAGCGCTTCCCTGATCGCGACGAAAGCTCCCGCGGCCGACAGTCCCCCGGTCTCGTGCAACTTTCCGACGGCTTCGGGGTTTTACTGGTACCGCGCGTAAACCCCGGCAGCGTGCTAACCGAAGAGGGCACGGAGTCGTCTTAAACACCTATGACTGGTCGTATGTTCCCGGTGGCAATTGTCGTCCCCTGGGTCGGCTGTCTGACGATAGAAGCGGCGGCGCAGACGCCCTCCTTCGATGTCACGTCGGTAAAGCGCAATACGTCGGGCGAGAACCGGTTCTCGATCACGCAAAACGGCCGGACCTATACCGCGACCAACGTGCCAATCATCATGATCATCCGCGAGGCATTCGGGCTCTCCTTCGAGTCGTTCCGTCTCGAAGGTGGGCCCTCGTGGATCAGCTCTGATCGCTACGACATCCTCGCGACGCTTCCCGAGAACGTCCGTCCCGGCGAGAGGCCCGCGATGTTGCGCGCCCTCCTCGTCGACCGGTTCAAAATCACTGTGCACAATGAGACGAAGGAAGGGCCGATCTACGCGCTCGTGCTGGCCCGACCGGACGGCAAATTGGGCCCCGGCCTCACTCGCGCCAACGTTGATTGTGAGGCGATCGCGACAGCGGCTCGCAAGGGTGGTCCGCCCCAGCCAGGGGCGTCCGACGTGTGCGCGAGCGGCATGGGCGGAGGACGCATCACGGGAAAGGGGCGAACCATGGCGCAGTTGGCGGCGATGCTGCCCCGGGCTGTTCAACGTCGCGTCGTGGACAAAACAGGTTTGCAGGGCGGGTTCGACTTCGAGTTGCGCTACTCGGACCAGGACACAACGCTCAGGACCGATCCCGCAACAGGTGGTGAACTCCCTGTTATCTTCACCGCGATTCAGGAGCAGTTGGGCCTGCGGCTCGAATCAGCCCGCGGCCCGGTGGAAATGGTCGTCATCGACCGCATCGAGCGGCCGTCGGAGAATTGAACTCGGAACTGATGGGCGCCGAAGGCGAGCCGGATCCGCCGCTTTCATGCAACGCCCGCAGCAGCACGATCTCTCACATTGCGGCCTCGAGTCCTGATGGCACGCTGAAGACCTCTGATTCTGCTCGCCGCGGTAAAATCAGTTCATGGACTACGCGCTGATCGCGTTGATCGGTTTGATTGTGCTGGCACTAGTCGTGTCGCAGCGGTATCACAGCCGCACGTGGTCCGGGCGTCCGGGATACCGGTATCAGCGTGTGCTCAGCGTGGGCGTCGTGGGACTGTTGCTCGCCGTCACCGGCGCGATTGGGTGGGATGTGAGCCACGCTCATGGACTCTTCGGAGGGATGAAGTGGGTTGACGGTCCCATTTGGTGGCAGCTCGGGCTAGGCGTCGGCATGGTCGCGGTGGCGGTGTTCATGGGCCGTCGAGTGCCAGCGAATGCGACACGTTCTCCAATAGTCCGGTAGCCGAGTCAGGCCATTCGGATCCCGGTTGACCTCATCCTACTGGGCGACTCCTATCTGCTGGAGAATTGTCAGCATGTCGAAGTACTGACGAAGTTCCTTGATCCTGCCGTCCTTCACGGTGATCACCTGAACTCCGCGCACGTTCCACTGCTTTCCCGACGGTGGGATAGGGCCCTTAGGCGTCTCGATCGGACCTGTCTGTGTCGCAGTCCACGTGACCTCGATTAGAACGGTGTCCCCACTTGCAAGGGCCCGTGTCACCGTACCCTTGCCGTCTGGACCCGCCTGCTTCCACGCCTGGTAGCTGTGGACGAAATCATCCACTCCAACCAGACGGCGTTGGGTGCCGACCTCGTCGTACACAACATCAGGCGCGAGAGCACCTCGCAGTCGATCCCAGTCTCCGGCCGTCCACGCGTCAACGTTTTCTCTGGCTATTCGAACTGCCTCTGCTTCGGACATCGTCGCCCCTCCTTTGAATTGGGGTGGAATGATATCCCGAAACAAGGCGTGCGCGCGGGCGGCCCGTGGGGACGAATCCCTGCCTTGCTACGTTCCGGCCCTCAGCGGCTGAGAGCAGCTTCGATGAGCGAGCGTCGCCGGTCCACCGCAGTCAGCAGGGTGGTGATCGCGGTCGGGAA
Source organism: Vicinamibacterales bacterium (assembly GCA_050742535.1). GTDB lineage: Bacteria > Acidobacteriota > Vicinamibacteria > Vicinamibacterales > UBA2999 > Gp6-AA40. The sequence continues at coordinate 1,210 of JBOGIQ010000367.1, read as the reverse complement.
GTCGTCGGTTCCGCCAAACATCGACGCCGGCTTGTCCGATTTCACTGACGAAGCCAGCAGCGTCTGCCACTCGCGGATTCGAGCGGCAAACGTGTTCCGTTCGTAGAGTCCTCCGAGCGCGAATCTCAGGTGCGCGCGATACTGCGGCCTGTAGACGGGATCCGCCAGGAGCCTCGAGATCAGCGGCCAGCCTTCCCCAACGCCTTTCTCGAACAACACGTCGGCGCTCGATCCGATCATCGGGACGCCGACGGGTACTGGACCTTGAGGCACTGGAACCTGGGGCGCAGGTGCCGCACCCGCGGCTATCCGGGCTATGCCGGCAGCATTCGCCGCGAACGGGATCCCGCCGAAGGAGTAGTTGTTGTCCCAGGGGATCCAGACGAGGCGTCCGTTGCGTCCTGGATCCGCGTAGAGGTAGTAGTTGTGCGCGTAGCGGCCGTACGCGTCCCAGTTGTCCACGACCTGATTCACCGCGAGCCAGCGCAGGAAGCGGTCCACGTCGAAGTGCCGCTCGAGATTTGCGCGCCACGCCGCAGGAGGGAGGTCCGCGTGAAGCGCGTCGATCGCAGCCTGGATGTCGCTGAAGTCTGCCCTCGCCCTGTTGGTCTTCTTCTCGAAGCCCGCCACATCGAATCTCGTCCAGTCGGCGCCCGGCCCGTCGGGCTTGTACAGGTTGCCCGACGCTCCTCCGAACTGCGAGGCGAGCATCGCAGGATCGGCCGGATCCTCGACCAGCGTGTACAGGCCCCAGGACTCGTCGCCGGTGCCGGTATTCACGACGATGCGATAGAAGGCGACACGCGGCGCAGCAACCCCGCGATCGCGAAAGAGCTCGTTGGCCAACGCCTCGCGCATGCGCGAGGCGTCGTCGAAGTTCGAGGAGAACGTCAGTTCCTTAAAACCGTAGAACCGCTGGTTGGCGATCTCCGGATGGGCGTCTTCGAACCGGTCGAAGTTGAGACGGAACGACAGCTTGCCGTCCGGCGTTCCCATCATCAGCGAGAAGAGACTTCCCATCATCAACGAGAAGTTGCCCTTGTAGCGCATGCCGACCTGCGTCCATGCGTGACCGTCATGCGTGACCGTGACTGGAAAGTAGGAGGGATCGCGGGCGGTGAGCCCTCCTCCTTTGCCGGACGGTCGGCCATCGGCTTGGCCCGCCGGTGCCGCGGGTGCTCCGGCGAGGCCGGCGGCGAAGCCGCCGATC
>JBOGIQ010000366.1:0-5787 GCA_050742535.1 Vicinamibacterales bacterium | reverse complement strand
TCTTGTCGATCGTGCCGGTATCGCTGGACTGGAAGCCGAGCGAGGCTTTCTTCTGGATGAAGCGGGCGCCGATGTTCGACGTCATGATGATGATCGCGTTCTTGAAATTGACGCGATTCCCGAGCCCGTCGGTCAGGTGGCCGTCCTCGAACACCTGGAGCAGGATGTTGAAGATATCGGGGTGCGCCTTCTCGATTTCGTCGAGCAGGACCACCGAGTACGGGTTCCGCTTGACCTTCTCGGTGAGCTGACCACCCTCTTCGTGCCCCACGTATCCCGGCGGCGAGCCGATCAGCTTCGAGACCGAGTGCTTCTCCATGTACTCCGACATGTCGAAGCGGATCAGCGCGTTGTCGCTGCCAAACAGGAAGTTGGCGAGCGCGCGCGCCAGCTCGGTCTTGCCGACGCCGGTCGGTCCCAGGAAGATGAAGCTGCCGACCGGACGGTTCGGGTTCTTCAGCCCCGCGCGCGAACGGCGAATCGCACGCGAGATGGCGGAGATGGCCTTCTCCTGGCTGACCACGCGCCGGTGCAGGTCGGTTTCCATCCGCAGCAGCTTGTCGCCTTCATCCTGGTTGATTGAGGAGATCGGCACACCGGTCCACTTCGACACGACCTCGTCGATCTCGGCCTTGCCGACGACCACCCTGCGCGTGTGCGACTTGACCTCGAACTTCTCGCGGATCTCGGCAAGCGTGTCGCGGTGCTGCTGTTCCTGCTCGCGCAGCCGCTGGACCTTCTCGAAGTCCTTCTCCGACTCCGCCCGGCCCATCTGCTCGACGGCGACGCGGATGCTCTTGTTGATCTCGCCGAACTCCTCGCTGTAGCCGGCTTCCTTCAGCTTGGCGCGGGCGCCTGCTTCGTCCACCAGATCGATCGCCTTGTCGGGCAGGAACCGATCGGTAATGTAGCGGCTCGACTGGTACACCGCAGCTTCGATCGCCTCACGGGTGTATTCGACGTGATGGAACTGCTCGTAGCGGTCCTTCACGCCCATCAGGATCTCGATCGTTTCCTTCTCCGCGGGCGGATCGACCTTGATCGCCTGGAATCGGCGCTCGAGCGAGCGGTCCTTCTCGATGTACTTCCGGTATTCGGCAGGCGTCGTCGCCCCGATGCAGCGAATCTCGCCGCGCGACAGCGCCGGCTTGAGGATGTTCGCCGCGTCGAGCGAGCCTTCCGCCGACCCCGCGCCCACCAGCGTGTGCAGCTCGTCGATGAACACGATGATGTTCGGGTTCTCGGTGAGCTCCTTCATGATCGCCTTGAGCCGCTCTTCGAACTGACCGCGATACTTGGTGCCGGCGACGATCAGCGAGATGTCGAGCGCCAGGATCCGCTTGTCGGCGAGGAAGTGGGGCACGTCGCCGTAGACGATCTTCTGCGCCAGGCCCTCGACGATGGCCGTCTTGCCGACGCCCGGTTCGCCGATGAGCACGGCGTTGTTCTTGGTCCGGCGGCAGAGCACCTGCTGCACGCGTTCGAGCTCGTAGTCGCGCCCAACAAGCGGGTCGAGCGAGTTCTTGATTGCCGCCTCGGTCAGATCGCGGCTGAACTCGGCAAGGAGCGGCGTCTCCTTGACGCCGCGCGTCAGCGTCGTCTTCTCGTTGAGCAGCTGGACGATGTCCTCGCGGACGGTGTGGAGGCGCATCCCCTTCTCCATCAGGATGGAGGCGGCGACGCTGCGCTCCTCGCGCAGGATGCCGAGCAGCAGGTGCTCGGTGCCGATGTAGTTGTGCAGCAGCCGGTCGGCTTCTTCAGCCGCAAAGCCAAGCACACGCTTGGTTTCCGCGCTGAACGGGATCTCGACCGAGGTCGAGACCTTCTCCCGGAAGACCGTCCGGCCTTCGATTTCCTTGCGGATGTTTTCGAGGGACAGGTGCGAGCGCGCGAAGATCCTGCTGGTCAGCCCCTTCCCTTCGCGAATCAGGCCAAGGAGAAGATGCTCGGTCTCAATAGAGATGCTGCCGAGCTGGCTGGCCTCATAGCGCGCGAAGAAGAGGACTCGTCGCGCCCGTTCTGTATACCGTTCGAACATCCGGCCTGCCTAGAAGTTACGGGTTGGTGAGAAGTGCGAGACCTCTTGGTTGCCATTATAAGGCAAAGCTCTGGCGGAACCAACGGAGGCATCGCGCTAAGTCACACGCTCCCTTAGAGTTCGACGAACGCTTCGGGCACCTGCCTGCAGCGTTCCTGATCCTTTCGACGCCAAATCGCGGCGCGGGGTCTCAGGATGTGTACCTACCAGACGCGCGGATAACTGTCTTATCGACCAGCGCGCGGGCGGCGACAGCGTCGTAGGCCAGGAAGTGCGGGGAGCGCCGGTGGGCGGCATGCGCGTCGGGCGAGTCGTAGACCTCGTAGAGCACCCAGCGGGCCGGATCGTCCTGCTGCTGGCTGACATCGAAACGGACGCAGCCTGGATCGCGCGCGACCGATTCGCGGGCGTTGTGCAGGAGCGCCTGTTCGAATTCGGCGAGAAGTTCTGGCTTCACAACAGCCAGAACCAACACGATGTGCATTCCGCTGATCTCTTTCTGGCGGGTCCGCCTTCGCAGGATTCGGCCTTCGGCGGGACCCGCCCCACATCGGCCCATCAGGAGGCCGGTACCAAAGTCTGAATTGATCCCTGTGGGCCGGGTTCCGCCGGCGCACTGACGCCGTCGCGGCGGGCCCGGCGCCACTGTCGGCAATATACTGCCGCCCATGGAAACGATTGGATTCATCGGGCTCGGTCTGATGGGCCGGCCGATGGCGAAGAACCTGCTCAAGGCCGGCTATCCGGTGGTCGTCCACAGCCGCAGCCGCGGCCCGGTTGGCGACCTGGTCGCCGCCGGCGCCCGTGGCGCCGCGTCCCCGGCCGAAGTGGCCCGCCACGCGTCGCGCGTGATCACCATGGTTCCCGATTCGCCGGATGTCGAGCGCGTGCTCGAGGGGCCGGACGGCGTCTTCACCACGATGCAACCGGGCACGATCATCATCGACATGAGCAGCATCGCGCCGGCGACGGCGAGACGGCTCGCCACCAAAGCGCGCGTGCTTGGCGGCGGCATGCTCGACGCTCCGGTCAGCGGCGGCGACATCGGCGCCATCAACGGCACGCTCTCGATCATGGTCGGCGGCGACGCGGCGGATTTTCTGGCGGTGAAGCCAATCCTCGACGTCATGGGCAACCCGGAGAAGGTCGTCCACGTGGGCGACTCAGGGGCCGGTCAACTCTGCAAGCTCTGTAATCAGATGGTGATCGGCGGCACGCTGGCCGTGGTCGCCGAGGCGCTCGCGCTGGCACGGAAGTCCGGCGTCGATGCCGCAAAAGTGCGCGAAGCGCTCCTCGGAGGCTTCGCGCAGAGCCGCGTGCTCGAAGTGCACGGCGAGCGCGCCCTCAAGGGCACGTTCAAGCCGGGGTTCAAGACGCACCTTTACGCGAAGGACATGCGCAACGTGGTGGCCACGCTGGCCGAGCAGAACGTCCCCGCGCCGGTCACGGCCGTCGTCCAGCAGCTGCTGCACGCGACGATGGCCGCCGGCCATGGCGAGGACGACAACTCGGTAATGGCGAAAACGATCTTTGAAATGGCAGGACTCAAATGAAGAGAGGCCGTTGTGGGCCGGGTGCCGCGACGCTCCGAGGCCATCGTCGCGGACCCGGCGTTTTCTGGTTCGCCGCTCTGCTCGCATTCCTGACTCCGTGTGCGGCGTTCGCGGAGGTCACGAAGGTGACCATTGCCGCGAAGACTCCGGTGCTGGACGGTCAGCCGTTTGGCAACACAGGCGCCTACGAGAAGCTCGTGGGAACGATCGAGTTCGCGCTCGATCCGTCAGAGCGGCACAACAAGGCGGTCGTCGACCTCGAACATGCCGCAAAGGGACCAGACGGCAAGGTTCACTTCACGGCCGATCTGTTCGTTCTGCAGCCGGTGGATCCGGCGAGGGGCAACGGCGTGCTCCTGTTCGAGATCTCGAACCGCGGCAACAAGGGGATGCTCGGCCGCTTCAATCGCGCCCAGAACAACCGCGACCCGACAACGGCGGCGCATATGGGCGACGGCTTCCTGATGCGGGAAGGCTACACGCTGGTCTGGGTCGGCTGGCAGTTCGATGTCGCGGCGCCGAACCTTCGCATCGAGGCGCCGGCGGTGAACGTGCCCGGTCGCGTTCGCGTGACGACCATTCAAAACGACAAACGAACCGACGCGACGTTCAACGATCTCCCTGGCTCGTACGTGCCGGTTGATCCGAATGATCCGTCCGCGACGCTCACCGTCCGGACACTCTTCCGCGACCAGCCGACACCGCTGCCGCGAAGCACCTGGCGGTTCGGAACGCCCGCAGACAATGGGCGTCCGCGCGTCATTCTCGACACAGGCTTCGAGCCCGGCCGGATCTATGAGGTCGACTTCGCGGCCAAAGGGGCACGGGTGGCCGGCGTCGGCTTCGCCGCGATTCGGGACGCGGCGTCAGCGTTCCGGTATCGGACCGACCTTCCCGTCCGCGGACGAACGGCTTACGTGTTCGGCATCTCGCAGAGCGGCCGATTCCTCCGGCAGTTCCTCCACGACGGCTTCAACGCCGACGAGCGCGATCGCAAAGCGTTCGATCTCATCTGGCCGCACATCGCCGGGGCCGGTATGGGATCGTTCAACGAACGCTTCGCGCTGCCGGGCTATTCGTCGTTTCCGGCCACGCAGTTCCCGTACACCGATCTCGAACAGGCCGATGCGACCGGCCGCCGGGACGGGCTGCTCTCCCGCTATCCGTCGCGGCTGCAGCCGAAAGTGATCTACACGAACACCCCCGTCGAGTACTGGGGACAGGGTCGCGCTGCCGCCCTCACGCACACGTCACTGGACGGCACGCGCGATCTCACGCTGCCCGACAACGTGCGCAGCTACCTGCTGGCAGGCACGCAGCACGGCGAGGCCGCCTTTCCTCCTGCCCCCGGGCAGGGGCAGGCACTGCCCAACCCGATCCCTCAGGGGGACGTGATGCGCGCCCTGCTGCGCGCCGCACATCTCTGGGCGAGCGGCAAAACGCCGGCGCCGCCAAGCCTTTATCCCAGGCTGCGGAATGGCACGCTCACTCCGGTGGACCGCCTGCGATTCCCGGCCCTGCCCGGAGGATCCGACCCGAAGGTCATCGAAGGACCGCTGGCATCGCTGCCATTCCTCGTGCCGCAAGTCGACGAGGACGGGAACGAGATCGCGGGAATTCGCGTCCCCGAGCAGGTCGTGCCGCTGGCGACGACGACCGGCTGGAATTTCCGGGCGCGCCGCATCGGCAGCCCCACGACAATCGTCGCGCTGCTCGGCTCGTACATCCCGTTCCCCCGGACGCCCGCCGAACGGCGGACGACCGCCGACCCACGTCCCTTGATTTCGGATCGCTATAAGAACCGGGACGACTATCTGACACGCATTCGCGCGGCGGCCCTGGCTCTGGTCAAGGGCCGGTTCATGCTGGAAGAGGATGTCGAGTTCTCGGTACAGCGGGCGGGAAGGCACTGGGACTGGGCAATGACCAGGTAAAGGCCGATGCCGGGTCCGCGACGGTGGACACAGGCCGTCGCGGAACCCGGCCCACAACAGCTTCCGATCGACCTCTTTGTGATCAAGAGCTTTTGTGGGGCAGGTCCCACCGGAGCCTGAAGCCATCGAAGGTGGACCTGCCGGAACGGCCATTGCTCCCGAATGTCGACCGTGTCCCGCCTGCCCCGACTACAAGGATTCAATTACCGCGGCCGGCATTGCCATTTCCTGACGTTCTGCACGCACAAGCGCCACGCAACGC
>JBOGIQ010000365.1:0-5823 GCA_050742535.1 Vicinamibacterales bacterium | reverse complement strand
GAGGAGGCGCTGCTGCAGGCCCGGCGCGTCAGGATGATCATTGCGAGTCGGGCGGCGGCGAATGCGGGTTTCCGCCAGACGCGGCGCACGTACGCCATCAAGGCACGATGCATCTGGCCCTCGACGTGTGACGGCCGGACGCGCAGCCACCGCGTGCGCCTCGTGGCCGAAATGGACACATCGGCGCGCGTCCGGCGGAAGACGCAGAGCGGAAACGAGTTTTCCAGATCGCCGACGGATGTGAGCCGCGCAAACGCTGCCTCGTCGCCGGAATGTGGCGTCGCCGAAAGCATGACAACCACGCGAGCGCGTCGCGCCAGCAGCGCGGCCGCCTCATGGCGTCCCGTCGCCCCCGCGATGCCATGCGCCTCGTCCACGACGAGCAGGTCCCACACCACCGGTTCGAGGGCGCGGATGACTTCGGGGCGCTTGATGTAGTCCGTGGACGTCAGCACCAGCGAATGCGCGGCCCACGGGTTGCCGTCGACGAGCGGCAGACGCCGAAGGGCTGCCGAATCGAGCACCATCGGGGCCACGTGAAACCGTCCGCTCAGCTCGTCCTGCCACTGCTCGCGCAGCCCGGCCGGGCAGAGCACCAGCACATGCGCATCACCCCGCCGCGCCAGCGTTTCCGAGATGATCAGCCCGGCCTGGATTGTCTTTCCCAGGCCCACGTCGTCCGCGATCAGAATGCGCGTCGTCTGTCCGCCGGCGACAGCCAATGCCGGTTCGAGCTGATAGGGGAGGACGGTGACGTCGGCTCTGACCGCCGCGCGCAGCGAGTCGAGTGCAGGCGTGGCGTCTGCGAGCGCCGTTCGGGCCAGATGCCGCCAGCGTCGCCGGGAGACGACTCGCGTGGTGTTGATGGAAGGCAGACGTTCGAACGGCTCGAAGGGGAGGAGGTAGCGCGCACGGCTGCCCCGATTCGTTCGGTCGCTGCCGACGACCGTGAGGACTGTGGCGGTGTCGTACGGCAATGTCTCCGCGACGGTCCATCGTTCGTCGCGGATTCGCACCACATCGCCACGGCGGAGAACGGATGCACCCATGGCGGGGCTCGGACTGCAGACGTCGTTCCGGCGCGAGATCTGCGGTATTACGCGAGGTGGAGGCTTGCGAATAGCGGAAACTGCAGTCCAGGCGAAGCGCGCGAACCGCAGTAATTGCGTACGTCGCCAGCGTCAGGCCGACCTGGCCTTCAGCCTCGCGACGGTGGCGCCGAGGTGCGATTCCGCTGAGTCCCAGAACTCGACGACCAGCGGGTGCTCCTCGAGCGCCTGCTGGACGATCCCGCGCTGGACGCCTTTGCCGCGTCCGTGGATGAGCCGAACTTCACCAAGTCCGGCCTCGTGCGCCGCGCTGATGTATTCCTCGACAACGGACGCGATGTCGCGCGGAGCAAAGGGGTGCAGGTCGAGCTGCGCTTCGATGGGGACGCGGTGGGTCACCGCCCGGTCCTACTTTGGCGCCGGGTAGGACGCTGTCACGACGGTCTTGATGCCGCCGCGGACCGAAAAGTCGCCCACGACCGTCATCCGCCGCGGCGCGCAGGCGGCGACGAGATCGTCGAGGATCTGGTTCGTCACCGCTTCGTAGAAGATGCCGCGATTGCGGAACTCGATCATGTAGTACTTCAACGACTTCAACTCGATGCAGCGGTCGCCCGGCACGTAAGTGATGCGTATCTCGCCGAAGTCGGGAAGGCCGGTTTTGGGACAGACGGACGTGAACTCCGGGCAGCTGATCGCGATCTCGAAGTCGCGCTCGGGACGCGGATTGGGAAAGGTCTCCAGCGGCCCCGTGCTTGACATCGGTGCCAGATTCTAGCACTTTGCTCAGGAAATCCCCGTCTCTTGCGCGTGCGTTCGTTGACAGTCGATCACGTGCGCGCTAGCATTACGGCGATTTCTCGCGAGTTTCCGCAGCAGTTCAGACGCGCGCGCAACTGCGACGCGGCCGAATCGTCGGCGCGCACCAGCATTGGGGGGACGTGATGGCAGAAGCCCGGAGAATGGGCAAATCAGAATTGTTCTCGCACTTCGCCGAGCGGTTCGAGGTGAAGCGCACGCAGGCACGCGAATTCTTCGATGCGCTGACTGAACTGGCGGAGAAGGAGCTCAAGCGCTCGGGCGAGTTCGTGCTGCCCGGCATGGTCAAGCTGGTCGTGCAGAAGCGCAAGGCACGCATGGGCCGTAACCCGGCCACCGGCGAGGCCATCAAGATTCCCGCAAAGACCGTTGTCAAGGCGCGTATCGCCAAACAGTTGAAGGACACCGTTCTGCCCAAGAAGTAACGGCGGGGAACAACGGGGCGGTGGCGCTCCGCGTGTCCCCCCGGACGGCCCGCGACACCGTTCTAAGAGTCGTAGTTCTCAACGCCGTAGTGTCCCAAGGTTCGCCCGGCACTGCCCCTCGGTGCCGGGCGTTTTTGGTGTACTCAATCGCGCGATTCGTGATTGGTGCTTCGTGAATGCAAGCCCAAGCCAATCACTAACCGTTAATCACTCATCACGAAATGATCACACCGCGGCGATCTTCGACGGCCGCGCCGAGGTCAGTGGGAACTGCACGGTGAACGTGCTGCCGACGCCCACCTGGCTGGTCACCGCAATCGTTCCGCCCAGCTGCTCGACGACCTTCTTGGAGATCGCCAGGCCGAGGCCGAGGCCGCGGCGCTTCGTGGTGACGAAGTCGTCGAAGATCGACTCCAGTCGCTCGGCCGGGATGCCGCAGCCGGTGTCGGCCACCTCGATGACGGCGTGGCCGTTCTGCTTGAGCGTGCGCACCAGCACGCGGCCGCGCGGCGGCGTCGCCTGCACGGCATTGATGATCAGGTTGCGATAGATGCGGTTCAGCGCGAAGAGGTCGCCTTCGACGAAGAGCGGCTCGCGGACGAGGTCGCAGTTCATCGCGATGCCCGCGTTCTCGGCGGTCGTCAGCATCGAGTCGACGAGGTCGCCGACTGACTTGTTGACGTCGATGGGGAAGCGCTCGACCGGCATCGGCTTGGCGACGTTCCGCAGATCGTCCAGCACCCGCTTGATCTGCGCGAGCTCCCGCTCGATCGTGCGGCGGAAGCTCTCGCGATACTCCGGGTCGTCCCACATCTTCAGGATCAGCTTGCAGCCGTTGCCGACGTTCTGAATCGGGTGGGACAGATCGTGCACCAGACCGATCGCGATGCGCCCGAACATCGCGTGCCGCTCCTTCTTGCGCACGTCCTCCTGCAGCTCGACGAGCTTGTCGGCCATCGTGTTGAAGGCCGTGCCGAGCTGCCCGAGTTCATCGCTCGTTTCGACCGCGACGCGAGTGTCGAGCTTGCCGCGCGCAAGCTCGTGCGTGCCGCGGGTGAGGACGAGAATCGGCTCGATGAAGCGCCGGCCCCAGAGCGAGCCGACCAGCAGCATGGCGAACAGCGCCACCGTGATGGCGACGAACAGCTGCGTCTGCAGCCGCGTGGATATCGCGAATGCCTCACGCGTCGGCTGCTCGACGATCACCGTCCAACCGACGGCCTGCAGTGCCGCCGCGACACCGAGCACCTGTTCGCCTCCCGATTCGTATTGCCTGGCGACGGCCGCACCGTTGCTCGAAGGAGACGTCCTGATCGCGGCGAGAACCGGATTGCCACGCAGCTTTTCGCGACGGGCGACCAACGGCTTCATGTTCTTGTGGCCGTGCGCCAGGATGTAGTCGTCATCGGTGACTACCAGCGCATAGCCGGTGTTGCCGACGCGGATGCCGTCAACAGTACGCCAGAGCTGCTCCAGTTGCAGGACGCCGACCAGCCAACCGCCAGCAGTGGTGGTGCGGGGCAGCGCAATTGCGGCGACTGCAGAGGGCAACGAGTCGTCGTCGATTGAAAACCTCGAGATCCGCGCGTTCTCAATCGGGAAACTATCGGGACCTGGCAGTTCCGCGTCCTGGCGAGCAACACCGCTCGATGCGACCGTCTGGCCGTTTTCGTTGACGAGCGCCAGCTGCTGGAACTCATTGAACTGTCCGACGAAGTTGTTGAGGATGAGGGTCTGCTGCCACTGCGCGAGTTCAGTTCGTTGGAGGTCGGCCGCTAGCGCGTTCAAGATGCGGATGTAGCCCGTGACGTACTGCTCAAGCTGTTCGGCGACGCGCCGCGCGACGTCCTGATTGCCTTGGATAACAGCCTGTTGCGCGCCATCGCGCACCGACATGATCGACACCGCTCCATATGCCAGTAGCGGCACCACTGCCGCCGCCGACATCAACAGTGCGAAGCGTGTCGAGATCTTGTTCACGTTCAATCAGCGACAACGCGCGGTGAACCGACGGTCCATCTCCACAAAGCCCACATCGGATCGCGCTCATCCGTTGGGAACTGGAATCGCCGGCTTATGGCTCTGGTTCGAGTATCGAAAGCGATGAACACCGCCGGCGGATCATCATAGAAAGCCCGCTGCAATTTCGAGGTCGCCGATCGGATCGCGGCCTCGTTCGCCGAGCGGAGGAGGACTTCGAAGTGCTCCTCGGCCTGAGCATTATCGTAGCCGAACACGTTATACAGACCTTTGAGTTTACGTGCCGAGCGCCACCACATGTACGAGCGTGAAGGCGTTGGACCACTGATCATGTTGATGAACGCCGCCTCGAACCGCCCACTGAACACCAATTCGTTGAATTCCTTCAAAGGGACCACGCGGAACTGCATGTCGACGCCGACGTTAAACAGGTCCTTCTGCACCTCGAGTGCGATCCGCTGCCAGGTGGTGAAGTCCTTCGGAACCAGACACGTGAACCGAAGCCGGGCGGGTGGTCCTTCTGACGGTCGGACTGGCTGGCGGAGGTGGTATCCGGCGGTTTCGAAAAGCGCTGTGGCGCCTTCCGGGTCGAACGGATAGGTTGGCACCGTGGAGTCGAAGGCCCAGTACTGCGGATAGATCGGCCCGGCCGAAACAGTGCCTGCTCCATGTAAGACCTTCTGAACGATGGCGTTCCGATCGACGGCAAGGTTCAACGCTTTTCGCACGAGCGGCGATCTGAAACGTCGATCGCGAAGATTCAACGTGAGGTGATGCTGGTACCAGCGCGGCACCGACACCACCTCAATCTCCTCGTTTCGGACGAATTCGATCGCGTCGACAGGGACGTCGTACACAACGTTGAGCTCGCCCCGCAGCAGACTGGCCCAGGTTGGACGTAACGCGTTAAATGCTTGCACGACAACACGATCGATCGTCGGCTTTCCTTTGTAATAGCGATCGAAAGCCTCGAGAAGGGCCATGGAATTCTCCTGGCTCACGACGCGGTAGGGTCCGGTACCAACGAGGTCTGGGCCCTTATCCAGCGGAACGGTCAAGCCGTCCGGCAGCGTCGCGGCCGGGCGCGACATGTCGAACACCAGCTGGTTTCCTTCCGCCGACACGTCGACCAGATCCGCCAGGGCTGGAAACGATGCGACATTGGCAGGATTTGTCACGGCCGCTCGAACGAATGCCGCCGCCGTTTCGCCGGTAAACGGGCGGCCGTCGTGGAGCAGCACGTTGGACCGGAGAAACACGCGCAGTCGCGTGTTGTCCCTTTCCCACTCCCACCGTTCAGCCAACTGAGGCAACGCCCGTCCGTCTCGGCCTATCGTTGTGAGGCTTTCAAAACTCAGAAGGCGTAAGAACTGCGGGATGCCTGAATCGAGATCCGGTGTGTTCGCCTCGGGAACGCCGACCACCACTTCTGTTGGTCGCGGGGGAGTCGCCTGTTGCGTTGACCGGCGACAGGCCATCGAGGCGACGAGGCCAAAAACGAAGACGCCGCACAGAATCGAAGTACCGATCTGGCGGCGTCGCCACACGAG
>JBOGIQ010000364.1:0-5841 GCA_050742535.1 Vicinamibacterales bacterium | reverse complement strand
CATCGCGGAAGCCGCCCCGGAACCGGATACGTTCGTGCTGCCGCAGTAACGCCGGCCGAGTAGGTCCTTTCCGTCGACACTTTTCAGTGCAGCCGGATCCCGAATGCGGTGTATAAAGGCGCCGCACTTCAAGTTCGGGAAAGGATCGACTCTCATGACGACCACCGAATCCCTGGACGAAGTAACCCCCGAGCCATCCTCGCCGGTCCTCACGGACGCAAACGAACAACACAAGGTCGATCTGCTGGAGCAGTTTTATCTGACGCTGCAGGTCACGTATATGGCATCGCCGCTGCCACCTTCCAAGTCTGTGATCCACGAGCGGATTGAACGGTTGTTCAAAGCGGTGCATTCATGGCCGAACGCCTACGAAATCGAACAGCTGCTCTGCTTTGTCATCAGCGAGCAGCAGCTGGAAACAGAGTTGAACCGGCGGTTAGCGGAAGCGCAGCAGCTGAAGCTGGAACACGTCGCCATCATCGACAAGGAGCTTCATCCGGATGGTCGCCCGCCGGCCGACAAGCGAATCGTGCTCCACCGGCTGCTGAACGACCTGCAGTGGTTTTACTCCAAGCGCGTGCAGCACCGTACGGCGAGTAAGCGGCTCCTGGTGCGCGTGAGCATGCTGTTCATGGTTGCCCTTGCCACGTTTTCCCTTGTCTTGTTCATCCAGTTCTTTGCGCATCCGAAGGTCTCGACCGGTGGGAATCAGGCGGGTGCAGGAGGCGGTGCAGGATCCGGTGCGGCGGCGAACAAGCCTGCGGCTGCTCAGACGGCCATACCTCCGGCCGCGCCTGCGGCCGCTGCGCCTGCGGCCGGTGCGCCTGCGGCCCCCGCGTCGAATCCGAATACAGCGGGCAACGCCGACAACACGGCGGGAGGGGCGAAATGAAGAAGATTTTGAGCTCGCTCACTTCGGCTTCCGCGGTGAGTGTCGCCTTGCTGCTGGTGCTCGTCGTGATACTGGTTGTCAACATCAGGGTCAGCGGGGAGGACGCCTCCGGGTTCGTTTTCCGCACCTATCCAGGCTTGATCGTCGCGCTCGCCTCCGGGTTCTTCGGGGCCACCTTCAGCATGCTGCTTCAGACCCAGCGACGTGCTGCCGGAACCACGCTCGACGATCTCAGCAGCGCATCGTCGTGGCGCACGCTCATGGTCCGCAGCTCGGTCGGCCTCGGGGGCGCTGCCATCCTGTATTTCTTCTTCGAAAGCGGGTTGCTCGAAGGGAGTCTGTGGCCGAAGCTTGAAGCGCTTGCCTACCAGCCTCTGGGCGATGGTGGTACGCGGCTCGTCCCGAACCAGGATTTGTGCCTGCTGGTGATCTGGTGCTTCCTCGGCGGGTTCTCCGAGACGCTGGTGCCAAATATTCTGATCAAAACGGAAGAAAAGGCAGCCGTCGCGCCGTAACGAGCCGAGACCGCCACGCCGGATTGCGGCGGTGGCATTCTAGACTCTCGTGTGACCAGGCGCTCGGCGGCAGGCCTCGTGCTCGTGTGGGTCCTCGCGTGGCTGTTCACGCTGACCACCTACACGTTCACCGACGACCACTTCGATCGGATTTCCCGCGCGCGGCAGATCGCGCGATACGGCGAGCTTCCGTTTCGCGACTTCTTTGATCCCGGCTATTTCCTGACCGAGTTCGTGTCGGCCGCCGTTCAACGAGTGGCAGGCGACAACCTACTCGGAGAAATGCTCCTCACGTCGGCATTCATTGCCACGGGGGCGCTCGTGGTGATGCTGCTGGTGCGCCGGGTCGCGCCGTCCGCGGCGTCTGCGGCAGTCATCACTGCGCTGGTGATTGTGGCGTCGCCCCGTCCCTACGACTTCGACAAGTTCTTTTTCTACCCGTTCGGCATCCTGCTGTGTTGGCAATACATCGATCGCCGGACGGTGCGAAGCCTCTTCTGGCTCGCGGGAGGCATGGTCGCCGCCGGGATGTTCCGCTACGACAACGGCATTTTCATCGCGGTTGCCGCTCTCGTCACCATCGTCGCCGTGCACGTTCGTGAGGCGCCGGCGATGATCCGCCGCCTTGGCGTCTTCGCCGCGGCCTGCATCGTATGGGCGATCCCGTATCTGGTGTTTCTGCAGATGACAGCCGGGATCGTCGACGCTGCCGGCCAGATGATCGATTACGCGCGGCGCGAGGGGGCGCGGACGGGGATTGCCGCAGTGCCGACGGACGTGTTGTCGGACCTCCGCATCGAGGCGCTGCAGCCTCCGCCGCCGGACCGCATTCAGGTGCGGTGGACGCCTGCCGCCGACGCGGAACGGCCGCAGCTCGAAGCGCGGTACCGGCTTCACGACGGCGTCGCACGGGGCGATCCGGCCGACCGCACGTGGCTCTACGAAATACAGGATGTCTCGCGTGAGAACCTGCG
The DNA here is from genome assembly GCA_050742535.1 of Vicinamibacterales bacterium. Classification (GTDB taxonomy): domain Bacteria; phylum Acidobacteriota; class Vicinamibacteria; order Vicinamibacterales; family UBA2999; genus Gp6-AA40. The sequence goes on along the minus strand of JBOGIQ010000364.1, from coordinate 3,460 downwards.
TGCGTTGATCGACGATCCGCGAGTCGCCGACACGCACCTCGTCGATCGGGCGACGGCGGAACTGACGTCACAGGAGTCGTTCACGAGGCGACTCCACCGCAACATCCCATTACTCGGCAGGTGGGACGTTTCCTGGAGCGCATCCGGGGCGGCGGGACTGCTGTACTACCTCTTCGTGGGAGTTCCGCTCGTCGCGGCGGCGATGGTGTTCACTCGCCGAATGGAAATCGCCGAGCGAGCGCGGGTCCTAAGCGCCGCGGCGGTGGCGCTGCCGGTAGCTGTCTTCATCCTGCGCGATCCGATTGTTGCGCGCCTGGGCGGCGCGGCCGGCCCGGTCGCGGTGGCAGGCGCCTGGCTGTGGAGCCGCGTGCACGCGTCATGGGCCGCCCGGGCGGCCGCCGCCGTCGTCATCGTCAGCGCGGTTGTGGCTACGGGCGTCGACGTCGAGCCGTCGCGATTGAGGCGAGTGATGGAGCAGGCATCGATGTCGCCTCCATCGACGGCACTGGTACTGGACCGCGAGGAAGCCGGACTGGTCGATTATCTGCGCCGGTGCACGCAGCCGGACGATCGCATTTTCGTCGCGTGGTTTGCTCCGCAGCTGTACTTCTTCAGCGGCCGCGGCTTTGCGGGAGGCATGGTTGTAACGTTTGGCGGCCACTGGTCCGATCCGGCCCGACAGCACCGCATGGTGGCGAAAATGAAGTCGGAATCGGTCCCGGTCGCCATCTTCCAGGACGATGGATCGGAATTCCGCGCGACCTACCCGATCGTGGATGACTACCTGCGCGCCAACTACAGAAATGCGGGCTCGGTCGAGCCCTATCGCGTTCTTGTGCGAAACGGAGTGGAGGGTTGCATCTAATCCAGCAGCCGCTGCCAGTTCGTGATCACGCGAATCTCTCGCGGCGCGGGATCGCGGTTCTGACGCAGCGCATAAATGTGCTTGCCGTCGCGCGACACGTCGTACTGCGTCCCCCAATGCCCAAAGCCAATCGGCTCGACTTTCAGCACCCGGGGCGCCTCGAAGATCGGCGTCCCATTCGGGGTCCAGCGCACGGGCACGGCGTGCAGGCGGCCCTCCGGATCGACAAAGAACAGCTCGGATCCGTCGCGCCGCCACACTGGTTCGGCGCCGCCGTGCGCGGAGACCGGAATGCGCCTCGAGCCGCTGATCGTCCGCACGGATATCTCGGGTCGCCCGGACTCCTCGGAGACGTACGCGATCCATTGTCCGTCTGGAGAAAACCGCGCGTCATATTCGCTGAACGCACCTGCGAGCAGCGACGTTGCCGCGCTGCCATCCTCGGCAACGCTCCATACGTCCGCCCCCTGCGCCGTTCGGACGTTCAGCAGCAGCCGGCCATCGACGCTCCAGTCCGTGGGTTCGCAATACGCCGCCGGGCACGGAAACGACTGCAGCATCTTCGTTCCGTCCGCCGCAGCAATATTCAACGTCCGCTGGCCCTGCCGGCCCGGCAGATTGCCGGACACATACGCCAGACGGTTCCCGTCCGGCGACCATGTCGCCTGGATGTCCGGCGTGGCGGCACTCGTCACCCGCACCCGGCTGTGTGAATCGAGATATTCGACCCAGAGGTCGGGATTGTTGCGAAGCGGATCGACGCGTTGTACGGCCAGCCGTGTTCCGTCAGGCGAGAGGCGCGGCCAGTTCAGCGCCTCTGGTGCCTCCCAGAGTCGTATGCGTTCTCCGTTGCGGTCGACCGCTTCGAGACGGTCTCCAACCGGGATAGCTGATTCCACGAACGCCAGCACGTCGCGCGAGGCGCTGAGCATCGCCGGGTGATAGATGCTCGCTCCTCCGGCCGTCAGTCCGAGAGACTTCGCGGTGGAGGCGACGGTCAGGGTGCCGGCATCGAAACGGCGCGCTTCGATGTGACCGTCAACGACGTACAGCAGCGTGCCGTCTGAGTCGCCGCGCGGCACATACACGACATCGGAATGCGACCGCAGCAGTGGGGCCGCCGCCGCCGACGGCTGATCGACGCGTCCGAGGTACACGCCGATCCGATCGTCTCGCGTCGATCGCACGTGATACAGAAAATGTTTGCCGTCGGGAAGCACCACGGGCCACCAGTGGGAGGTGTCGCCGGTTGACTGATCCAGCTGCGTCACCGGCTCCACGCGGCCGCCGTGTGCGGAGACGCGACTGATGCCGGCCAGGATCACGTCGGGCGCAAAGAGGATGTTCCCGGAGGCGGCCCATGCGGCTCCGTACGCGAATGGCGTCGGCGCAAGCGGCACGGGCGCCCCGCGCGGCCAGGCCAGCGTCGTCAGCTGACCGCGCGCGAAGTAGCCGAGCGATGTGCCGTCAGCCGACCAGAACGGAAGCGTCGCCCCCTCGCTGCCGCGAACGGCAGCGGCATCGCGCTGGCTGAGCGTCCGCACATAGAGGCGGCTTCCTTTGCCGTCCGCGCCTGCGAACGCGATGTGCCGTCCGTCCGGCGACATGGCGGGCCCCGACGCCAGGGACACGCCCGGCGGGAGCATCACGGCAAACTGTTCGACGGTTGACGGCAACGCGGTCCCTGGTCGCAATTGCCAGCCAGCAACCAGGGCGATAGCGACTGCTGCCGCAGTCGCAGCCCATGACGCGACGCGCGTCTGCCACCAACGCGGAGGGGTGCCCGTCACCACAAGTCGCGGATCGGTGTCCTGACGCTGCTCGAGCACCCAGGCAAGGTCTATAGCGGACTGAAAGCGTTTATGCGGCGCTTTCTCGAGAAGCCGCATGACGATGCGCGCCACTGCCGGCGGCATGCGCTCGCTGCCGTCGGAGAGGTCCGGTGGATCGAACGTCAGGACGGCGTTCAGGGTCTCGAAGGTGTTTTCGCGGCGGAACGGATTCCGGCCAGTGAGCAGCTCGTAGAGGATCACGCCGACAACGAACAGGTCCGCCCGGGCGTCGACCGTATCGTTTTTCAACTGTTCGGGCGCGATGTAGCCGGCGGTGCCGACGATGACGCCGCTGAGCGTTTCGCTCATCTCGTTGGCACTCACGTGCGATTGAAGCTTGGCGAGGCCGAAGTCGAGGATCTTCACGCCCGCGTCGGCAGTGACGAAGATGTTCTCGGGCTTCAGATCGCGATGCACGATGCCGCGCGCGTGCGCGGCGGCAAGGCCGTGCGCAATTCCGAGCGCGAGCCTGACCGCTTCCGGGATCGGCACAGGCCCGGCGTTCAATCGCTGCCGCAGGTTCGAGCCTTCGAGGCATTCGGCGACGAGGAACGGCATGCCGTTGTGCTGGCCGACGTCGTACACCGTGAGGATGTTCGAGTGGTTGAGCGAGCCGGCCGCGCGCGCCTCGTCGGCAAACCGGCGCAGTCGATCGTGGTCGTTGGAGAAATGCGGCAGCAGGATCTTGACCGCTACATCACGGCCAAGACGTTCGTCGCGTGCGCGCCACACTTCGCCCATGCCGCCGGCCCCGAGGAGGCGA
>JBOGIQ010000363.1:0-5843 GCA_050742535.1 Vicinamibacterales bacterium | reverse complement strand
GACGGTTCGCTCGACTTCGACGACGAGCAACTTGCGGGTTTCGACATCGTCCTTGCGTCGCTGCACGACCACGCGGGCCATGACGCGTCGAAGCTGACGGAGCGGTACCTGCGTGCGATCCGGCATCCGCTCGTCAATGTCATTACCCATCCCGCCAACCGGACGCCCGGGCGCTCGAGCGGTTACCCGCTCGACTTCGATGCGCTCTTCGCCGCTGCCGCGGAAACCGGCACGGCCATGGAAGTAGACGGCGCCCCGGGTCATCTCGATCTCGACGGCGCGCTGGCGCGCCGCGCGGTCGCCGCAGGGGTGACGCTCGTCATCGACAGCGATTGTCACCGGTCGGATGGGCTTGGCCGGCAGATGCGCTTCGGCGTGGGCACCGCCCGCCGCGGATGGATCGAGCCGGAGCACGTCCTCAATACACGCGGCCTCGACGAGGTGCGCGCGTTCGTCGCCCGAAAACGTGCGCGCCGATGATACCGGCACCCCTGAAGGGGTGCCCTACGACGCCGAGCTCGAGACATCGAACGTAGGGCACTCCTTCAGGAGTGCCGTTCTCGCCGCCTGCGTGGTTGGAACGATTGCGTTCTCGGTGTACGCCCGCACGCTGCTTCCCGGCGTGGATCTGGGCGACACCGGCGGCTTTCAGGCAGCCGTCCTGTGGCCGGAGACGAGCGCGCGGCAGGCGTACCCGTTGTATTACTCGCTCGCACGGCCGTTCGTTCTCGCCGTCAGCCCGGACAACCCGGCGCGCGGACTCAATCTGTTCTCGGCGCTCGCGGGCGGTCTCGCCGCTGGCCTGCTGACGTGTTTCGCGGCGCTGCTGACGAGGAGCGCCGCTGCCGGCGCCGCCGCCGGACTCCTCCTCGCCTTCTCGCATACATTCTGGACGCAGTCGGTCATCGCGGAGGTCTACACCCTGCACATCGCGTTGATTGCCTGCTGCCTGATTGCGCTGTACGCGTACAGCCAGCAGCCGACACGGCGCCGGCTCGCCGCCTTCTTCGCGGTGTATGCGCTCTCATTCGGCAACCACCTGTCGATGCTTCTGCTGCTGCTGCCATTTGCGCTGTTCCTCCTGCTCGCGCACCCGCGGCCGCGCGATCTCCTGCGGCCGGCCACGATCGGACTGGCGATTGGCATCGCCTGCGCCGGCGCTCTTCTCTACGCGCCCAATGTCCTGTTCGTGTGGACGAACATCGATGCGCCGCCACGCTGGAGCGATCGCCTGGCCACGTTCTGGTTCGATGCCACCAAGTCGGACTGGCGCGGCACGATGATGGCCGGCGTCGATCGGAGTGAGCTCGTCGAACGCATGGCGATGTGGATCTGGGATGCGCGGCTGCAATTTGGACTGGCCGGTCTGGCACTCGCCATTGCCGGCGTCATCCGGCTCTGGCTCTTCTCCCGTCCATGGGCGCTGCTCTTGGTCAGCGCCTACCTCGTCAACACGATATTCGCCGTCACTTATAACGTCGGCGATCCTCACGTGTTCTTTCTGCCCGGTCACGCCTTCACCGCCATTGCGATCGCTGCATTGCTTAGCGGATGGCGCCCCATAAAGGGGCGCCCTACGGCCGGCAGTAGGGCACCCCTTTCAGGGGTGCCGCGCCGGGCACCGCTCGTCGCGGCGGCTGTGCTGATCGCATACGCCGGCTGGCGTGCGTGGGATACGTTGCCAAGCGCCGATCGCAGCCTCGATCGGCGCGCCGATGCCTTCGTGGCCCGTGTCACCGCCGGCATCAGCGACACCAATGCCGTGCTTCTCTCCGACATGGACTGGCAGCTGGAAAACGCGCTCCTGTATTCGTCGCGGTACGAACGGCGCCAGCTGGCATGGCGCCGGGCCGGAGAGGTGCTGTCGCATCTTCCGTTCCTGGTGAACGACAACCATGCGATCGGTCGAGACGTCGTGCTCGCCGGCAACGCGGCGGCCCGCGTCGTGAGCGCGTATGGCACGTTCTTCCCTCTCGCGGCAGACACCGTCCCGCCGCGAGGAATTGCCGATCGCGTTGAGGCATTCCCGCGTGGCACGCCCTACGTTCTGACACTGCTTGAGCCTGCAGGAGGCGAAGCGGTCGACATCGACGATTTCGATCGGGCGCTCGCGATCCTTGCCGGGGAATCGGCTCCACGGCGAAGCGCGGCACGCTATCAGGTATGGGCCGGAATCAGCGGTGAACCCGGCGCCGAGCATCGCGAATCGAACCGTCCGTTCCGATCGGTGTTCACGATTCTCGGCGACCCGTTCGCGGTGCGCATCGAGTCGTGGCTGCCGTTCGACACATTCCGCCGGGCCGGGTTTGGTCACGTCCTGCGCGGGCGCGAGCCGGTGCTGACGATCGAGCGCGGCGTCAGCCTCGTGTGGTTCGGACGGGACGGATCACCGGCCGTCAGCTATGCCGCCGGCTTATACGCTCCGACGGCCAGGCTGCGGATGCCGGCGTCTGTACCTCAGCAGGTCGCCCGCGGCTCAAGTGCTATGCTCAAAAAGACGTGGCTCGAAAACTGATCGTCCTTCTCTCTCTTTTAGTGACTGCAACCTTCGAGTCGGTCATCGCCGGCCAGGGCGCGACAAAAGCTGCACAGGCTGGCAAGTTGCCCGAGACGCTTGCCACGGAGTTGCAGGCCCGTTATCAGTCGATTCGCGACTTCTCTGCCGACTTTGTCCAGAGCTACCGCGCCGGTGTGCTGAAGACGCAGTCACAGGAACGCGGGACGGTGGCGATCAAGAAGCCCGGCAAGATGCGCTGGACCTATACGAAGCCGGAGCGCAAAGAACTGGTGTCGGACGGCGTGAAGCTGTACTGGTACGTGGCGGAAGACAAGCAGGTGGTGGAGAGAGACGTCGCGACTCAGGCCAGCACGCCCGATCTGTTCCTGAGCGGCCGCGGCGACATCGCGCGGGACTTCACCGCCAGCTACGCCGAGACGCCGGTTCAGGGCAGTGTGGCGCTGAAGCTCGTCCCGCGCAAGAACGAGCCGGAGTACCAGTACCTCGTCGTCGCGCTCGATCCGGGCACGCTGCAGATTCGCGCGCTCGTGACGCGGGACCACCAGGGCGGCGAATCGACGCTGACCTTCAGCAACATGAAAGAGAATCGCGGCCTGTCCGACCGGGATTTCGTTTTCCGGGTGCCATCAGGCGTCAAGGTTGTCACTGACGACGGCCGCTGAAAGGTTTGAAAGGCCGACCTGAAGGTCGGCCTCTACCGATTATTCGATCTTGGCGACCTGGGCGCCCAGAGAAACCAGCCGCTGCACGACGTTGCTGTATCCGCGCTCGACCGTCTCGAGCGGCGCGACGCGCGTCTGACCGTCCGCCGCCAGTCCCGCGGCAATGAGCGACATGCCGGACCGCAGATCGCGGCTGTCGAGGATGCGTCCGCCGCGGAGCCGAGTGGGTCCCGTCACGATAATGCGATGCGCATCGGCGAGAAACATATCGGCGCCCATGCCGCTCATCTGCTCCAGCGCGAACAGCCGCAGCTCATACATCCAGTCGTGCACGAGCGTACGTCCCTGCGACTGTGTCGCCAGAACGGTCACGAGGCTGACGAGGTCGCTCGGAAAAGCTGGCCAGAGTCCCGTCGTGATTCGGCGGACAGCTTTCGGGCGTGACGGCCGGACCGAGAAGACGCCGTCTTTCATGCCGCAGTCCACATTCATCCGCTTCAGCACCGAGGCGACGACCTCAATGTCGTCGTCGCGAGCGCCCTCGATGGCGATCTCTCCTCCTGTGATCGCGGCGACCACCGCCCAGCTCCCCGCTTCGATGTAGTCTCCGCCGAGCTGGTGCGTCGCTCCCGTCAGCTTGCCCACGCCTTCGATACGCAGCTTCGAGCTGCCGATGCCGGTAATGTCGGCGCCCATCTTGACGAGGAATTCGCACAGTTCGACAACGTGCGGTTCGGTGGCGGCGTTTCGAATCTCGGTGCGGCCGCTGGCCGACGCCGCGGCCAGCAGTGCCGTCTCCGTGCCTGTGACCGACGCCTCTTCGAGATACATCGACGCCGGCTTCAGGCCGTCGGGCGCATGCAGCGCGTGATCGGGACCCCCGTCGTCGTGAGCCCCCATAGCGAGGAGCGCCTCGAGATGCGTCGAGATCGAACGCCGTGCGGGAAAATCACCGCCCGGCGGTGCGATATGCGCGCGGCCGGCGCGAGCCAGCAGCGGACCGAGCAGGAGTACCGACCCCCGCAGCCGGCCGACCAGCGACCGATCGGGCGCGTGGGTACGAATCGAGGGCGTGCGGATCCGCAGCGTGGTCGTGCCGATGCCCTCGACTTCGGCGCCGACGTCGAGCAGCAGGCGCGCCATCACCTCGACGTCGCCGATGCGCGGCACGTTCGTCAGCACACACTCCTGGTCGGTCAGGAGACAGGCCGCCAGCAGCGGCAGCGCCGCGTTCTTATTGCCTTCGACGGAGACGCGGCCTTCCAGCCGGTGGCCGCCCTCAATCAGGAGACTGGACATCTGTCAGGAACTCGAGATCGTGATTGCGGCTGAAGCCGACGAACACGGGCTCCGGCCGGAGGCTGATGCCGAATCGATCCAACACCCCGCGCTTGATACGTGCCGCAAATCTCAGCACATCACGTGCCGCCGCGCCACCGCGATTGACGATCGCAAGCGTGTGTTTGGTCGAAATCCCCACACTGCCGTCCGCATCACCGCGGCGGAAGCCTGCGCGCTCGATCAGCCATGCGGCCGGCAGCTTGACGCGGCCGCCATCTGCTGCAAACGCAGGTGGTTGCGTGCCGGCTGCGGTGCCGACGCGATGGCGGTCGCTCTCCGTCACCACCGGGTTCACGAAGAACGACCCGACGCTGCGAGTGTCCGGGTCATCCGAATCAATCACCATGCCCTTCCGCCGGCGCACGGCAAGCACGGCATTTCGTACATCCTGGACGTCCGGCAGTGATACACCCGCCCGCGCCAGGTGCTCGGTGATGTCCGGGTACGTGGTGGTGGGCTGGCCCGGTCGCAGCCGGAATGTCACGGTGCAAATAACAAATCGACCGCTGTCGCCCTGCTTGAAGCGGCTGGTGCGATAGGAAAAGCCGCAGTCATGCCCGGTCAACGTGCACAGCGCACCGTTCTCCCGGTCGAACGCGGTGAGATGGTCGATGCAGTTCGCCACCTCCTGGCCGTACGCGCCGACGTTCTGGATCGGCGTTCCTCCCACCGTCCCGGGAATCCCCGACAGGCACTCCAGACCAGCGAGACCACGCGCCACACAATCCGCAACGGTCTCGTCCCAGGACTCCCCCGCGCCGGCGGTGACGAGCGTATCGGTCCCCTCGCGCGCATGTTCCCGCCCTCGAACGTCGACGTGCACGACCAGGCCGTCGAAGCCGGCATCGGCGATCACCAGATTGCTGCCGCCGCCGAGAACGAACAGCCGCGTGCCATTCGACCTGCTCCAGCGATGCGCGCGATCGACGTCCTCAACAGTCCGCGCGCGCAGCAGCCATCGCGCCGGGCCGCCGACGCCGAGCGTGGTCAGCGGTGCCAGTGGGTCCCCGTCCACGGCGCCGCCGAGCGCCTCAATCGAAGGCAAGGAGCCGTGCTTCCTGTGCCACGAGCGCCGAGAGTGCTTCCGACCGCGAGCACACGCGGAATTCAACCCAGTCCCCCGGCGCGAGCTGGGCGGCGAGCGGAATGTCGGCGGTAATGACGACGGCGAGCTGAGGGTATCCACCGGTGGTCTGGTGGTCGGTGAGAAGAAGAATCGGCTCGCCCGATGGCGGCACCTGAATACCGCCGGTGAAGGCGGCGTCCGAAATCATCTCCTGCTCCAGCAGACGCGGGATCTGATCGCCCTGCAGGCGATATCC
>JBOGIQ010000362.1:0-5875 GCA_050742535.1 Vicinamibacterales bacterium | reverse complement strand
CGCCACATCGACAGCATCGCTCCACCCGCCGATGGGCACGATTTGAGCGAGACGCGACTCGGGAAAACCGCGCTCGGTCACCACCCGCCGCAGCGCCGCCGACAGGGCCGCCTGATCGTGGGTCGATTTCACCGCCAGGCACACGTCTTCATCCGGCCCGAACTCCTCGAGGAATGCCTGAATCAGCAGATCGGTCGCCTTGCGTGCCTGATTCCACAGCAGCGCCAGGTCGCGGCTCGACTGCCGCGCGGTCGAGACCGCTCGCTGGTCGGGCAGGTACTGCGAGACCGTCAGGAAACAGAAGTCCCGGCGTCCGTCGATTCGCGCTGGTGCCACGCGCTCGTGAAAGATCGCGGTGTCGACCGCCTCCGGAACCTTGAAGACGCGCCGACACAAGGCGCCGCTCCGCGCCAGCGCCTGCACATGGAACTCGGCCGGGACCCAGACTTCGTCGAAGGCATCGAGCCCACGCACGATTGCCGGCGAAACCTGTGTGGTCTCGCTGACCAGGTTGACGAACCACTGGAAGGCGCACGCTCGAGGCAGCAGCTCGCGCAGGCGCCGGGCAATCGCCCGCTTCCACACGCCGCCCCAGGCGGGTGCGTAGATCAGATCGTACGCGCTGAGGACGCACGCCACGGATGCAGCATCGATCGGTCGCGCTCCATGCGCGCACTCCAGCGTCATGCCGGCAACGAGATCCCGATCGCCGTCGCCATGGCGGTGTCGCGAAGCCGCCGGCTCGGCCGCACCGCGTCTTCTCAGGTACCGTGCGGCGCCGATCAGCGGGCGCAGCCACGTCTCCTGGCGAACGAGTGCATGCGCAGCGGCACCGCCAAGGCGCGGGTGCCCGCGGACCGCGCCATACGTCGCCGCGACTCTCGCGACTTTCAGCAGGGACGAGAAGTCTCCCTGAGCGGTCATGTCCAGCACGCGCACGTCCATCCCGAGATCGTGCAGGCCAATCATGTAGTCGCGGTTCTGAATCGAGACGCTGTCGCGTCCTTTCGGCGAGTAGAGTCCCGTGACGAAGACGACAAGCGGCTCGCACGTCTTCGGCGGCGCGGTGTGCGCGCGTGCGCCGGCGGCCTCACGAATCGCGATCACGATTCTGCGAGGAGCCGCTCGACTTCCTCTTCCGACATCTGGTGCACCGCCTCGAGCGCGCGGGCAACGGTCCCGGCGGTCACGTCCCCCGTGTCCTGCAACCGGCCGGCGATGCGCGAGAGCGCGGCCACGGTCGGATGAGCCAGCACGTCATGGAGCGAGACGTTGACCCGGAGCTCCTGAGAGAGTCTGGCCGCCAGATGCACCCCGAGCAGTGAATGTCCTCCCAGCTCGAAAAAGTTGTCGTCCACGCCCACACGATCGATCCCCAGTGAGTCGGCCCAGACGCGCGCCACCACCTGTTCGGTGTTGGTGCGCGGTTCCACGAACGCCGCTTCGACCGCCGGCCTGGCCGAGAGCGGAGCCCCGCCGTCGTGGTCTGCGGGCGGCAGTGTGCTCCGTCGCATGCGCGCGGCCAGCTCGCCTGTGGAAACGATGACTGTGCCTCGCCAACCGGTATCGAGGATGCGGTCGAACGCGGCAACCCCTTCGTGTGGCGTCATCGCCAGCGCCGCCAGCTCTCCGCGTGCCTCGCGGTCGGATTCCGCGAATCGCCATCCGTCCCACGCAACGCTGATCCAGGGACGCCCGTGGGCAGCCTCGAGGTCGGCGAACCTGTTGAGACTCTCGTTGGCGGCGGCATACGCACCAAACCGCAACCCGCCCAGCACGCTCGCGAGCGACGACATCAGCACGCAGAGCTCGAGCGGCCGATCGCGGAACACCTCGCGCACGACTTCCGCGCCTCGGAGTTTCGGCAGACGGTGCCGTTCGATCAGCGCGGAATCGGTTGCCGTGACGGCCGCGAAATCGGCCTCCGCGGTAGCACCCGCCGCGTGTATCGCGACGCGAATCGCGCCGACATCCGCTTCGGCCCGCGCAACGGCTTCGGCAAACTGCGTGCGATCGGTCACGTCCGCCTGCGCGACGAGCACTCGACTGCCGCGCTCCTCGATCGCCGCAAGCCGCCGGATGGTGGCGCTCGTCGCATCGGAATCCGGGTGCGTTTCGAGCCACCGCACCCAGTCGGGTCTTGCAGGAAACGCCGATCGTGTGACGAGGACGAACGTCGTACGCACGGCTCGAGCCAGATGCTCGGCCAGCGCAAGCCCGATGCGTCCGAGTCCGCCGGTGATCAGGTAAGGCCCATCGGAACGTGCTGGAGGACGGTCGGCGGATGTGGCTGCGGGCAGGGCGTCGAACTGCTGCACCCACCGCCACTGCCCGCGCAAGGCAACGACGACGTCGTCGGCGTCGGCGACCAGCTCGTTCGCCAGCCGCCCAAGAGCGGCTTCCGACGTGAGCGTCTCCGGTTCGATGTCGACAGAGCGGCAGCCAATCGAGGGATGCTCCTGTGGGATGACGCGGCACAGGCCCGTGATCGACGCACGCGCGGGCGACACGGTCTCACTGCCGCTGACGATCTGCGTCTCGCTGGACAGCACAACCATCCGAACGGGAGGCGGTACGGTCGATCGCGTGATCGCGTGAACTGCGCGAACGATGCTCCCGGTGCCGCGGTCGGTTTCGCTCTCCTGCCCGGCCGGCCCGTCGGCTGTCCACGCGTGGACGATGCGCGCTGGAAAACGATCGGCGCGCACGAGCGCATCGAACAGTGTCGCGTAGTCCTCCCGAACACCAGGATTGACGACGTAACGATCTGCGGAGCGCGCAGACCAGCCGTCCCCTGGTTCGGCGATGGTCACCACGCAACCGCGCGCTTCGAGGGTCTTCTTCAGCCGCTCGCCGACCTCCGTCGAGGCCGCGAACAGCAGGCAGTGTTCGCCGTCGCGACGCACACCGCGAGCTGGAGGCATCTGCTTCCAGGTCGGTACATAAAGCCACTGTGAAATGTCCGACCGTTTCTCCACTCGCGCACTGGCAGCGGTGTCGCGGCGCGGTGCCGCCTCGAGCCAGTAGCGCTGGCGCTGGAACGGATACGACGGCAGCGCCAGCCGTTGTCGCGGCAGGTGTCTGTGGTACGCCATCCAGTCCACGTCGGCTCCAGCCGCCCAGGCCTGACCACACGCGGCGGCCGTCGCTGCGGCGGCGTCAGCGCCGTCCATGGCTGAAATCGCCGTCTCACCGGCTGACAGCGGTTGCACGAGCCGTGTCAGGGTGTGGCCCGGTCCCAGCTCGAGCCAGACCGGCGCGGCGCCGACGAATGCGCGTGCAGACGCAACGGCGGCGGCCCACTGAACGGGCGCCGTGACCTGCGCACCCCAGTAGGCCGCAGGTGGGGCGGCAGTGATGACCTCGCCGGTCACGGTCGAGATCCACGGGACGCGCGGCGGCGACGCGGTGTGAGCCAGGGCCGCGTCGTTCAGCGGATCAACGACTCCCGCCATGAGACCGGAATGGAAGGCACCACTGGCGGGCAGACGCTGCACCGGCCGGCCCTCACGACTGAGGCACGCTTCGAGTCGGGCGAGCGCCGGCCACGTTCCGGCGACCACGCACTGGCTGGCGCCGTTGACCGCCGCGAGCCAGAGATCCGGACCGAGCAGCGAATCGATCTCGTCGGCGCGGCCCGCAATCGCGATCATTCCGCCGGCTGGCGCCGCGTGCATCAGGCGGCCGCGCGTCGCGGCGAGGTGCAGCACCGACTCGCGTGTCAGTGCGCCGGCCACGCACGCCGCCGCCAGCTCGCCCACGCTGTGTCCCAGCACAGCGGCCGGACGGAGTCCCCACGATTGCCAGAGGGCGGCCAGCGCCAGCTCCACAGAGACCAGCGCCACCTGCGTCCACGTCGTCTCAGCCAGGCGCGCCTCGGCGTCGGCTTCAGCGTCCGCCGACTCCGGATAGAGCACGGCGCGAAGATCGCGATCGAGCCAGCGATCGAGAGCGGCGGCGCACGCATCGATCTCGGCGCGGAAGGTCGGCTCGCTGTCGTACAGCGCGCGACCCATCCCGACAAGCTGCGTCCCTTGCCCTGGAAACAGCCACACGAGTGAAGGCTCACCGCCCGTGACGGTGCGAGCCGGCGCTGCTCTGAGCGCTGCGGCAATCGAGGACGCGTCGCGGCCGGTCGCCACGCGCCGCACTCGCAGGGCAGCGCGACCCACTTGCTGAGTAAACGCCACGTCCGCAACCGACGACTCTGACTGTGCCTCGAGCCAGGACGCCAGCTGCTCCGCGGCCGCATCCACGGCGGTTAGGGAATGCCCCGACACCGGCAGGATATGACAGGGGCGGGCATGCGCCGCAGCGTGACGATCTGGCGCCTCTTCGAGAATGACGTGTGCGTTGGTGCCTCCCATGCCGAACGAGCTCACGCCGGCGCGACGCGGCACGCCGGGGCGAGGCGTCCACGGTGTCAGCAGCGTCGGCACGTAGAACGGACCCAGGTCGAGCTGTGGATTGGGCTTCGTAAAGTGCAGGCTCGGTGGCAGCTCACGATGCGTGAGTGCCAACACAACCTTGATCAACGCGGTAATGCCCGCGGCCGCATCCAGATGCCCGACGTTCGACTTGACGGACGCGAGCGCGCAGCTCGACGGCCCGGCGCCGTCACCGAACACCCGCCGAAGCGCCGCGACTTCGACCGGGTCGCCGAGCGCAGTGCCGGTGCCGTGTGCTTCGACGTAAGTAATAGTGTCGGCGGGGACACCCGCGTCGGCCTGAGCGGCGGCGATCACCGCGGCTTGTCCGTTCACACTCGGGGCGGTGAAGCCCACTTTGTCGGCACCGTCGTTATTGACGGCGGATCCGCGGATGACCGCCAGCACGTTGTCCCCGTCGGCCACAGCCTGTCCGAGCCGCTTGAGCACGACGACCCCGACGCCGTTTCCGGCAACGGTCCCGCCGGCCTGAGCGTCGAACGGCCGGCAATGTCCATCCGGCGAGGCGATGCCGTCCGGTGTATGTCGATAGCCTCCGATCGAGGGCACCGTCACCGATACACCGCCCGCGAGCGCAACGTCGCATTCCCCCGCCCGCAGCGCGTGGCAGGCCGTGTGGACCGCGACCAGGGAGGTCGAGCATGCCGTCTGCACGGTGACAGCGGGGCCGTGCAGTTCCAGCTTGTAGCTGACGCGCGTGGCGAGGAAGTCCTTATCGCTCGCCACGAGCACCTGCAGTGGGCTCGACGCGCCGAGGGCGGCACGATCGGCGGCCAGAATGTAGGTGTTTGCGCTCGTTCCCGCATAGACGCCGATGCGCACGTTCGACCGCCGACGCGGCGCATAACCGGCGTTCTCGAGCGCCGTCCATGCGCACTCGAGCATCAGCCGCTGCTGCGGATCGAGGAGCGCCGCCTCGCGCGGGGCGTATCCGAACAGCTCCGCATCGAACAGGTCGGGATCCGCGAGGGCGCCGCGCGCCGGCACGTAGTGCGGATCGTCGAGTACCGACGGCGGTACTCCTGCAGCGATCAATTCTTCTCCGCTGAAGCGTCGGATCGTCTCCACGCCGTCTCGTAGGTTGGACCAGAACCTGTCCACGTCGGGCGCGCCGGGGAACCTGCCGGCGACGCCGATGATCGCGATCGACTCGACGGATGGATTGGCCGCCGGCGCCAGCGGTGGCGCGGCAATGTCTTCCTCAGAAAGATGGCGCGCCAGCGCTGCCACGGTCGGGTACTGAAACAGCGTGACGAGCGGAACCGTCCGGTCGAGCGCCTCGGCAAGCTTCGCCTGCACGGCGATGAGCCGCAGCGAGTGCCCGCCGATATCGAAGAAGTTCGCATCGACGCTCACCTGCGCGAGGCCGAGCACCTCCGTCCAGACTGCAGCGATCTGCTGCTCGAGTGCTGAGCGCGGCGAGACAT
>JBOGIQ010000361.1:0-5888 GCA_050742535.1 Vicinamibacterales bacterium | reverse complement strand
GTGACGAAGGAGGAGCTCGGCGGCGCGATGACGCACAACGAGCGCAGCGGTGTCGCCCATTTCGCGGCGGACAACGATCGCGAGTGCATCCTGCTCATCCGCGAGCTGCTGTCGTTCGTGCCGAACAACAACCTCGACGAGGCGCCGCGCGTGGCGACGGCCGATCCCGCCGATCGCGCGGACGAGGCGCTCGACGCCATCGTTCCGCAGGCCGCGAACCAGCCCTACGACATGCGCGACGTCATCGACGCCGTGATCGACGATCGCAACTTCCTCGAGGTCCACGTGCACTTCGCGCGCAACATCCTGGTCGGATTCGCGCGGCTCGGCGGCCGCTCGGTCGGCATCGTCGCCAACCAGCCCGCACATCTTGCGGGGACGCTGGATATCGACGCGTCGATCAAGGGCGCGCGGTTCGTCCGGTTCTGCGACGCCTTCAACATCCCGCTGATCACGTTCGAGGACGTGCCCGGCTTTCTGCCGGGAACGGCGCAGGAGTACGGCGGCATCATCCGCAACGGCGCGAAGCTGCTGTACGCATTCGCGGAGGCGACCGTTCCGAAAGTGACCGTGATCACGCGCAAGGCGTACGGCGGCGCCTATTGCGTGATGTCGAGCAAGCACATACGCACGGACGTGAACTACGCCTGGCCGACGGCGGAGATTGCCGTCATGGGCGCCGAGGGCGCGGTCAACATCCTCTACAAGCGCGAGCTGGAGGCGGCCGCGGACATGGCCTTGGGCGACGAAGCGCGGAGCGCGAAGGTGGCCGCGGCCCGGGCCGCCAGGATCGCGGAATACCGGGAAAAGTTCGCCAATCCCTACATCGCCGCCCAGCGCGGCTTCGTGGACGAGGTCATCCAGCCGCGACAGACGAGGGCCAAGCTGATTACGGCGCTGGGCGCCCTCGAGTCGAAGCGCGAGAAGAATCCGCCGAAGAAACACGGAAATATCCCGCTATAAGCCGTCGTAGGGTCCGCCTTCAGGCGGACCCACCCAACTCACGCGCCAGCACGGCGGTCTATTGAGTGTCTGCTGACGGTGAAGCAGCCGGTTGAAGCGCTGCCCGCCGAGTCGCGCTAAAGTTCGTGCTCACACCCAACGATGGCCGCACATTCCGACGTCACGCATTGGGAGTTGGGAATCGGGAGTTGGGAGTTCCCTGCGCGCCCGGCCAACCCAACTATCCGCACGGCGGCGAGGTCCATAGAACGTGTGACGGACGAGGAGCTGGTCCTGCTGGCTCGGCAGGGCGACCCTGACGCCTTCGACCAGCTCGTTGTCCGGCACCAGTCGGCGGTATTCCGGGCGGCGCTCGCCGCGTTGCGGGTGCGGGAGGACGCAGAGGAGGTGGCGCAGGATACGTTCATCCGCGCCTGGAACGCCCTCGGACGGTTCCGGGGCGAGAGCTCCTTCCGGACATGGATTTTACGGATCGCATGGAACCGCGCGATCTCGAAGCGCCGCGGCATTGCCGGCTGGCTGCGGCGGGCGACGCCGATCGCGGACGTGACTGAACCCGCGGCGCCAGGCGATCAGCACGCGAGCGTGAACAACGCTGAGCTGCAGGCCCACGCGGTGCGGGCGATTCAGTCGCTGAGCCCCAAGCTTCGCGACGCGCTCCTGCTGGTCCAGAGCGGCGAGTATCAGTACGAGGAGATCGCGCGAATGCTCGGCATTCCCGCCGGCACCGTCAAATGGCGGGTGTCGGAGGCGCGCAGGAAGGTGCGCGGAAGGCTGGCCGCCCTGGGGTATGTCGATGCGAAATGAACCTGCCCTGAGCGAGCATCGCGAGTCGAACGGGCGTGATCCCCTTGATGCGCTGATCGATCACGCCGCGCAGCAGATCGTGGCCGGGGAGCCGTCATCGTCGCTGCGCAGCGCGGTTCGGGATCGTATCGAGCATCGGCGGTCAGCGTGGTCGTTGTCGCCGGCAATCGCCGGCGTGGCGGCGGCGGTCGTGATCGCCGCTGTTCTCGTGGGCCGGACCTTGTTGCCTGACGTGGGCCGGACCTTGTCAGGTCCGGCAGGCGAACGTGTCAACGTTCGCCCCACGATCGAGCGCGTGGCGATTCCGGCGCCACCAGCTCCGAGCGTCGAATCGGATACTCGTGGTGTCCGCCTGACGCGCCGTCTCGCAGACGAGGTTGCGGCGCCGCCACAGGAAGAAGAGTCGCTGATTTCGCCGATCGCGGTCGAGCCGCTTGAACCGGTTCAGATCGCCGTCGGGAATCCGATCACCGTCGACAGTTCAGGGGTTATGCCCATCGAAGTCGCGCCGCTGCAGCTTGAGCCGCTGCGAGGTATCGAGTGAGGAGCCGAGAGATGAAGAAGGTGCTGTTGGTCGCGTTGTTGGCGGTGGCCGTCGCCACGCCTGTCTGGGCACAGAACCCCCCGCCGGCTCCGGTGGCTCCACCGGCGCGGCCGGCTCAAGCGCCGCCCGCGGCACCGGCTGCGCAGCCTGCGCCGGCACCACCCGCAGCGCCGCGACCTGGACAGGCGCGACCTGCCGCCCCGGCTAGAGGCGCCGTCCCGCCCCAGGCCGTCCCGGCCCCGCCCGCCGTCCCCGTGTCCGGGGCCACTCCGCGGAACGTGAAATTCGACATCATGATCACCGATACCGCGGGTGGCAAGCCGATCACGAAGGCTCTGTCCGTTACAGTGTCAAACTACAGTGGCACCGGCTCCATCCGCAGCACCGGTGTCCGGCCGGACGGCACTCCAGTTCCGCTGAACGTCGACATTCGTAACGTGACCTGGCACAGCGACACGGTCGTTCGTGCCAGCGTGAATGTCGAATATCAGGCGTATGTGCCGGACGCCAAACCCCAGCCTGGCCTGATGACCGCCAGCTCGAACTCGGTTTTTGAGGATGGCCGCAGGACGCAGATTCTTCAGACGGCGGACCCGACGAGCGATCGGCGCACCACTATCGAGGTGACCGCAACGATCCTAAAATAGCCGCCGTGCCACGCGGCTTTCTCACGGTCGCCGTCATCATCTGGTCAGTGGCGCCCGCTTCGGCACAGCAGCCGCCAGCGGGCGCCGCCGCGCCATCGGCGTTCGAGGCCGCTTCGATCAGACCCAGCGGGGGCGGCGCGATCGACTTCCGCTTCTTTCCCAATCGTTTTGTGGGGACGAACCTTACGCTGGGGCAGCTCATCGAACAGGCCTACAGCATCCAGCCCCGCGAATTGATCGGCGGGCCTGACTGGGTGCGCGTCGAGCGGTTCAACGTGACGGCGACAAGCGGCGCCGAAGTCGGTCTCGAGCAGATGCGGCTGATGCTCCGGTCGCTCCTCGCCGATCGGTTTCAGCTGCGGATCGATCGCGAAACGAGAACAGGCACCGTTTATCGATTGATTGCGCGAAACGTTCAGAACGTGAATCCGCCGGCGAAGTCTGATGAGCGGCCGCTCGTCACCAACGGGCGCTACGATCAGAACGGATTTGTGAGTTACGACTTCACCGGCCACAACGCAACGATGGGACAGTTGGCCGTAGTGCTGGGCGGCCACCTGAGTGCCCCGGTGACCGACGAAACGGGGCTGAAGGGCAGTTACGACTTCCGCGTCCGCTGGACCCACGACAATCCGATCGGTGGTATTCCACCCGATCCAAACATCCCGACGATCTTCACCGCGATCGAGCGCGATCTCGGCCTCAAGCTCGAGGCCGGCAAGGGTCCCGTCCCCGTCCACGTCATCCGCAGCGTCGCCAGGCCGTCGCCGAACTGAAAGGCCGACCTGAAGGTCGGCCTCTACCAACGGCGATGCCTGCTCGCACCGACCGCGAAGTCTGTTCGCACCGGCGTAAATGCTAGACTTTCTTTACTTTGCACAGGATTCTCATCGCCAACCGCGGCGAGATCGCCGTGCGCGTTATCCGTGCGTGCCGCGACCTGCAGATCGCCTCCGTGGCGGTCTATTCCGACTGCGATCGCGCGGCGCGCCACGTGCGCATGGCGGACGAAGCGGTCGCCATCGGCGGCAATCCTCCGGCTGACAGCTACCTCCGAATCGACCGCATCGTGGCCGCCGCGACGGCCAGCGGCGCGGATGCGGTGCACCCTGGCTACGGCTTCCTGGCAGAGAACGAAGAGTTCGCGCAGGCGTGCCGCGACGCGCGCCTGACCTTTATCGGTCCGTCGCCTGAGGCGATCGCGCTGATGGGCAGCAAGACCGCCGCGCGACAGGCGGCAATCGCCGCCGGCGTCACGGTTGTTCCCGGTACCGAATCGCCGCTCGGCGAAGACGCCGCCGAGGACGAGATCGCGCGGATCGCGGAGCGCATCGGCTACCCGGTGATGGTGAAGGCCGTTGCCGGTGGCGGCGGCAAGGGCATGCGCGTCGTCACCGGACGCAGCGAGCTGGCAGGCGCCGTTCGCGCGGCTCGATCCGAGGCGCGCGCCGCGTTTGGTGACTCGGCGATCTACCTCGAACGGCGGCTTGCGCATCCGCGGCACATCGAGGTGCAGGTGCTTGCCGATCGGCACGGCACCGTCGTCCCGTTCGTCGAACGCGAATGCTCGATCCAGCGGCGCCATCAGAAGGTTGTGGAGGAATCGCCATCGCCGGTCGTCGATTCCGATCTGAGAAGCCGTCTTGCGTCGGCTGCGGCCGCAGTTACCGCGGCCGCCGGCTATACCAACGCCGGCACCGTGGAGTTTCTGCTCGACGGCGATGGCACGTTTTACTTCCTCGAGATGAACACGCGCCTGCAGGTCGAGCATCCGGTCACCGAAGCGGTCACCGGAATCGACCTCGTGGAGTGGCAGATTCGGATCGCGCGCGGCGAGCGGCTGACCATCGATGCGGCCCGCGCGCTGACGCCCCGCGGCCATGCCATCGAGTGCCGCGTCTACGCCGAGGATCCGGACTCCGGGTTCATGCCATCGCCCGGCCGGATCACGGCGCTGCGCACCCCGGACGGCCCGGGAATCCGCGACGACAGCGGTGTGGAGGCCGGCGACGAAGTGCCGGTCTACTATGACGCGCTGATTTCGAAGCTGGTGGCGTCGGGGGCGGACCGTCCGCAGGCGGTGGCGAGGATGCGCCGGGCGCTTGCCGAATACGACGTCCGCGGCATTCGAACGACCGTCCCGTTCTTCCGCTGGCTCCTCGAGCAGCCGGTCTTTCTCGATGCCGCGTTCCACACCGGGTTTCTGGACACGCTCTTGCAGCAGCGTCGCGGAACGTCGTTTTGTGCGCCGGAATCGTCGCTGCGGGAGGTCGCTCTTGTCGCCGCCGCAGTCTACACGTCGCTGGCTGACGTGTCGCTCAGTGGGGCGGGCCACGCCACCCCATCGCGCAGGCGCGATGGGGGCCCCGGGGTCAGGCCCGCCCTCCCTAACGCGGCGTGGACGCAGCAGGCGAGGGTCGAAAGCCTCCGGGAGTGATCGAGATCGAGCTGGGCGGGGAACGCCGGCAGATCGCGCTGCGGCGTGAGGGCGACCGGTGGATCGCTGAAATCGACGGCCGCACGGTGGAGGTCAGCCTCGTCGAAGCCGGGGGGCGGTGGTCGATGCTGATCAATCCGGCTGATGCCGGACTCCACAGTCCGGCCCAGCGCGGTTCAGACTCAGTGGAGTCCGGCTTCAGCCGGATTAGCTACGAGGTGTCTTTCGAGCCCACCGTGGCCGGCGAGCTGATCGTCCACGTCAACGGGGTCGCGATCCCGCTGACGATCACGCGCGCGCCTGGCTCGTCGAGGCCTTCGGCGAAGGCGGTGCGGCGGCCACGTGCCGGCGACCAGGGGGCGGCCAGCGGGTCGCGGGCAATCGTGGCGCCGATGCCCGGCCGGATTGTCAAAGTGCTGGTCAAACCTCATGAGAGCGTGTCGGCGCGGCAGCCTCTCGTGGTGGTCGAGGCGATGAAGATGGAAAACGA
>JBOGIQ010000360.1:1531-5904 GCA_050742535.1 Vicinamibacterales bacterium | reverse complement strand
GTCAGAGTTTGAGCCGCCTTCGCGCGTCGCGCGATGGCGGGCGTGTTATGATTCGACGTGCACCCCGTTTCGTTCCGTGATCCATTCGAACGGACGGCACAAGTGACCTCGGTCGCTGTCATTCCTGCCCGCTACGCCTCGACACGATTCCCCGGAAAACCTCTCGCAGAAATCGCCGGCCGCCCGATGATCGAGCACGTCTACCGACGCGCGGCGGACGCAGGTGGCATCGACGCGGTGGTCGTGGCCACTGACGACGAACGCGTCGCGAGCGCGGTGGAACGCTTTGGTGGCATCGCCCGCATGACGAGCCCGCACCACCGCACCGGCATGGATCGCATCGCCGAGGTCGCGCGCGATCTGCACTGCTCCATCGTGGTGAACGTGCAGGGCGACGAACCGCTCGTCGATCCGTCGGCGATCTCGCTGATGATCGACGCCTTGCGCGGTGACGCGGACCTGCAGATGGCAACGCTGCGGACCCCGATTCGACTCGAAGAGGATTACGCAAGTCCCCACGTCGTGAAGGTCGTGGTCGACGGCAACGACGATGCGCTGTATTTCTCGCGCGCGCCGATCCCGCTTCATCGAGACGGTCCGCCTAAAGGCGGACACTACGCTTATAAACATCTAGGGCTCTACGCGTACCGGCGCGACTTCCTCCTCCGCCTCGCGGCGCTGCCGCAAACTGCGCTCGAACAGGCGGAATCGCTCGAGCAGCTGCGCGCGCTCGAGCACGGCCACCGTATTCGCGCGGTGGAAACCCGGCACGATTCGATCGGCGTCGATACACCCGCGGACCTGGAACGCGTCCGGCAAACCATTGCCGAGACCGCTGCCTTCCGCCTGAAGGCGGAAGCTACGCCAATGTGAGGTGGCATGACCCAACGACCTGATGGACCCGTCTTCGCCGAGGCTTCGGCGGGCAAGCGCCCTGTGAAATACATCTTCGTGACCGGCGGCGTGGTCTCGTCCCTCGGGAAGGGACTGGCGGCGGCCTCAATCGGCCGGCTGCTCGAGGATCACGGCTATACCGTGGCCCTGCAGAAGTTCGACCCCTACATCAACGTCGATCCCGGCACCATGAGTCCGTACCAGCACGGCGAGGTGTACGTCACCGACGACGGGGCGGAAACAGACCTCGATCTGGGTCATTACGAGCGTTTCACCAGCATGGTGGCCTCGCGCAACAGCAACTGGACGACCGGGAAGATCTATCTGTCGGTCATTCAGAAGGAGCGGCGCGGCGACTACCTGGGACGCACCGTGCAGGTCATTCCCCACATCACGAACGAGATCAAGGACGCGATCCGCCTGGCCGGCCGCGACGTGGATGTCGTCCTGGTCGAGATCGGCGGCACCGTCGGCGACATCGAGAGCATGCCGTTCCTCGAGGCGATCCGCCAGTTCCGCCTCGACGTCGGGCGCGAGAACACGATCTACATTCACCTCACGCTGGTGCCGTTCATCGGCACGGCCGGCGAATTGAAGACGAAACCGACGCAGCACAGCGTCCGCGACCTCCGCTCGATCGGTATTCAGCCCGATGTCCTGCTCTGCCGCACGGATCGATTCCTCGACGCCGACATCAAGCGCAAGATTGCCCTCTTCTGCGACGTCAACGAGGAGGCGGTCATCACCGCCAAGGACGTCGACACGATCTATGAGGTGCCGCTCGTCCTGAAGGCCGAAGGGCTCGATCAGATTGTGCTCAAGCAGCTGGGTCTGCCCCTGACCCAGGCGCGGACCGAGGCGTGGGAAGCGCTCGTGGATCGCATCAAGCACCCGTCGGACGAACTCACGATCCACGTCGTGGGCAAGTACACAGGCTACGAAGACTCCTACAAGAGCCTGAACGAAGCCGTCTACCACGGCGGCTTCGCTCACCGGCTCAAGGTGCGCCTGAACTGGGTCGAGGCTGAAGCGCTCGAGAAAGAAGGCGGGGCGGCGCTGCTGGAAGGCGCGCATGGCATTCTCGTTCCGGGCGGATTCGGGTCGCGTGGTACGCGCGGAATGATGAAGGCCGCCGAATTTTCGCGCCAGCGCGGCGTCCCCTTCTTCGGCATCTGCTACGGGTTCCAGTGGGCAACGGTTGAGTACGCGCGAAACGTGTGCGGGCTCGAGGGGGCGGACTCAACCGAGGTGGACGAGAACGCGCCGCACAAAGTCATTTACAAGCTGCGGGATCTTCTGGGGGTCGACGAGCTCGGCGGAACGATGCGGCTGGGCCGCTATGCCTGCGAGCTGGCTCCCGGCTCGCTGGCCGAGCGCGCTTACGGCGCCTCGCTGATTCACGAGCGCCATCGGCACCGCTTCGAGTTCAACTGCCTCTACGAGGGGCCGCTCGCCGAGCAGGGCATGCGCGTGTCGGGCCGTTCTCCCGACGGCAAATTCGTCGAGATCGCGGAGCTGGCCGCGCATCCGTGGTTCCTGGCCGTTCAGTTCCACCCGGAGTTCCAATCGAGGCCGCTGCGGCCGCATCCGCTGTTTGCGAGCTTTGTCGAAGCGGCGCACCGCCACAAGACGGGAGCGCTGGCGGGCGCAGGAGTCACGGTCGCGAGCCGATACGCTCCACTAGAATAGGGGCGTGCATCCGGTACAGATCGGAGGCTTCACGGTGGGAGGCGGGCAGCCGCTCGCCTTCATCCTCGGCCCCTGCGTCATCGAAAGCGCGGCGCATGCCCTCGATCTGGCGCTTGCCATCAGAGACGTTGCCAACCGCTGCTCCGCCCCGGTTGTCTATAAAGCATCGTTCGACAAGGCAAACCGCACATCCGGCGCGTCGTTTCGAGGTCCCGGTCTCGAAGCGGGACTGCGCGTTCTCGGCGATATCAAGGCGCGTACGGGGCTTCCGGTGCTCACAGACATCCACGAACCCGCGCAGGCCGCCGCCGTGGCCGCGGTCGCCGACGTCATCCAGATTCCGGCATTTCTCTCGCGCCAGACCGATCTGATCGGCGCCGCCGCGCGAACCGGCGCGGTCGTCAATATCAAGAAGGGACAGTTCCTGGCTCCGCGGGACGTCCGCCATGTGATCGACAAAGTGACGGCCACGGGTAACCAGCGCATCCTGGTCACCGAGCGCGGCGTCAGCTTCGGTTACAACAACCTGGTCGTGGACATCCGGGCCTTTCCGATGCTGCGGGAGCTCGGCTATCCAGTCGTCTTCGACGTCACGCACAGCCTGCAGCTGCCAGGGGCTGGCGACGGGGTCACCGCTGGCCTCGCCGAGTACATCGAACCGCTGGCATCGGCCGGCGTTGCCGCCGGCGTGGATGCAATGTTCATGGAGGTGCATGAAGATCCGGCGCGCGCGAAAAGCGATGCCGCCAATGCCCTCCGGCTCGATCACCTCGAGCCGCTCATACGGAAGCTGCAGCGGATCGACGCCGCAGCCCGGGAGCGGGCGATTCCGGATGCCGCCGCGGTGTCCTCGGGGGTCCGCACGTGAGCAAGACCGTAGCGCCGGACTTCGCGCTGGCGCGCAAGGTGCTTCAGACGGAAGCCGCAGCCATTCTGGCACTGGTCAACCGCCTCGACGAGAGCTTCGAACGCGCCGTTCGGCTGCTGCTCGAGTGCCGCGGCCGCGTGATCGTCACCGGCATGGGCAAGTCGGGGATCATCTGCCGGAAGATCGCCGCGACCTTGTCCAGCACCGGAACGCCGGCTTTCTTCCTTCACCCCGCCGAAGCGATCCATGGCGACCTCGGTGTCCTCCAGCCCGAGGACACCATCGTCGCCCTGTCACACAGCGGGGAAACAGACGAGCTGCTCAGGCTGCTGGAAACGATCAAGCGCCTCGGCGCGCGCCTGATCGTGATCACCGGCGAGCCTCACTCGACGCTCGGCAAGGCCGCCGATGTCGCGCTCGACTGCCACGTCTCGAAAGAGGCGTGTCCGCTCAACCTCGTCCCCACCGCAAGCACGACGGCGGCGCTCGCCCTCGGCGACGCGCTGGCGATGACACTGCTCGTCACGAAGGGATTCCGCCAGGAGGACTTCGCCAACCTCCACCCTGGAGGAAAGCTCGGCAAGCGGCTGATGCGTGCCGATCAACTGATGACGGCTGGCGAGCAGACGCCGGTGGTGCGCACCGGCGACGAAATGCGCGAGGTGATCTACGAGATCTCCCGCAAGAAGCTCGGCATGTCGTGCGTCCTCGACGACAACAGCCGTCTCGTCGGCATCATCACCGACGGCGACCTGCGGCGGCACATGGCCGACACGTCGGACCTGCTCGCGCGGCGCGCCGAGGACGTGATGACGCGCAATCCGATCACCATCGCACCGGATACATTGGCGGTGGAAGTCCTGAACACGCTCGAACGCCACAAGATCACTTCAGTCGTTGTCGTCGACGATGACCACAAGGT
>JBOGIQ010000360.1:0-1431 GCA_050742535.1 Vicinamibacterales bacterium | reverse complement strand
TTCCCCTTCTGGCCGCCCTGCTGGCCCTGCTCGTTGGCCTCATCGCGGGTAAGGCGTGGGAGCGATACAAGCTGCGCGACGGGCGGTGGATCGATCGCCGCCGCCTGCGCGAGACACCGCACTATATGCTCGGCCTGAACTTCCTCACCGAGCATCAGGTCGATCAGGCCATCGAGGAGCTGACGGCCGCCACGAGCGGCGACACCGACGCGCTCGAAATTCAGATGATCCTCGGCAACCTCTACCGGCAGAAGGGGCAGGTCGCCCGCGCCATCACCGTGCACCAGGCGCTGCTGCAGCGCACGAACCTCACGCGTCTCGAGCACGCCTACGTGCTGCTCTGCCTCGGCCTGGATTTCCGGCACGGCGGATTCGTCGATCGCGCGCTCGAAGCGTTTCAGGAGGTCGTGCAGCTCGACCCCGAAAACCGCTACGCGCTCGTCAACCTGCAGAAGCTGCACGAGGATCAGCAGCAATGGGCGGACGCCGAGCGCGTGCGCGCCCAGATTGCCAGGATCGACGGCCATCGCCGGCCCGAGAATCAGCAGATCCTCGGTTTTCTCCGCAACCAGCTCGGCACCGAGACCGTGCGCGGGGGCGACGCGGAAGCCGCCGCGGCCATGTTTCGCGAGGCGATCGATATCGATCCGGAGACGGCCCCCGCCTATCTCAACCTGGGCGACATGCACTTTCAGCGCGGCGACACGGCCGCTGCCATCGCGGCGTGGGAGAGCCTGGTCGACACGATCCCGGAACGCGCATATCTGGCTTATGAACGGCTCGAACGGGCGTACAAGGCCTCTGGTTCGCCGCAGCGGTTCGTCGCCTTGTGTCAGCAGCTGATCGCACGGAATCCGCAGGACTGGCGCGCTCGACTGGCGCTGTCGCGCCATTACGCCGCCGCCGGCAACGCGCGCGACGCCTTCGACCTGCTCCTCGCGTCGCTACCCCACAATCCGCATGGGCTGGTCGTGCACCAGGAGATCTGGCAGGCGCTGCTTGCGCTGGGTTTGAACCAGGATCTGGTGCGGCGCTATGTCGCGCTGACGCGCGATGCGGTGTTCTACCTCGACCCTCACGTGTGCACGCACTGCCGCTATCGCAGCACCGAGCTGCTCTGGCAGTGCCCACAATGCCACGAATGGAATACATTCGTGGAGGAACGGATTGCGCCGGCCAAGGAAACAAGCGTAGCGGAGAGCTGACGTGAAACGCGTAGGTCTGACGGGCGGAATCGCGACGGGCAAGAGCCACGTTCGTGCGGTGTTCGAAGCGCTCGGGGTGCCGACGATCGACGCCGACGTCCTCGCCCATAAGGCGGTGGCGCCCGGATCGGCCACTTTCGAAGCGGTGAAGGCCCGGTTCGGGCCCGCTGTTCTCGACTCAGCCGGCGGACTCGACCGCCGGAAGCTCGGCAGCGTGGTTTTCGCG
>JBOGIQ010000359.1:0-5918 GCA_050742535.1 Vicinamibacterales bacterium | reverse complement strand
ACGGACCCGCGATCAGCAAAGATGACTCCTTGTAGGGGTCCAGCTGATAGGCGTCTCTGATAAGGACGCGCAGCGGCACGTTTTCGTAGCTCAGCGCCCCGGCAGGCGGCACGCGAATCGCCCCCCGACGCGCCCGCTGACGTTGCGTTTGACCGAGGCCACCTCGAACGTCGGCGATGTTGTCGACGGCTGCTGCGCGACCGCCGCCGGCTGGGCCACCAGTGCGACCAGGAGGACACCGAGGCAGACTCTCATAACACGCCCCGTCTTTCGTCGCGCATTCGGCATCTTCTTCAGCGTGTACACGCGCCACATCCACTTGATGAGCGGTAACGCCTCGTCAGACTCTCCCGCGGTCTTCGCCAATTCACTGCCACTGACCGGCTCGCCCTGATTGACTTTGCCTAAAGCAACCCAGCTCCCCCGGCAACCCAGTTACCCAGGCAACCCAGCTACCCAGGCAACCCAGCTACCAGGCAACCCCTAACGCAGTTCCGGCGGCAACGGGGTCCCTTCCGCGGACTCCGTGATCGCCCCGGGCGGCACGCCGAGGATGGCGCGCAGCGTGTCGCCCTCCATCACTTCCACCTCCAGCAGCTGCCGCGTGACCTTCTCGAGCATGTCGCGCTTGTCGGTCAGGATGGACCGGGCGCGCGTGTGCGCATCGGTCATGATTCGCTTGACCTCGGCGTCGATGAGGCGGGCCGTGTCCTCGGCGTAGTTCCCGCGCTCCGGCCCGATCGGGATGTCGAGGAACTTGTTGCGCTTGTGACCGTCGTAGTTCACGGCCCCCAGCGCGTCGCTCATGCCCCATTCGGTCACCATCGCGCGCGCGATGTCGGTGGCGCGCTGCAGATCGTTCTGCGCGCCGGTGGAGATTTCGCCGAGCGCGAGCTCCTCCGCGGTCCGGCCGCCAAGCAGCACCGCCAGCTGATCGAGCAGATCCTGCCGCTGCATCAGATATCGATCCTCGAGCGGCAGCTGCATCGTGTAGCCGAGCGCGCCGAATCCGCGCTGCACGATCGAGATCTTGTGCACGGGATCCATTCCGGGAATGACGGTGGCGACGATGGCGTGCCCGGATTCGTGATAGGCGACGATCTCGCGCTCTTTCGAGCTCATGACGCGCTTCTTCTCGAGCCCGGCAATCAGCCGATCGATCGCTTCGTCGAAGTCCTTCATTTCGACGGCGGTCTTGTCCTTGCGGGCGGCAAGGAGCGCCGCTTCGTTGACGAGATTGGCCAGGTCGGCGCCGGCGAAGCCGGCCGTGCGCGCGGCGACCACGCGCAGATCGACGGCCGGAGAGAGCTTGACGTTCTTGGTGTGAATGCGCAGAACTTCTTCGCGGCCCTTCACGTCCGGTTTATCGACCAGGACCTGGCGATCGAAGCGGCCGGGGCGGAGCAGGGCAGGGTCGAGCACTTCCGGACGGTTCGTGGCGGCCATGATGATGATCGCCTTGCGCGAATCGAACCCGTCCATCTCCGCGAGCAGCTGGTTGAGCGTCTGCTCGCGCTCCTCGTGTGATCCCATCGGGCTCTGCACACGCGCGCGTCCGAGCGCGTCCAGCTCGTCGATGAAGATGATGCACGGGGCCTTCTGCTCGGCCTGCGCGAACAGGTCGCGGACGCGGGCCGCGCCCACGCCGACGAACATCTCGACGAATTCCGAGCCGCTCAGGCTGAAGAACGGCACCTTCGCTTCGCCGGCCACGGCGCGGGCAAGCAGCGTCTTGCCGGTGCCCGGAGGGCCGACGAGCAGCACGCCCTTCGGGATGCGTCCGCCCAGCGTCGTGTACTTCCGTGGATTCTGCAGGAACTCGACGATCTCCCTCAGCTCCTGCTCGGCCTCCTCGACGCCGGCCACGTCCGCGAAGCTGACCTTCACGTCGTCTTCCGCGAAGACGCGGTGCTTGCTGCGCGCGAAGGACATCACGCCACCTTCGGCTCCGCCGATGCGGCGGAAGAAGAAGCTCCAGAGCGCGAACAGGATCAGCAGCGGGATCAGGTAGCTCAGGATCTCGGGGAGCCAGCGGCTGACGAATTCACCGGTATATTTCACCCGTGCGCCGTCCAGTTCCTCGAGCAGTTTGGGGTCTTCAATGCGCGTGGTGTTGAACTTGTTCGTGCCGTCGCGCTCGGCCTTGAGGGTCCCGCGAATCGACTGCTCGCCGACGTAGACCTCCGCCACCTGCCCACCACGAACCGCCTGCTTGAAGTCGCTGTATGACAGCGTCTTTCCGGCCGGCTGCAGGTACCACACGTTGGCCAGCGCCATCAGCATCAGGAACCCGAGCACATACCAGACCGCACCGCCCGGCCGGCCCGTCGAGCCGAACGTGCGGCGTTCGCCCTGCCGCTTGTCGCGCGGGTTCATGCCCGGCGGATTTGGAAGATTCGCCATCTAGTGATTGACTGCCGCCGTCTGCTTCTTGACGAACGTGAGTGCATTGTCACCCACGTCGACGACCACGTGGTCGCCCTCACGGAATTCGCCCTCCAGCACGCGCAGCGCCAGCGGATCGAGGACGCGGCGCTGAATGGTCCGCTTCAACGGACGAGCTCCATACATGGGATCGTACCCCTCGGAGACGACGAAGTCCTTGGCCGGCCCGGTGAGCTCGACGTGGATCTTCCGCTCCTCGAGCCGCTTGAGCAGACCGCGCACCTGGATGTCGACGATCGCCTTCATGTGTTCGATGCCCAGCGCATGGAAGAAAATGATCTCGTCGATCCGGTTCAGGAACTCCGGCCTGAAATGCTGTCGCAGCGCTTCGGTGACCTGCCGGCGCACGCCTTCGCCGAGATCCCCGGTGTGCTCCGCAATGAACTGGCTGCCGATGTTCGACGTCATGATCACGACGACGTTCTTGAAGTCCACGGTGCGGCCTTTGCCGTCGGTGAGGCGCCCGTCGTCCAGCAGCTGCAGCAGGACGTTCAGCACGTCCGGGTGCGCCTTTTCGATCTCGTCGAACAGCACGACGGAATAGAGCCGCCGCCGCACCGCCTCCGTCAGCTGGCCGGCCTCGTCGTAGCCGACGTAGCCCGGAGGCGCGCCGATCATCCGCGACACCGTGTGCTTCTCCTGATACTCCGACATGTCGATGCGGATCATCGCGTGCTCGTCGTCGAACAGGAATTCGGCGAGCGCCCGCGCGAGCTCCGTCTTGCCGACGCCGGTCGGACCGAGGAAGACGAAGCTGCCGAGCGGACGGTTTGGATCCTGCAGGCCGGCGCGCGCACGCCTGATCGCATTGGCCACCGCCGTGATCGCCTCGTCCTGCCCGATGACCCGCTCATGGAGCCGCTCCTCCATGCGAATCAGCTTCTGGATTTCGCCTTCCATCAGCCGGCTGACGGGGATGTTCGTCCACTTGGCGACGACTTCGGCGATGTCTTCTTCGTCCACTTCGAGCTTGAGCATGCGCGTGCCCGTTGGTTTGGCCGCGCCATCCTGGTCCTGCAGCGTCTTTTCGAGCTGCGGAATCCGCCCGTACTGCAGCTCCGACGCTTTCGCGTAATCGCCGGCGCGAACGGCGGCGTCCAGCTCCAGCCGCGCCTGTTCGAGCTGTTCCTTCAGATTGCTGCTGCCGCTGATCTCGTCCTTCTCCTGCTGCCACTGCGCCCGCAACCGCGCTTCGTCTTCCTTGAGGTTGGCGAGCTCCTTCTCGAGGCGGGCGAGCCGCTCGACCGACGACTTGTCGGTCTCTTTCCGCAGCGCCTCGCGCTCGATCTCGAGCTGCATGACCCGGCGGCGCACTTCGTCCAGTTCGGCGGGCATCGAGTCGATTTCCATCCGCAGCTTCGAGGCCGCCTCGTCCATCAGATCGATGGCCTTGTCAGGCAGGAAACGGTCGGAGATGTAGCGGTGCGACAACACGGCGGCCGCCACGAGCGCCGCATCCTTGAACTGCACCTGATGGTGAATCTCGTAGCGCTCGCGCAGACCGCGCAGGATGGAGATCGTGTCCTCGACGGTTGGTTCGCCGACCAGGACCGGCTGGAATCGGCGCTCCAGCGCCGCGTCCTTCTCGATGTGCTTCCGATACTCGTCGAGCGTGGTCGCGCCGATGGTGTGGAGCTCGCCGCGGGCAAGCATCGGCTTCAGCATCTGCGAGGCGTCCATCGCGCCTTCGGCGGCGCCGGCGCCCACGACCGTGTGCAGCTCGTCGATGAACAGGACGATCCGGCCTTCTGATTCCGTGATTTCCTTCAGGACGGCCTTGAGCCGTTCCTCGAACTCGCCGCGATATTTCGCGCCGGCCACGAGCGCACCCATGTCGAGCGCGAAGATCTGCTTGTTCTTCAGCCCCTCGGGCACGTCGCCGCGCACGATCCGCTGCGCCAGCCCCTCGACGATCGCCGTCTTGCCGACACCGGGTTCGCCGATCAGCACCGGGTTGTTCTTGGTGCGCCGTGACAGGACCTGGATGACGCGACGGACCTCTTCATCGCGGCCGATGACCGGATCGAGCGTGCCTTTGCGGGCGAGGTCGGTCAGGTCGCGGCCGTAGCGCGCCAGCGCCTCGTAGGTCGACTCGGGATTCTGCGACGTCACCCGCTGGTTGCCGCGCACGTCGGTCATGGCCTTGTAGAGCGCGTCTTTGATGGCGCCCGACCGCTGCAGCAGCTGCGCAGCGGGGGAGCGGCCCGTTTCGGTCGCCAGGGCGAGGAGCAGATGTTCCGTGCTGACGAAATCGTCCTGGAGACGCTTGGCCTCCGCTTCCGCCGACGCAAAAATCAGGTTCATGCGCGGCGACAAGCGCAGATCCGCACCGTAGGCCTGTGGCAGGTTGTTCAGCAGCGACCGGGCGTCGCCCGCGACATTCGCCGGGTCGAGATTCAGTTTTCGCAGGATCGAGGGAACGATCCCGCCGGACTGCTCGACGAGCGCGACGAGCAGGTGCTCCGGCGTCACCTCAGCGTGATTCGCCTGGGTGGCGAGGTTCTGCGCGGTCACGACCGCTTCCTGAGCTTTCTCCGTCAGTCTGTTGATGTTCATGGTCGTACTAGGCCGCGCTGTGTGTGTTCGCGGCGCCTCGGGACAACTTGGCGAGCGCTTCGTAGTGCGCGCGCTCCTCGGCCGAAAGCTGCGCCGGCAGCTGGACGTCGGCACGTCCGTACAAATCACCCTTCTCGTCCGCCTTGCCGACGGTCGGCATTCCGAATCCTTTCAGCCGGAACACCTGCCCGTTCTGCGTGAGCGGCGGAATGCGCAGGCGCGCCGGCCGGCCGGCGAGGGTCTGCACATCGGCCTCACCGCCGAGGACCGCCGTCGTCACCGGCAGCGGCACCTTCACGTACAGGTCGCGCCCCTTGCGTTCGAACACCGGATGCGGCGCCAGCCGGATCCGCAGGTACAGATCGCCCGCCGCGGCGCCGCCGACTCCGTGCTCGCCTTCGCCGGAGACGCGCACGCGCGATCCGTCGTTCACTCCGGCAGGAATCCTCACGTCCACGGTACGGGCCTGACCATCGTGTTTCATCGCCAGCCGCCGCGTCGTGCCGTGGTACGCATCTTCGAGCGTCAACTCGAGCTCATGCTCGACGTCGCGACCGGCCCGCTGCCGCGCACGTCCGCCGCGCGCCCGGCTGCCCGCACTCTCGAAGCCCCCGCCGCCACCGCCGAAGAAGGTCGTAAAGAAGTCCGAGAACGGGCTGGCGTCCCCGAACATTTCCTCCATCTCTTCCTGGCTCATCGTCCGGTAACCGCCGCCCGGCGCACCGCCGACGTTGACGTTCCACTGCGCCCCGAACGGACTTCCGGCGCCGCCGGCGGCGCCCGCCTGTTCGTACATGCGCCAGTTCGCGCCCAGCTCGTCGTACTTCTTCCGCTTGGCGGAATCGCCGAGAACCTCGTAGGCCTCGTTGACCTCCTTGAACTTCGCCTCCGCCGATTTGTCACCCGGATTCACGTCC
>JBOGIQ010000358.1:0-5933 GCA_050742535.1 Vicinamibacterales bacterium | reverse complement strand
CCGTCGACGATCTCGATTCTGCCGCCGCCGGCAAGACGCGCCGTCCCCTTGATCCAGGCGATCTTGTTCTTCTTGAACAGGAACTCGATGCCCTTGGTCAGCCCGCCGACGATCTTGTCCTTCCGGGCGTGGACCTGCGTCATGTTGATCGCCGGCGTGCCGGCGCCGATGACGACGCCCCACTCCGCGGCGCTCTGGACCACCTGCAGCGCATGTGCGTGCTCGAGCAACGCCTTCGTCGGAATACAACCCCAGATCAGACAGGTGCCGCCAAGAGCCTTCTGCTTTTCGACGACGGCAACTGTCTTCCCCAGTTGCGCCGCGCGGATGGCGGCGACGTAGCCACCGGTTCCGGCGCCCACCACCACGACATCGTAAGAATTGGACGGCACAATCGCTTAGTATAGCCACCTCGGATGTCACAACGACGAAAGACCATCCTCATCGTTGACGATGACGAGGGGATGCGGGAGACGCTCACCGCGATGCTGCGGCGCGACTACCGTGTGCTCCGCGCCGCCACCGGCGAGTTCGCGCTGCAGGTGATCGAAAAGGAGGACGTCGATCTGATGCTCCTCGACGTTCGCCTGCCGGGCATCAGCGGCTTCGAAGTGCTGAAGATCGTCCGCGAGAACTATCCGTACATCGAGGTGATCGTTGTCTCGGTGCTGAAGGAGCTCGACGTCGCGATCGAGGCGATGCGCTACGGCGCGTATCACTACATCTCCAAGGATTTCGACCTCGAGAGCGTGCGGACGCTGGTCGCGAACGCCAGCGAGCGCCAGGATCTGAACCGCGACGTCCTGCGTCTGAGCGCGGAGGTCGCCGAGCAGAACGATCGCGAGTTCGTCGCCGGCGCGAGCCGCGTCACCAAGGAGATTCTCGAGCTCGTTCAGAAAGTCGCGAAGCTGTCGGCGACGGTCTTGATCCTCGGCGAGAGCGGCACCGGCAAGGAGCTCCTGGCGCGTCTGATTCACCGCGAATCGGCGCACCCCAACGCCCCGTTCGTTGCGGTCAACCTGGCGGCGATTCCGCGCGAGCTGGTCGAGAGCACGCTGTTCGGGCACGAGAAGGGCGCCTTCACCGGGGCGGTGCGGCAGCAGCTTGGAAAATTCGAGCTGGCCAACAACGGGACGTTGTTCCTCGACGAGGTCGGCGACCTCCGCTACGAACTGCAGGCGAAGCTGCTGCGCGCGATCCAGGAGAACGAAATCGAGCGCGTCGGCGGCACGCATCCGATCAAGACGAACCTTCGCCTGATTGCCGCGACCAACATCGACCTGGACAAGGCCGTCAAGGAAGGCCGGTTCCGGGAGGATCTCTATTACCGGCTCAAGGTGATTCCCATCCGCATGCCGGCGCTGCGCGACCGCATCGAAGACCTCCCGGCGCTCGCCCAGTTCTTCCTGCGCCGCTACAACCTGAAGTTCCGCAAGAACATCCAGGGAATCGCCGACTCGACGCTGCAGATTCTGGGCTCCTACTGGTGGCCGGGGAACATCCGCGAGCTCGAAAACCTGATCGAGCGGCTGGTCGCCGTGTCGGACAAGGAGTGGATTACCGACGAAGACCTGCCCTACGAGCTGCATGTGGCGCAGCTCGATAGCAGCGGGCCGGCGGCCGAAAACCTGCTGGACCGCGCCGTTTCGACCTTCGAGCGCAACTTCATCATCCGCGCGCTCGAAAAATCCGCCTGGAACGTGACCGGGACCGCCCGCTCGCTCGGGATCCCGCTGAGCACGCTGAAGTTCAAGATGGACAAGCTCGAGATCCGCGAGCTGGCCCGGAAGATTCGAGGCAACTGACAACTCTCTGGCCCGCCGGCCAAGAAATTGACCCCCCGCTGATCTGCTGACGATCACACGGGTTTCCCGGATCACGTCCGCCTCCGGCTAAGGGGTTAGCCGTATCCGCGGCCGCGCGCCGGAAGCGAGTTGCTTGCCGGAATCGCGGTTTTCTTTCGCAAAAACTGAAGCTGGACCGCAGAAACCGTGCAAGCAGTGCCGTACATCCGGCGCGGGCACACGCGTTGCTCACTTTTGCCGCGAATCGCACCTCACCGCGGTTCGACGAATTCCACGCACAAGTCAGACGCCGAAGTGGGGCGACGTGTGCCCCGAGGACGGAGTCCCATGCAACCTTCGATGTTCAACGTGCAGGTGCCGGTGAAGGACACGGACGACGTGTTCCTGATGAACACGCTGTCGGACGCGCAGCTGCTCGTGTCCACGGACGTCTCCCGGCTGCTCGAGCGCCTCGCCGGCGGCGAAACGCGCTTCGACGGCGACGAACGCGACACCATCGACACGCTGATGGAGAACGGCTTCGTCGTCGAAAGCCGCGACGAGGAGCAGCGCACGCTGGGCGAGTACTTCACCAATCTGCGTGAAGACACCGAGCTGATGAAAGTCACGGTGCTCACGACGCTGCAGTGCAATTTCGCCTGCGACTACTGCTTTCAGGGGGATCACGGCGACTACAACAAGTTCGCCGCGAAGATGAGTCTCGAGACGGCGCGCACCGTGGCGCAGTGGCTCGAACAGCGCCTCGACGACGTGCGGCCGGAGAAATTCCATCTCACGCTGTTCGGCGGCGAACCGCTGCTGAACCTGCCGGTTGCGTATTACCTGGCCGAGCGCACGCATGCGATGTGCGCGGAGCGAGGCATTCCGCAGTCGGTGTCGGTCATCACGAACGGGCTGCTGCTCACGCCCGAAGTGGTCGATCGCCTGCTGCCGTACGGGCTGTTCGGCGTCAAGATCACGCTCGACGGCGATCGCGACACCCACAACCGGATGCGTCCGCTGCGCGGGCGGCAGGGGACGTTCGATCGCATCATCGAGAACGTCCGCCGTGTGGCGCCGAAGGTCGCCATCACGATCGGCGGCAACTTCGACGAGAGCAGCTGGGACAGTTATCCGGCGCTGCTGGAGTTCCTGAAGCAGCAGGAGTTCGCCGACCGGATCGTCAAGATCAATTTCAAGCCGATCATCAAGGCGCCCGAACCGGCGACGCCGCCCGGCATCATCCCGCTCACCGTGGTCGGCGCGAACAACAAGCCGCTCGCCGGAACGTGCATGACCTCGGCTGGCGCCGGCGCCGGACGCGCATCGTCCGGCCCGTGCGACTCGTGCCACTTCGTCGACGAGAAGATGTCGTTCCTGCGTGAGGAAACGCGGAACGCCGGCTTCTACACGCTCGACGGCGTGCACATGGGCCCGTGCGAGATACATCGCCGGCACGCCTACACCATCGGCCCCGAGGGATCGCTCTACGCCTGCCCTGGATTCACGGGGGAGGCGGCGGAGGCGACCGGACATATCAACGGGCTGGACGACGACCGGCGGCGCGCGGCGGCGGCGCGCTTCGACCGGCTGAGCGCTCACAAAGATGAATGCGGCGACTGCTCCTTCATTCCCGTGTGTGGAGGAGGTTGTTCGATGGCGGCACACACGGAGCTTGGCGACATGCACTCACCGTCCTGCCACAAGGGCGCGATGGAGGCCGCAGTCGTCAGTCTGGCGCACCGGACGGCTGCGTCACTCTCCCCAACGGCCTGACCGGCCATTCTCAGAGCGGAGTAGACTCAATGAAGATCAAGGTTGTAAAAAAGGCCTCGGCAACCCGGAAACCGCAGAATTTCTGCCCTTGGGCTATCGACGACGGCGCACCTCCGAAGTAGTTCGTCTACACCTGTGGGCGCGCCTGCGCGTTCGTGCAGGCGCTCGCTGCCGCTCGGCACTCTTCCAGTGCTCGAGCGGCATTTTCTTTTTGGTCGCGCTGTCCTTCACGTCGTGCGCCCGTCCTCAGGAAGAGCCCACGGGAAGTGGCGCGGAACTCCGAATCGGTGTTCCCGAGGGTAATGCCGACGGTACTGAATTGGGAGTCGGGCAGCTTGCCAAGAACTTGACGCTCGAGGCTCTCACGCAGATCAGCGCGGAAGGTCGCGCGCTTCCGCGCCTCGCTGAAAGCTGGACCTGGGAAGACAACGGTCGTCGCCTTCGCCTCCGCCTTCGAGCAGGCGTCGTGCTTCATGACGGCAGGCAGTTCGATGCCCAAACGGCTGCCGAGGTTTTGGGCCGCGAAATCGCCCAAAAGGGAAACCACGATTCGTACCCGACTCTCGCGGACGTGCGCTCGGCAACAGCTGACGGGAAGCTGGACCTGGTCTTCGAGCTGGCGAAAGAGTCTCCCCAATTACCCGTTGACTTGACCGTGTTGCTCCCGGTTCCCGCCGGCCCATTCCAAATCGCCAAAGAAGAAAAGAACACCATCGAACTGACACGCTTCGACAGGTATTACCAAGGCGTCCCATCGATCGCCCGGATCACCATCCGGTCCTTTGACGCATTGCGGACAAGCTGGGCGAGCCTGCTGCGGGGGGAACTCGACATGGTCTATGACGTGCCTGTCGACGCCGTCGATTTCGTCCGAAACGATGATATCGACATCGTATCGGTCCCCCGCTGGTATCAGCACCAACTGATCTTCAATGCGCACGATGCACGGTTCAAATCCCCACTCGTGCGAAAGGCGTTGAATCTGGCCGTCGACCGAGCCGCCATTATCACGAGGGTATTAGACGAAGCCGGTGCGCCTTCGTCGGGGCCGATCTATCCGACGTACTGGGCATTCGATACCAGCGTTCCGAACTACGCGTACGACCCGGTCTCTGCAGCCTCACTCCTCGACGCGGCGGGGTTCCGAATGCCGGCAACGTCGGGCGTTGCTGCGCCTCCTGCGAGGCTGCGGTTTACATGTCTGCTGCCGAGGGACTTCACGATCTGGGAACGAATTGCCCTCGAGGTGCAGAAGGATCTTTTCAACGTCGGTGTCGACATGCAGTTCAAGGTGGTCCCGCTCGAAGAATTTACGAATTTGGTATTTAGCGGGCGTTTCGAGGGCGCGTTCGTCAACATGATCAGCGGTCCAACGCCGTCCCGCTCCTATATGTGGTGGCGCTCGGCACGTAGGTTCAAGGGGTTGTATAACGTATTCGGTTATGAAAACCCTCACGCGGAGGATCTGTTCGAAGTCCTCATGCGCTCATCGAACGAAGCCGCCGTTCGCGCGGCGACGTCGAAGCTTCAACGTGCGCTGTATGAGGATCCGCCGGCTTTGTATGTCGCTTGGGACACCCGAACGAGAGCGATCCATCGACGCTTCGTGCTGCCGAAGGATGAACGCGATCCTGTGTGGGCGTTATGGAAATGGACCCTCGCGTCTGCCGAAAGGGTCGCGCTAGCCCAATGAAACGGATCTCGACACGCTTCGCGCTGATGATGGCGGCGGCCGCTGTCGTGCCGCTGCTCGCCTACGGCGCCGTGTCGATTGTGTCTGTTCGCGATGGCGCCCAGCAGGCGGTGATCGAGGGCAACCAGAATGTTGCGGATCGCGTCGGCGGACAGATCGAGTTGTACATCACGGGCAGCATCCGGATCCTGAATGCAGTTGCTGCGGACATGCAGCAGACGGGGCTGGCCGCGTGGCAGCAGGATCGCATCCTCAAGAACTTCGTCAGACAGCTCCCCGAGTTCAAGGAATTGACGCTCCTCGATGAGAACGGCGTGTCAGTGGCGTCGAGCCGGCTCGATCTGCGCCGGACAGATCTGCCTGGTCCCGACAGTCTGAAGATTGAGAACGCGCTGGTCTCACGTGTGTTCGTCGACACTGACGTGCTGCCCGCCGTCGTCGTCGCCATTCCGACGCCGCAGGGCACCGACCGCGGCTGGCTCGTCGGATTGCTGCAGCTCGAGGAGCTGTGGCGGACGGTCGACAGCATTCGTGTCGGCGAGACTGGCTACGCGTTGATCATCACTCACGAGGGGCAGCTCCTGGCTCACGGCGATCCCCATTCGAAGTCTCTGGTCGCGCGCCGTGCGAAGCTGAACAACCATCCGGTCGTGTTAGCGATGGCAACGGCTGGCGCGAAC
>JBOGIQ010000357.1:0-5959 GCA_050742535.1 Vicinamibacterales bacterium | reverse complement strand
CAGGAGTTTACAATCCGAAGACCTTCATCCTCCACGCGGCGTTGCGTCGTCAGGCTTGCGCCCATTGCGAACAATTCCCCACTGCTGCCTCCCGTAGGAGTCTGGGCCGTGTCTCAGTCCCAGTGTGTCCGTCCGCCCTCTCAGGCCGGATACTGATCGTCGCCTTGGTAGGCCATTACCCCACCAACTAGCTAATCAGGCGCGGGCCCCTCATCAAGCGCCAGGTCTTGCGATCCCCGGCTTTGATCTCCACCTGTTCAAAGGCAGGATGTTATGCGGTATTAGCGTCCCTTTCGGGACGTTATCCCCCACTCGAAGGTAGGTCACCCACGTGTTACTCACCCGTTCGCCACTCAACTTGGGCCGAAGCCCAAGTCGCGTTCGACTTGCATGTGTTAGGCACGCCGCCAGCGTTGATTCTGAGCCAGGATCAAACTCTCATGTTAAATCGGCTGTTACGCACCAGCTCTTACGAACCAGTGCTTGGCAACTTATTAACGCGAGCGCTGATGACTTAGCTCTTTGCTTGCGTTGTTATTTGGTCTTGTGTCGACATCGACTTCTGCCTTGCGGCCTTCTTCGATGTCCGAGTCCGAATCAGGTCGGACACGACTGACACTCGACGGGTCGATAAAGTACTTGCACGCTCTATCTAGTTTTCAAAGAACCGGGCAGGCTCCGTCGCCGGAGCCGCCTTTTTAGGCGCCCGCCCCAACCTGCCGGAGGTTCCGACCAGTTTTAGGCGAACCTTTTAAGGTTACTAGCCATCGCCTTCGCTGTCAAGCCCATCATCTCCAACGAGACAGTCTCGGAGACAGGGGAAGCTCAGGAGGGGAGGCGGAATCCTTTTCGGATGTTGCCTCGGAGGACTGTAAACCTGACCCGCCCGGCCCGATGTTCAGGCGCGACACGGTTCATTGATACTACGGATCATTCGCGGCGGCGTCAACCCCCACCGCCTATGCAATACGGACGAGAAAATAATCACGCTTGCCCTTGCGCACAACGAAGAGCCGTCCCTCGATCGCCTGAGCCGGCGCGACCTGCGCTTTCTCATCCGCAACACGCTGATCGTTAAGGTAAATGCCGCCGCCCCTGATGAGGCGTTGCGCCTCGCTCTTCGACTTTGACACACCGGCACTCGTCAGAAACTCCGTGACCGGCCAGCCGCTCGCGGCCGTCGCAATGGTCGACGAGGGAACGCCCCCGAGCACCTGCTCGATCTGCGCGGCGTTGAGCGAACTGACGCGATCCGTGAACAACGCCTGCGCAGCCGCCTCTGCGTCCGCGACGGCAGTGTCGCCGTGCACGAGTCGGGTCACCTCGCGCGCCAGCGCACGCTGTGGATGCCGCTTCTCCGGCTCACTCTGTCCTGCGTGTTCGAGCTCACCAACCTGGTCGATGTTGAGGAACGTGAAAAACCGCAGATACCGCACCGCGTCGCGATCATCGACGTTCAGCCAGAACTGATAAAACTGATACGGCGTCGTGACATTCGGATCGAGCCAGATTGCTCCTGATTCACTCTTTCCGAACTTCGTTCCCGCAGCGGTCGTAATCAGCGGCAATACCACCCCGTGCGCTTTCCCCCCGCGGAGCCGACGGATCAGATCCATGCCGGCGGTGATGTTCCCCCACTGGTCGCTTCCCCCCATCTGCACCGTGCAGCCGAAGCGGTCATACAGCTCGAGAAAGTCGTACGCCTGGAGCAGTGAATAACTGAACTCCGTGTAGGTGATCCCGTCCTCGCTTTCGATGCGTCGTTTGACGGATTCCTTCGTCAGCATCGCGCTGACCGTGAAGTGCTTGCCAACATCGCGCATAAAATCAACCGCGCTCAATTTCGTCAGCCAGTCGGCGTTGTTGACGAGCCGTGCGGGCGCTGTCCTGGACTCGAAATCGAGGAAACGTTCGAGCTGGCCACGAATACCGGCGACGTTAGCCTCGACCTCCTCGAGCGACATCAGCTGGCGCTCGGCGGATTTTCCACTCGGATCGCCGATGAGACCGGTCCCGCCGCCAACCAGGGCAATCGGCGAGTGTCCATGCCGCTGCATGTGCGCAAGCGGCATCATGACCAGCAGATTCCCGACGTGAAGGCTGGAGGCCGTCGGATCGAAGCCGATATAACCAGTGACTTTCTCGCGCGCCAACAGGTCGCGAACGCCTTCCGTCGCGTCGTAGACGAGGCCGCGCCATTCGAGTTCGCCGAAAAGATCCATTGGACCGGTACTATAGTAGCCATCCATGCGCCTGACCCGACGCGCCGCACTGAAGGGCGTCCTCGCCGGGGCCGTGGGCGCGGTCGCCGGTACGGCCGCCTACGGCGTGGGGTACGAACGACACCACCTGGGAGTGACTGAAGCCTCGCTTCCGGTGGCGGGGCTCCCGCCTGCGCTGCAGGGCGTCCGGATCGCGCTGCTGACCGACATCCACCACAGCGCCCTTGTCGGCGCCGACGACGTTCGCGCCGCCGTCGATCTGACGTTGTCGCTGAAGCCGGATCTGATCGTGCTCGGAGGCGACTATGTGACGTTCAGCGATCGCAGCAGGTACGTCGGCCCGGTGGCGGAATTACTGGCTCCGCTGAGCGCTCCGCACGGGGTGTTCGCAATCCTTGGCAACCACGACGACGACAAGGACATGCCCGCTGCGCTGACGCAGCGCGGGTTCACGGTGCTGAAGGACCAGCGCACACGGCTGACGGTTCGCGGCGAGAAGCTCGAGCTGGCCGGGATCCGCTTCTGGACGCGCAAGATCGCCGATCTCGACAGGATTCTACGGAACGCTGCCGACACGATGCTGCTGCTGGCGCACGATCCTCGACGACTGGCCGAAGCAGCCGCTTTGAAGGTGCACGCTGTGCTGTCGGGCCATACCCACGGCGGCCAGGTCATCGTCCCCGGTGTCGGAGCGATTTACAAGACACGCTTTCCGATTCTGCACGGTCTTGGGCAGCAGGCGAACACCTCAATCTTCGTCAGCCGCGGAATCGGGACCGTGTACGTGCCGGTGCGGATCAATTGCCCGCCGGAAGTTGCACTCGTGACTCTTCGAGCCACGGAGCCGAAGCGCTCATAACCGCACGAAGCGGCGGCCAGCGATCTTCCACGCTCCGTCGAGCACGATACCCACCGCTTCGGGATACACGAGGTGCTCCTGCTCGAGAATGCGCGCAGCCAGCGTCGCCGCCGCGTCATCGTCCAGCACCGGAACGGCGCGCTGGAGCACGATCGGTCCGGCATCGAGATCGCGGGTCACGAAGTGCACCGTCACTCCGCTGACCTTGACGCCGTGCTCGAGGGCCTGACGCTGCGCATCGGCACCGGGAAAAGACGGCAGAAGCGCCGGATGGATGTTGAGAATCGCCTCCGGATACGCGTCGATCATTGGCCCGCCGAAAATCCGCATGAAACCGGCGAGGCAGACGAGCCCGACATCACGCGATTGGAGCTCACGCACCAGCGCGCGATCGTATTCGTCGCGAGACGACCACCCGCGATG
The DNA here is from genome assembly GCA_050742535.1 of Vicinamibacterales bacterium. Classification (GTDB taxonomy): domain Bacteria; phylum Acidobacteriota; class Vicinamibacteria; order Vicinamibacterales; family UBA2999; genus Gp6-AA40. The sequence continues at coordinate 2,455 of JBOGIQ010000357.1, read as the reverse complement.
ACTGACAACGATCGTCTCGATGCCGGCGGCACGCGCACGCTCGAGACCCAATGCATCCGCGTTGTTCGAGATAACCACCGCAATCGTGGCATTCAGACGGCCGCTGGTGATGGCGTCGATCAGCGACTGCAGATTCGAGCCGCGACCGGAAATCAGCACGCCGAGTCGGCGATTCACGAGAGATTCGAGTAGGTGACCGCCGGCGGCTCGCCCGGCACGACTTCGCCGATGACACGGGCATCGCGCCCGCCGCGTGCCGCGAGCTCGCTCATGAGCGGCTCCGCCTGATCGCTGGCGACGACGATGATGAGTCCGATGCCCATGTTGAACGTGCGCATCATGTCATCGATCGGCACGTCACCGGCGCCGCGCAGCCAGGTGAAGAGCGGCGGCACCGTCCACGAGGAGCCGTCGATCACTGCGGCCGTACCATGCGGCAGGATCCGCGGCAGGTTATCGGTGATGCCGCCACCGGTGATATGCGCCATGCCCTTGATTCGCGTCGCTTCAAGGAGCGGCTGCACGAACGGAAGGTACGACCGGTGCGGCTCGAGGAGCGCATCGCCGACCGTGAGCCCGAGTTCCGGTACGTAGCTGCCGACGTCCAGCTTCAGCGTGTCGAAGATGATTCGGCGTGCCAGGGAGTATCCGTTGGTGTGCAATCCCGAAGACGGGACGCCGACAAGGACGTCTCCAACCGCGATCGCCCGTCCGTTGATCAGACGCGTGCGGTCGACGGCGCCGACGATGAAGCCGGCGAGGTCGTACTCGCCGTCCTTGTAGAATCCGGGCATTTCGGCGGTTTCACCGCCGAGCAACGCACAGCTATTATCGCGGCACGCCCGCGCCATCCCGCTGACGACCGATTCGGCAACAGCCGGGGCGAGCTTCCCCGTCGCCAGGTAATCCAGAAAGAAGATCGGCTCGGCGCCCTGCACGAGGATGTCGTTGACGCAGTGATTCACCAGGTCAGCACCGACGGTGTCGTGGCGTCCAGCCATGAACGCCACCTTCAGCTTGGTGCCCACGCCATCCGCGCTGGCGACGAGCACGGGTTCCTTGTAGCGACCCGGCTCGATCCGGAAGAGACCGCCGAACGAGCCGATGTCCGACAGAACACCGGCGGTGAACGTGGAGCGGGCGAGCGAACGAATCCGACGGACGGTTTCGTTGCCCGCGTCGATGTCGACACCGGAGGCTTTGTAATCCACGCGTCCTAAGATTAGAACTCGAGCCGTTGGATGAGTAGAGAGGACAGCGAACGGGTTGCGGACCCATCGGCAGCCTTCCAGTATGCGGCGCGCGCCGCAGCGAAGAACTGTTCCTCCCCGAAGTCCTCTTCTAGATCGTCGAAACCGTCCTTCAGCAGCGTGATCGCCGGCTCGCGCGACGCCGGCGGTGTCCGGTCGAGCCATCCGAGGACGAAGTCCGGATCCATGACCGCGACCGTCCCAAGTCCGATCGCCGACTGATCGCGCAGAACCCCGCCACGCTCGGCGACGGTCACCAGTGTGGCCGTGGCCGTTTGATTGCCGGCAGCGGCGATCGCCGTCAGGCCCGACAGCCCGGCCCGGATCACGGCCGCACCCGCCGACGGTGCCGTCACCGCGCTGACAATCGTTTTAATCGCCGCGTCGCACCCCTCACCGGCCAGACATTGCGCCGCAACGAGTGTCAGCGCGAGCGCCTGTGAAGGAGCATCAGCAGCAAGCGGCTTCAACTGTGCGAGCGCGCGCGGACCTCCGATGCGGCCGAGCGCGATCACCGCGTCGTCCTGCAGCGGACCTTGAATCTTGGCGACGGCGGCGACTCCGTCGAAAGCGTAGGCCGCCCGGCGGCGGCCGAGCGCCTCGATGACGGCTCCGCGGAAGAAATCGAGCCCGCGCCCGATTTCACCGAGCAGTGCGCGCTGAACGCGCACGTCGTCGCCAAGCGCCGCCAGGGCAGACACCATCGCCGGACGGACGAACTCCGCCTCTTCGGTCTGAAGCGAGCTGAGAAGGATCGGCACCATCGCCGGATCCGGATGCGTCTCCAGCCACTTATAGGCAACTTCACGCAGGCGGTCGTTCGCATCGCGAAGCAGCCCGCGCACGAGGTCGCCCGTGCCGCGGTCGTTGAACGACGACAGCAGCACGAAAGCGCGGTACCTGACGAACTCGTCCGCGTGCTTCTGGACGGCCTGGACGAGCGCCGGGACAGCTTCGGCCGCCGGCAGGCGCCGGATGGCCCTGGCGGCGTTCATCCGAGTCGGGTAGTCGAGCGCAGAGAGCCTGCCGATGTTCGTCTGCAGTTCTGCCGCGGGCGCCTGAGCGGCTGCGCCGCCCGGCGACGTCACCAGCACCAATGAAAGGATTACAGCGATGACCAGACGGGGCATTCTGATGCCTCTGGAACGATCAGCTGACTACAGGATCTTTCTCGAACGACAGCACAGCATGGTCAGGCTCGGCAG
>JBOGIQ010000356.1:0-6151 GCA_050742535.1 Vicinamibacterales bacterium | reverse complement strand
GCACGCTATACACCGCGGATGGGAAACAGGAGGATGCGGACCGAGAGCCGCCAGTGGACCTTCACCCTGGAGTCTAAAGAAGGGACCTGGTCTATCGCGAGCGTAGACTCGCGCTGACCCGCCTTCGCTCTCGGCTCTTCGAACCTCGAGGCTCCGGCGGGCAGGTCAGGTCAGCGGTTGCTGGCTGATGGATCACCAGTAGGTGGGGGTGCGACGTCTTCCGATGCTGGCGGTCCCAGCAAATCCGTCAGCATCGGCTTCAACGCATCGGCCCACACCTGGTAGCCTTGCACCGTCGGGTGCAGCTGGTCGTGCATCATCCCGGCGAGCAGCCGCCCGTCGGCATCCGCCAGCCTGTCGTTGATATTGAGAAATCGGATCGTCTTTCCGTCGGCAAACGTGGCAATGCGGGCGTTAATCCCGTTGATCGTCGGCACGACCGCCATGTTGTCGTTGCGAGGGAAGATCGCCGTCAGGATGATCGTCGCTCGCGGCGCTTTGGCGCGCATGACGTCGAGCGCCGCCTTGATGCCGCGGCTGATGTCGTCAACCCTCGTGTCCTCGTTGCCCGTCGCCGCGGCGCTGCCGACGTTGTTCGTCCCGCCGAGCAGGACAATCACCTTCGGGTGAACATCGTCGAGTTCTCCGTTTTCGACGCGCCACAGGATGTTCTGAATCGTGTCGGCGCCCCAGCCGAAGTTCGCCGCGTTCCAGCCGAAGAAATTCTTCCGCCAGTTGGCCAGCAGTTCCGGATAGTCGGTCGCTCCCCATCGTCGGGTGATCGAATCGCCGGCGAAGTACACGTCGATGCGCCCGCGCCGGGCCTTCTCGAGCAGCTGCTCGTGCGCGATCTGCGAGTTGCGGTCAGTGCGGGGAGTGGGACGATCGGCCTGGGCGAATGCGCTGGATCCGGTTAATGCAAAATGCAAAATGCAAAATGCAAACAGTACAAACCGGCCCCCGCTGGAGCTCGCCTTTTTGCATTTTGCATTTTGCATTTTGAATTTCTGGCGCGCATCTATTTCACGCGCGCAGTGACCTTCGTGGCCCACGGGATGAAGTACTTCCAGTTCGGCCCGTCGGTGTGGCCGCCTTCATGCTGTCTCCAGGCCAGCTGGCCGTCCAGCATGTTGACGAGCACGGCGGGCATCTTCTCGGTCTTGTAGTCATCGGAGCGCCCGAGATCTTTAGCGCCAAGCAACCGGTATACAGGTCCTGCGGCGATGGCCGCCATGAAGCTGCCCTGATGATCGAGCCAATGGGCGTCGCCCCGCTCCGGTACTCCGTGGCTGATGAACATCGGACGCGGCGCCGCCATCGCGATCAACTGATGGGAGTCCACAGGAATGTCGCCGGCGTTCTTGCTGCCGAACTCCGCGTCCGCCGCGCCGTACTTCATGAAGTTGCCGGCCATCCAGTGATACTCGCCGGCGCCGGTCAGGTTTTCGACCTGTTCGCCGAAGTTGCGCCGGTGCAGTTTCGTTCCACCCTCGCCGGAGGATGCAATCAGGCCCACGGCGAATCGCGTGTCGTACGCCATGGTCACGAGGGCCGCCTTGCCGTAGCGCGATACGCCTTCGATCCCGACGCGCTTCGCATCGACGGCCTTGTCGGTTTCGAGGTAATCGAGACCCCGCGATGCGGCCCAGGCCCACGCGCGCAGCGACCCCCAGTCCTCGGGTTTACGCGCCTGTCCCTTGTTGACCAGCCCGATGATGCCTTTGGTGAGGCCGGCGCCATTGTCCGCCTGCGCACTCGTGGGACTGAGCGATGCGTAGCCCCATCCGGCCGCAATCAGTTGTTCGGTCGCGGGAGGATCACCAACGGGCGCCGCGGCGGCGGCGCCTGCCGCAGGAGCCGCGGCGGGCGCGGGACCACGTCCCCGCGGCGGTGGACCGCCAAGGGCGACGGGAAGCACACCGCCGCCAAACATGATCATCACCGGCACAGGCCCCTTCGCATTGGCCGGTGTGACGAGCGTCATCTGGATATCGACGTTCAGCGCCGGGTAGCCGCTGTTGTCAACGTGACCCTGGAGCTGCTTGCCGACGACCTCGTGCCCGGCAATCGTCGCGCGCGCCGTGCTGGTGACCGTCCACACGACCTTCGGGACGTTCTTCGGCACGCGGCCGAGCACGTCGCGATCGAATTCTTCGGCGATTTCCGGACGACGCTGCTTCCACCACGTGTCGGCGGAGGTCACCTTGCGCCCATTCTTCAATGTCAGAACGTCCGGGAGGTTCGGGTACGGGTTCGCGAGCGCCTCGTCGTAGTTCGCCTGATTCGGCGCGTTGGCGTTGCCGCTCGGGCCGGGCCGGAGCTTGCGGATGCCGAGCTGCGCCATCATGTTCTGGTGGTCTTCCGCGGTGGTCCAGCTCTTTGGCTCGGGCTGCGCACCCTGCTGACCACGAAGAGTTGTGCCGGCGGCGGCGATCGCGACCAGCGCGGAAAGACCCAGGGCTTGGGCGAACTGTCTCCGAAGCATCCTTCTACGCCTCCGATCCGGAGTATACGGTGATCGGTGGTTGGTGCGATCGGGCTTCGTGGTCGGTGCGAAGGTTCTTAGGCTGGTCGGTTCAAGGAGGCTGACGCCGATGGTGCTAAGGGTGCGCGAGCTTCCGCCGCACGTCGAGGAGCACCGCGACGAGCGGTGGTGCCGCGACGCGACACGGTGCGTCACCACGGTGCTCGACGCCGAGCGGTTCATCGAACAGGTCGGGTTCGCGGCCGCGCTGACCGACTCGCGGCGGCCAGGGCCTTCGCTGTATGTCGCGGTGTGCGGCCGGCGCGATGCGGTGCTGCCGCGGAACGTTCAGAAGGATCCCGAGACGTCACTCGCATGGACGTTGAAGGATCAGATGGTCCGCCGCGGCCGGATGTATTACGCCAAGCTGGCACGCGGGCGCCCGATGTTCATCGCGCCGAGGCTGGTCCCGTATTTCTACGCGCTGTGGGGTGTGCGGCCATCGCAGGAACGGACGCGATTGAGCCCGCGCGCACGCGCGGTGCTGAAGGTGCTCCGCCGCGAGTGGGAGATGGCCTCGTCTGACTTGCGCAGCGAGTCCGGCGTGACGGACCGGGTGACGTTCAACCGCGCGCTCGACGAGCTGCAGACGGCGATGATCGTGATCCCGAGCGAAGCGGTGTATCTGCCGAAGTTCACCTATCTCTGGACGCTCACCATCAGCCGCTTTCCCGACCTGCTGCGCCAGCGCATCGGACGCGACGAGGCGCTGCGTCAGATCGCCCAGTCGTTTCTCGCCGGCGCGCGCATGACGGTGCCGGGCGAGCTTGCCCGCGTGACCGGCCTGTCGCGACCTGACGCGGGCCGCGGAAACCGTGCGCTCGTTGCCGACGGCTACGCGACGATGCTCGCGCGGGGAACGTATGCGCTCAGGTAGGACGTGGATGATCGGCGCGCTGGTGATGGCCACTCTGGGCATCGGCTGGCTTGCCGTTTCTCTTCCCCCTGACGGGTTCTTCAGCGGCGACTCCGGGCTGAAGCTCATCGCTGCATTCAACGCGATCGATCATCCGCTGCGGCCCTTCGCCCTCGATCTGCCGGAGATCGCCCGCCGTCCGGTACGGTATGTCGACACGATGGTGGTCGTTCACGACGACCACGGACATGTCATCCAGTCGCCGCTCTTCCCGGTCCTCTCCGCTCCTCTGATTGCAAGTCTCGGCCTCCGCGGCGCATACGCGCTGCCCGCGCTCGCCTTCATCGTGCTGCTGCCGCTGCTGAACGTGATGCGAAGCCATGCTGCGCCGCGCACATCGATCGGCGTGCTGGCCTGCATCGCAGTGGGCGCCAATCCGATGCTGTTCTATTCGCTCGAGTTCTGGGAGCACGCGCCGGCCGTCGCATTGGCGGCCGCGAGCTCTGCGGCCGCGCTCGCTGGTATCGATCGTGACCGTCCGGTACCGTGGGTTGTTGCCAGTGGAGTACTTGGCGGGCTGTCCGTCCTCTTGCGGCCCGAAGCCGTCTGGTACGTAGCCGGCCTGGGACTCGTTCTCGGGTTCAGGTGGTGGGCCGCATTTGGCGCTGGCGTGACCGCGATTCTGTTGCCATTTGCGCTCGCCAACTACGCCCACGCCGGTACGGTCCTCGGTACTCACGCCTCCGCGAGTCTTTCACCACTGACAGACGGCTACCTTGCCGCACGATGGCAGCGAATGGACGCGTGGTTCGGGCCGCACTCCGCCGCCGCGATGGCGGCGTTCGCCCTGGTCGCGGCAGCCTGGCTGGCGGCCTTCATGAAGGTCGAGCTGGCGAAGCGGCAGATGATCGCTCTCGCTGGCGTCGCGTTGCTCTCCGTGCTCGCTGCCAGGCAAGCGCTGCCGCGGGAATCGTTGTGGCAGGGCTTTCCGCTGGCGCTGTTGGCGCTGGTCCCCACGAGCACGTCGGCGGGGCGCCTTCGCTGGCTGCATGTCATTGCTGCTGTCTCGACTCTGGGGATCGTGCTGACAGCGGCTCATGACGGTGGCGCGCAGTGGGGGCCCCGATTCCTCCTCGTCACCGCACCCGTCGTCATCCTACTTGCGGCTCACGGCGCCTCCGATGCACTCAACCCGGGCTACGGCCGTCTCCTGCGCATCGGCATGGTCGCTCTGATCCTGATTGCGGGGCTGGCAACCAGCCGTGCCGCCTACAGGGAACTTCGTGGATCGAAGCGCTTCTATGCTCGCGTCGTGTCGACGGCAGCCGCCGTGATGCCACCGGACGAAGTCTTTCTGACGAACGTCTGGTGGTTCGATCAGATCGCGGCACCGTTATACGGGACTCGGACCTTTCTGTATGCGGACAGTCAGCAGACCGCGTCGGGAATCCTGCGCGAGCTGACGAACGCACGCATCGGCCGGGTGACCCTGGTCACGACGAAGGAAGAAGGCGGTGAACCGCTGGATCGCGCCGTCGCCGGCACGTGCTTCGAGATTACCGGCACGCGCGAGATCCCCGAGCGCAGCTTACGCTTCGCCTCGGCACGCTGTAACTAGTGGAGGGTGCAAGGTTACTTCGCCGGTCGGTGCGAGGTGGCTTCGCCGGGTCGGTGTAATTGGACTTCGCGGTCGGTGCGAGGTGGCTTCGCCGGGTCGGTGTAATCGGACTTCGCGGTCGGTGCGAGGTGGCTTCGCCCGGGTCGGTGAAACTGGCCTTTGCGGTCGGTGCGAGGTGGCTTCGCCCGGGTCGGTGTAATTGGACTTCGCGGTCGGTGCGAGGTGGCGCCGGTCGGTGCGAAGTCGCTTCGTTGGTAGGTCCAAGCGGGCTTCGCGGTTGGTCCAATCGGGCCGCCCCGCCCGGCGCAGTCCGTTCGCACCGACCAGGCGCAGCGACTTAGGACCGACCAGCGTCAGCAACTAGCACCGACCAAAGCCGTCTAGAACCAACCCGGATCCACTTCGCACCGACCGCGTCAGCCTCTTCGCACCGGCCCGGCGAAGCCACCTCGCACCTACTGCATCAACTCCTTGACCCGTGCGTGAATCGCATCCGCCCAGATCTTGTAACCCTGGGCGTTTGGATGCAGACCGTCCGGCATGATCTCCGGCGGCAGCGTTCCGTCCGCGGCGAGGAACTTGTCGCCAATGTCCATGTAGAACACGCGCTGGTTATCCGCGATCGTGGCGAGCTTCTCGTTGATTGCCTTGATCGACGCGCGGAACGGATTGTCGGCTGCGGGACCGCGCGGGAACACGCCGAGCAGTAGTACCTTGGCCTGCGGCTGGCGTTTCAGGAACTCGTTGACGATCGCGCGATCGCCCTCGGCGATGTCGTCATTGGCGTTGCGGTTGATGTTGTTGGTTCCCAGCATCAGGACGATCAGCTTTGCCTGGAAGCCGTCGAGCTCGCCGTTCTGCATGCGCCAGAGGACGCCCTGTGTCGTGTCGCCGGCGATGCCGAAGTTCGCCGCCTTCAGCGGGGTGAAGAACTCGTTCCACACCGGCAGCCCGCGCTGCTCCTGACGCCACCAGTCGGTGATCGAGTCGCCGACGAAGAGCAGGTCGATATTTCCACTCTTGGCAACTTCCAGGAAGCTCTGATGCCGGGCCCCCTCTCTCGGCAGCGGTTCGGTTGCGGGACCGAGCGGCGGCAGCGGTCCGCGGCCACGTCCCGGTCCGGCGGCTGGGGCACCCGGCGCGACGGGTGGGC
>JBOGIQ010000355.1:0-6159 GCA_050742535.1 Vicinamibacterales bacterium | reverse complement strand
GGTATGCGCCGGCCCGAAGTAATACAGATCGATGGCGTCGTTGCCGCTGAGAACCGTCAACCGATCAGTGAACGTGCGATCGGGCAGGCCGTGCGCGTTTGCGGCGTCCTGGAAGGCCGGCATCTTCTGCATGTTCGCCTTCGTGTTCTCCTGCGTCACGACCTCCACCATCGCCGGGAAAAAGATGTTGCTCCCGTTGTGGTCGCCGTGGGTATGGGTATTGATGATGTGGGTAATCGGCTTGTCGGTGACGGTCTTGATCTGGTCGAGAATCAACTGACCGTTGTTGGGGTTCTTGGTGTCCACGAGCACGACGCCGTTAGCAGTGATGAAGACTCCGCTGTTCCCGCCGGCGCCGGGAATCATGTAGAGATTGTCAGCCACCTTCTCGATGGGGCCCGGAACGGGCGCAGGTCCGCGGCCACCGCCGCGACCCTGCCCTGCCGGCGCCTGTCCCCCGGCCGGGGCCTGCGCCTGTTGGGCCGCGATCGTGCCCGCTGTAACGAGGGCACCGGTCAATACAATGCTTGCCAGCACAAACTCGCGTCTCATCTGTCTCCTCCGCAATCTCATGCCTGCATTACGCCGGGCAATGGGTTTCCCTTTACCCACCTACCTGGGCCATTGAATCTTGTCGGACATGGAATCTTCCCAGCTGCTCCAGCCGGACCCCATCCCGTACGGCACCCGCTCGAGAATCGCTTCGATCTCGTGGAGCTCGTTCCTTTCGACCTTGAACAGCTCGGCAATCATCCATGTCCAGAGCTGCGCGGGGCCGGCTGTGACGTCGCGTCCGGATGGCGTTTTGAACGTCCGCGACGCCCCGGCGTCATGGTCGAAAAACACGAACGCGACGACCAGGCCGCGCTCGTGGTCGACGGCGACATAGCGGCGATCGCGGATGCGGCTGACGAAATGCAGCAGGCCGGACTCGAACTGCTCGCGGCACGACCACATCGCTGAATAGCCGGTCGCGGTCTTCGGATCCGGCCGCGGCGCGCCCGGTTTGCCGGGTGCGTTGGTCGCCTGATTGCCGTTTTCGATGCGGTTGCAGTCGTCGGCGAACGGATACTTCCCCTTGCCGTCGTTCAGCTGCATGCCGGTGAAATACATGTTGGCGGTGCGAATCAGATCCGGCCGCGTCATCCGCTCGTTGGTCGGCGTGAGGCGATCGAACGCGTCACGCGGCTTCCCCATCGCCTCGAGCGCCTTCGCGCCGTTCTCGCTGCGCGCCACGATCGTTTCGATCTCGGTGATCCGCTCCTTCTGCACTTTCAACCGCACCGCCAGAATGATCGGCACGTTGTTCTCACGCATCGTCGAAAACGTGACGATCTGGCCGTCGACCTGATCGGCGACATGAAGCTTGTAGGAGCCGCGGGCCGAGATCGAGTTCCAGAGCCCGTCGGTGAGGCGCAGGCGCTGGCCGTTCTCCGTATACCTGGGACTGCCGGCGAGCGGCAGGCGCTTCGAGTCCTTCGCCGCGAGCGCGTCCAGGTACTGTTCCGCGATACCGATGAGGCAATCGCGTTCGCAGCGACCATCTTTCGACTGTCCCGACCCGACCGTTCCGCTTGCAACGGCGATTACAGCAACGATCAGCAGAGCCCGCATCATTCCTCTCCTTGCCCGCCGAAGCACCTGGGGCGCAGGCGGGTTGTCGCCTTGACGCCTCAGGCGCGCAGGCGGCATCGCATGTGCACTAGTAGACCGTATGGGCGGCCTGGATCGCAGAAAGCATGACGTCGACATCATCGAACGCGTGCTGGGCGGCATCCGCGACAGCGACCGCGCCGACGATGATCGCACCCGTGTCATCGACGTCGACGTGCCGTCCAGCGGCTCCCGCGAGCAGACCCTCGAGGTGACGGTCGGCATCGACCACACGGAGGCCGATTCGCGCCGACGGCGATATTAGACCAGGGATCAGGGATCAGGGATCAGGGGCTTCCGGTTCCCGCCGTTCTTCGATAGCATTCGCCCTCCATGTCCACAACACAGGCTGTCTCGTCGACGCATGCCGTCGCGCCCGGGTGGCGTATGTGGGTGCCCTGCATCGGCATGGCCCTGTGCTCGTTGCTCTCGTTCGTCGATCGCGGCGTGCTCGGCGTGCTCGGGACCCCGATCCTCGACGATACGGGCATGACGGCGCAGGATCTCGGCAACATCGTCTTCTTCTTCTTCCTCGTCTACACCTTCGGCAACCCGCTCTGGGGGTCGCTCATCGACTACATGGGACTGCGCAAGGCGATGCTGCTGGCGGTCGGCATCTGGACCGCTGCCAGCGCATCGCATGCGCTCATGGGCGGCATCGTCGGATTCTCGATTGCGCGCGCTCTGCTCGGCCTCGGCGAGGGGGCGACGTTCCCCGGGGGCGTCCGCACGGCGGTCGAGTCGCTGCCAGCGAACCTGCGCGGGCGCGGGATCGCGACCTCCTGGAGCGGCGGCACCATCGGCGCCATCGTGACGCCCCTGCTGATGGTGCCGATCGCGGACGCATACGGATGGAGGGCGGCCTTCATCGTGACCGGCGTACTCGGCGTGGGCTGGCTCGTGCTCTGGGCCTTCATCGCGCGTCCGCCGTACCTTCCGGTTAGCGAGCGCCGGTCGTCCCGCATGGAATGGCCGAACGTGTTCGAGGTGCGCACGTGGGCGCTGGTGTTCAGCTATGCCCTGCCGGCGCTCGCGCCCGGCCCGATTCTCAACCTGATGCCGATCTACCTGACGCGCGGCCTCGGCGTCGCACAGGCCGATCTCGCGTCGATCTTCTGGATCCCCCCGGCGGCGTGGGGCATCGGCTACTTTGCCGGCGGGTGGGCGGCCGACAGGTTCGCGGCCAACAACAAGCGCCCGGTGGGGATGTTCGTGCTGCTGACGATCGCCGCGATCGTCTTCGGCGTCACCCCGTCGCTTGCGTCGGTGCCCGCGGCGATTGCGTTGATGTCGTGGGCGTGCTTCATCGGCGGCGGCTTCCAGATGCTGGCCATGAAAGTCGGCGCGTACGCGTTCCCGCGCGAGCAGGCCGCCTTGATGTCGGGCATCGCCTCGGGGGCCTGGTCGCTCGCCAACGCCGGGGCCTCGCCGATCATCGGCCGGTTCTTCGATCAGCAGCGGTGGGAAGCTGCGTTCTGGCTGATCGCGCTCGCGCCGCTCGTCGGCGTGGTCATCTGGATCGGGTTGAGCCGGATTGAAGAGGGCGCCGAGGCGCCGCACGACCGCCGCGTGCCCTTCGGGATGACGGGCCTGGTGATCGGTCTGGGTGCCGCCTATCTGATGAGGGCGTCGGCCGCTTCGGTGCAGGAACTGTTCAACCTGTTCGTCGCGGGTGCGGTCGCCGGCCTGGTTCTCGGCGTGCTGATCGGGCGGCTCATCAGAAAGCCCGCGCTGGCATAGCGTTCCAGAGCGCACGGAGGAGACGGAGAAACGGTCTCACAGGAGCAACGAAGAAACGAAGGCGACGAAGGCCACGAAGAGCTGCGGCCGTTCGATTGGACGGCGCGCGACGCGCGCCGTCAGCCGTGATGTAAGAGCCCGCAAATGCAAGCCACTATCGAGCATCACGGTGGCTTGCATTTGTGGGCACTTACATCGCGGCAGGCCGCCTGCGGCGGCCAATCGAACGGGCCGCATTGCTTCGTGATCTTTGTGATCTTCGTGGTTAAAGAAACTTCGTTCGTCTTCGTTCCTCCGTTCCTCCTGTGAGACCGTTTCCTCCGTAACCTCTCGCTACGCAGGCCTCGCCGTCAACGGCGAACAGGTGCCCTTCGCTCCCGTGCGGCGCGCCTCGGCGATCACGGCAGCGTGGCAGCGGATGTGCGCGTCGAGCGTCCCCGTTCGCAGCGCGCGACCGATGGCCAACGACGCATCGGCCGTGCGTCCCGCCTTGAAGTACGCCCACGCGAGCGCGTCCATCGTATGCACGTCCTGACGTTCGGCTGCCGCGCGCTCGGCCAGCCGCACGGCTTCGGCGACGTCTCGATCGCGGGCCGCCAGGAACCGGGCGAGCGCCCCTGGCTGCGGCTGTTCGCTCTTCCAACCGGCACGCTCCAGACGTTCGGACTGCACGTACATCGTTTCCGCACGCGACGATTGTCCCAAGGCCGCCAGTAGATCTCCGCGCATCGCCACCGACTCCGGCGTCTCAGGCAGCCGCTCGAGGATCTGCAGCGCCCGGTCGTAATCCCCACGTTCGACAGCGAGCCGAACCTGCCCGGTGAGCGGGTATGGGTGTCCGGGGAAGAGAAACTCCGCGTGCGCGAACTCGCGGCGAGCCTCGTCCAGTTCCCGGCGCTGCAGGTGCAGCAGCCCGAGCTGCGTGCGAACCCAGGCCGTCGCCTCGACGTCCTGCGGGGCGGTGGCCTCGGCGGCCATCTTCATCACGGCCAGGGCGCCGCCGAGATCGCCCTGCAATTCCTTCGCGTAAGCGACCCGCGCATATACGCCCGCGTCCGGCCGGCGGGCAATGGCCTGATCGAACATGTCGAACGCCTCGTCGTAGCGTCCGAGCTCGAGCAGCGCGTCGCCGGCCGTTGCGTAGTTCCAGCCGTCCTGTGGCCGCTCGGCCTGCGCCTCCTTCGCAACGTCCAGCGCGTCGGCAAAGCGGTGCTGCGCCAGGTAAACCGCAGCCAGCATGCGGCGCGCGGCGTAATCGCGCCCGTGCTGCAGCGTCGTCCTCAGCACCCGCTCCGCTTCGAGCGGCAGCTCGGCGTCGCTCTGCACGCGCGCAGCCCGCATCAAGGCGTCCGCCAGAAGCACCGCCGCCTCACCGTCGCCCGGGTCGGCGGTCACGCGCCGGCGCATCCGCTCGATCGTGTCGTCGAGCGCAGCCCGCGTTGTGGATGCGGCGCCGCTGTGCGTGTTCGTTCCGTACGGTCCTTGGGCCGGCGTGTCACTCAAGTGAGTCCAGACCAGAACGCCGCCCATGATGACGAGCGTCACCACGGCGATGCTGACGGTTCTGCCGCCTACCATCGGAAGGCGACCCCGCCGCCGATGCGCCAAAAGCCCAGGTTGCCGAACGACTCCGGGAAGACATTCCCTTCCGGTTCCTGATCGTCGAGCGCGCGGATGTACCTGGCGTCGACCCGCAGCGCCGCACTGCCGCGATCCCACATCACGCCGCCTCCGGCGTGCACGGCAGCGCGGCTGTCGTTCAACGTCGCGAGCGCGCCGACTTCTTCGATCCGCGATCGCAGCACGCCGAGGCCGACGGCGCCGTACGGACGCGCGTGGCCGAGCTGTGTTCCGAAGAGGCCCGTCGCCAGAAACGACGTGCCGCTGTGTTTCACGCGGAAGCCACCGTCGTCGTCGAAGAACGACGGCGACCAGCCGATTTCCCCTTCACCGCCAAACCAGCGGCCCATCCATCCGCCGCTGACCCCGAACCCAGTGCTTTCCCGGGTCGTCTCTCCGCCGTTCAGCGCCATGAAGGGCTGGACGAACAGTTCGGCGGACGCCACGGACGGACGCAGGAGGATCAGGAACGCGAGCACTGCGGAGTGAAGTTTTCGACTCACCATGGCATGCCTCCTACGGATTGCCCGATTGCGGCAGGCCGAGGTACGGGAACGACGCCAGGTACGGCACGTCGTTGCCGCCGAACGGGGTGACGCAGCAGCCGTCGCCGAGCGTGTTGTTCGGCGCCACGTTGAAACCCGGCGTCAGCGGCGTCGCGCCGGCCATCGCGCGGATCGCGATATCGGTGACGTCGTCGCCAACACGCCGTCCGTTCGGGAACCCGGCGATGTCGCCGCCGATGACACCAAGACGGTTCGGCACAGCCGCCGGCGGTATCGCGACGTTGAGACGGAGCATTTCAGCCGGCGTCACGTTGGGCGGCTGGTTCAGACCGGGAATGCCCGTGAGAAAAATCGTGACCAGATCGTTGCGCGGCGCCGCCGGCGAGTTCACGTTGAACAGCGCTTTCAGCAGCTTCGGCACTTCCGGATCCAGCACCACCGGAAGCGCCACCGCGTCCTGCGTGGGTTCGATCGAATTGAACGCGTCCTTCAGCCGCCGCGGAATCACGACTTCGTTGACCAGCGGCTGCCCGAGGCGCGAGACCTGCACGTACCGGCCGTTGGCGTTTTCCTGCCCGCCGTTCCGAACCGTGACCGACGGCCTCGACGCCGTGGACCACACGCCGATCACGGCGTTGGC
>JBOGIQ010000354.1:0-6165 GCA_050742535.1 Vicinamibacterales bacterium | reverse complement strand
GGGCAGGCCGAGCGGGGCAACGGCGCCCTCTGGCACGTTCGCCGCGCGCGCGTCCATGCGATCGAGCATCTGCTCGACGTCGCGGATGTTCGTCAGGTACTCGTCGAGGATGGCGCCGTCGGCGGAGCCGAGCGAGCTGCGCATCCGCTTCGCTTCCTCGACCACGGAGTCGAGCAGGCTCTGCTTGCGCCGCATCTGCGCCAGCCGACGACCGGTCGATCCGGCCTCGCCGAACATCCGCTCGAACGTGACGCGCGGGTTGACGGCCACGGGCAGCGGGCTGGTGTCGTCGCGCCACGAGATGGAGTTGAAGAAGACGCAGGGATAACCGTCGCACGCGCCGGCGGACGTCCCCATGTCCTCGGTGCCGACCTGCAGCGACTGCAGCGGCGTGTCGCCGGCCACCTTGTCGGCAATGAACTGGTCGATGCTCTTCCGCGACTTGACGACGAAGTAGTTGGCCTGGCCGCTGTCGGGCCCGGTGCCGTTCAGCCACGCGGCGCTGGCGCCCATGTGCACGCCGCCCATCTCGGGATTGCCGTCGGGCGCCTTCATCCCGCTGATCGTCACCAGATGGCTGCGGAACGGCTCGAGCGGCTGCATGATCGGCTTGAAGTCGAAGGTGCTGCCGGCCGCGTCGGGATGCCACTGCTGCGGGAAGATCCCGTTCGGGATGTAGATCGCGCCAAAGCGGAATGGCCGCGACGCCTGCGCCGCGAGCGCGGGAACCATGGCGTCCATGAACGGCATCGCGATCAGCGTGCCGAACGCGCCGCGCAGGAAGGTGCGCCGAGGGAGGTGCTTCTTCGTGACGATCATTCGATAGCTCCAATCCGGCTACAGCCGGACTCCCCGCGAGGTCCGCCTAAAGGCGGACACTACAGCTATCCGGCTGAAGCCGGACTCCGCAGATATATAGAGTGCGCCTAGTCACGCGGGCCTGACAAGGCCCGCGCCACGATCGCGTTACGCGCCAGTATTGCCCAATTTGGTCCGCATCTGGAACGGGGTGCTCTGCACAATTCCCAGCAAAATCGACTGCATGGCGTAATTCCGGGCCGCCGAGCCGCGGACGATGCCGCGGACGACGGGCATGTCTACCGGCTCGAGGCCCCGGCCAAGCGCGTAGATCAGCAGCTTTTCGGTGAGGGTCCCGGCGAACACGTCCGGCCGTGCCTTCATCGCGTTCCGCAGCGCCACCGGGCCGTCAATCTTCGTCCCGTCCGCCAGCATCCCGGCGGAATCGATCGCCAGCCCCTCGCGCGTCTTCACCTGCCACTGTCCGACGGCGTCGAAGTTCTCCAGCGCAAAGCCGACGGGGTCGATGTTGCGATGACACGTCGCGCACGCGGGATTGGCGCGATGCCGCTCGAGCTGCTCGCGCACCGTGGACGGCCGATCCTTGTGCGCGCTCTCCGCCAGGTCCGGCACGACCGCAGGCGGCGGCAGCGGCGGCACGTTGAGCAGGTTCGAGATGATGTATTTCCCGCGCAGCACGGGCGACGTGCGGTTCGCCACCGACGTCATCGACAGGATGCTCGACTGGCCGAGCAGTCCACGCCGGTTCGGATCGGTCACGGTGACGCGGCGGAAGTGCGAGCCGTAGACGCCGGGAATCCCGTAGTGGCGCGCCAGCCGCTCGTTGACGAACGTGTAGTCGGCGTCGAGCAGGCTGAACGCGGATCGGTTCTCGCGGACGATGCTCTGGAAGAAGAGCTCGGTTTCCTTGCGGAACGCCTGACGGACGTTGTCGTCGAAGTCCGGGAACATCAGGATGTCCGGCGTCATCTTGTCCAGATTGCGCAGCTGCAGCCACTGGCCGGTGAACGCGTTCATGAACGCGTCGGCTCGCTCGTCGGCCACCATCCGCCGCACCTGGCGCTCGAGCACGCCGGGGGAACGGAGCTTCCCGGCAATCGCCAGATGCAACAGCTCGTCATCCGGGATGCTGCTCCACAGGAAGAACGACATTCGGCTCGCCAGCTCCAGCTCGCTGATGCGATGCGCGGCGCCGACAGGCAGCGCGGCGGGACTCTGCTCCGAGCGGAAGAGGAACGCAGGACTGGTAAGGATTCGCGCCAGCGCCGTCCGAATCCCATCGTCGAACTTGCCGCCGGCCGCGCGCTCCTGACGGTAGAGCGCCATCGGCGCGTCCATGTCGACCTTCGTCACCGGGCGACGGAACGCACGCTTCGCGACGGTCGACAGGATCTGATTCGCGCACGCCTCGGTCTGCACACTGCAGACGAACACCTTCTTGCGCGACGCCATGTCGGCCATGCCGGTGGGGTTGAACGGCCCCTCGATGATCCCGTTGCGCAGCCGCGGCAGGCCGGAGGGGTTGTGCGCCTCCTGGCTGTCGCGCAGCGTCGGCTGCCAGACGTTCTGCTCCTGTCCGGGCCGCTCGACGAACGTGAAGCCGACGTCGTGGAGCCCGGCCGTCACCTTGATGCGCGGCGAGGCCATCCGCTTGTCGAACACCTCGCGCGCCACGGGCGTGTTGCCCTTGGCGGCGTCGTGATCCTCCGTGCCGCCAATCGGCGCGGAGAACACCTGCTTGCCGTCGATGGTGACGACGAAGTTGTGCGGCGTTTCGTGGCCCTCAACACCAACGAGACCTTCGGCGACGGTCTTGAGCAGGCGGCCGGAGAAGACGTACTCGCCGTCGGCGGGGAAGTTGTGCTGAGCGACCAGGCCGCCACGTGTGCCGAACGGCAGGCCGTCCACGTGCTTCGTCTGCGTCGTCGTGGTGCTGACGGTGAACGTCACGGCGCTCGGCTCGGCGGCGTCGTTGCCGACCGCCACTTCGGCGATACGCAGGCCGGCAGTGAGATAGCGATCGAGCAGCAGCGGGGAAGTGGGCAGCGCGCTGGCGATGTTGTCGAAGCCGAAGTCGCCGCTGTCGCTCGGCAGCAGATCCGCGACGTCAACGGTGACGCCGAGCACGTCGCGCACCGCGTTCGCGTACTCGAGACGATTGAGGCGATGGAGGACGAACTTGCCGGGGGCGTTCTTTTTCGCCGCCGCGGCGTCGAGGCTGGCGATGAGCGCGGCGCGGAACTTCGCGAGCTCCGCCTGGCCGGGATGAGGGACGCCCTGCGGCGGCATCGCGCCGACGCCAAGCTTCTTGACGACACGCTCCCAGGTCAGCGCGTCAGCGCCTGGATCGGCGAAGTTCGCCGTGTCGAGGGCGAGCGGGAGCCCGGCGGGCAGCGGATTCTTGGTGTTGTGGCAGCCGAAGCAGTACTTGGCGACCATCGGCTGGAAATCGGCCACTGATTGCGCCGGGCCGGCTGACTGCGCCGTTGGCTGCTTTGACGGGAGCGTACCGGACTGGAGGTTAAACCACGAAGAACTCGAAGGATCGAAGAGCACGAAGAAAGGATCTACTTTTCCTTTCGTGTTCTTCGATCCTTCGTGCCCTTCGTGGTTAAAACCGCGTTCGAACGCGGTCGTCGAAGCAATGGCGGCGATGAAAAGCGCTGCCCCCGCGAACAGTGCTCTTCTCATTACTTGGCGTCCTCGGTGGGTTCAGAGGGTTCAGAGGGTTCAGTAGGTGCAGCGGGTGCAGTAGGAGCTGCCGGTGGCAGTCCCATCAGTTCGCGCAGGAGCTTCGCGACGTCCTGCTGCGACGCCGCACCACGGCCGCCGCGACCGCGTCCGCCAGCCGGCGGTGCGCCACGGCCACCACGCGCGGGGCCGGCAGCAGGCTGCCTGCCCTCGGCCACGTCGAGCGCAGTGAAGCCGTCGTTGTTCTTCTGATTGAAGTCGACCTTCGCGGCGGCGAGCGCGCGGATCATCTCGAGGTTGCCAGCGCGCGCGACCTGATGAAGCAGCGGAACGCCGTCCGGACCCTTCGCATTCGGATTCGCGCCGGCCTGCAGCAGCACGGCGAACGCTTCGTCTGGCTTGCGGCTGCCAGGTTCGCGATACGGAACCGCGCCGTCGCGAATGTATCCGGGGCCGCCGGTCATTCCGGGCCCGCGTCCGCCGGTCATCGTCACCATCACGGCGGTGCGGCCGGCGTTCGGATTTCCGCGGCCGCGTCCGGCGGGCGCGTCGGGGTCTGGCGGCGGAGCGTTCGCCGATGGCGTGGCCGATGGCGACTGCTCGAGGTCGGCCTTGTACTTCGTGAGCAGCTTCAGCGACTCGACGTCGGACTGGACCGCCGCACGGAAGAACGGCGTGTTGTCGAACCGATCGGAGTTGGGCATCGATGTCGAATGGAGCTGCCCCGCAAACGTCTTGTTCGGATCGGCGCCCTTCTGGAGCAGCAGCTCCATCAGGCTCAGCGCGGTGTGCGTGTTCGGATGATCGGCCCGGCGGCGCGAGCCGTCGAACGCAAATTGATCGGTCGTCGCGTCGCGCATCTCGACGGCCATGTAGAGCGAGCCGTCGTTCACGTCCGCGCCCAGCTCGACGAGCGTGGCGGCAACGTCGAAGCGATCGTTCCAGATGGCAATCATCGCGGCCGACGCGCCATCGCCGTTTTTTAGATTGAGGTTCGCGCCCTTCGCGGCCAGCTGACGAACCATCGGCTCGTTGCCGTTGCGCGCCGCGAACATCAGCGCGGTCATGCCGCCGGTGGGATGGTCGGCATTCTTGCGCTGCGTCAGCGCGGTGACGTGACCCTGCTTGTTCGGATCGGCGCCCGCTTCGAGCAGCGCGCCGGCAACATCGAGATGGCCTTCAGCCGCGGCGTACATCAGCGCCGTCGTGCCCTGGAACTTCTCCGCGGCGTTCACGTCCGCGCTGCGCGCGAGGAGCAGCCGCACGGCCGGCAGGCTTCCGGAGCGCGATGCGGCAAGGAGCGGCGTTTCACCTTCGGGATGCGCCTTCGACGGATTCGCGCCGGAGCGGAGTAGCAGCTCCACCATCGCGGCGTTGCCGACGCGGCTCGCCTGCAGGAGAGGGGTGACGCCGAAGTCGTTGGCGGCATCAACCGCTGCCTTCGAGGCGATCAGCGCACGCGCGATCTCCAGGTCGCCGTTGTTCGCGGCCCAGAGGAGGGCGGTGGAACCGTCGCCGGCCTTGGCGTTCACGTTCGCGCCGGACTTGATCAGCGTGCGCACGCCTGCGGCGTCGTTGGCCTTGACGGCTTTGGTCAGCGGGCTGTCGCCGCTCGCGCGCGTGACCGTCACGAAGACGGCGGTTGCCAAGAGACACGCCACCGACAGATGAACGACGCGATTCATCGAGCGCTCCTCTTCCGCCTCAAGGCGGAAGCTACAAATATCCGGCTGAAGCCGGACTCCACGTAACTAGATAGATCGTGTCGAGCGCCGTGTCAGGCGTCAACGGGGTCAACCGAGGGATACCGAAGGCTAGAAATGATAACCCGAGGCGTGTAAACCCTCAAATTACAGTGGTTTATGGTCGGCGCTTGCGTAGAGGCGGCCCAGGGCCGTCCCTGGTCCCCGGTCCCTGGCCCCCGATCCCTACGAGCAGCGGCCGACCGCTCTCTTGATCTCGGTGACGGTGAACCGCTCGGGCGCAGGTTCGTTCGGCTTCGCCGACTGCGCCGGAGCGAGGCCCGCAGCCGGTGGCGCCGGCGCCGGCGATTCGATCGGGCGCACGACGACCTCGACGCGATTTCCGAGGTGCGCCTTCAGCGCAGCCGCATCCATCCCTTGCGCGTTCACACCCGTCACTGGCCGCAGTTCGTAGGTCGCCTTCTGCCCCGACGTGCCCACGGCACCCGCGATGCCGGCTCGACTGGGAGGCGGTTGGCCGACAGAGACAGCGTCAGTCAGTTTGAAGGTTGCTGCCGGCTCCTTCGCGTCTGACATGAGGCATCCAGTCAGTACGAAAACGTTGTGTGCCGGTTCTGCCTTGGGAGTGGGCGCACGCTGATCCTGCGCGAACGGCACAGCCACGCACGAGGCGACCGCGATGGCGGTTCCGAGAAGGCTCTTCATATCAACCTCATGACATCTTCAAACGCATAACCTGTGCCCCGGCGATCGCATTAAGGCTGGGCTCACGCTTCTTGCTACGTCACTGCACAGCCACGGAGACACGAAGGCACGAATGCCGCTCCTCATCCTGGTACTCCTGCTCCCGCTGGTAGTGCTCGCGCTGATGCCGCTGATCCTCATCCAGCGATATCGCGTCGGCAGTGCGCGGCGAATGGCGCGGCCGTGGGTGGCAACGGTTAAGGTCGCG
>JBOGIQ010000353.1:0-6182 GCA_050742535.1 Vicinamibacterales bacterium | reverse complement strand
CGCGACGACTATCGCTTCGCGTCGCTGATTACCGGCATCGTGCAGAGCGCACCGTTCACTATGCGTCGAGCGGGGGAATGAACGTTTTCACGCATGACGGGCCGCGGAGACGCGGAGGCACGGAGGAAGGACTAAACGTGAATTCTCCGCGTCTTCGCGCCTCCGCGGTTCGTGGGAGCAAAGGATGTTTGTAAGCAAGATGGCGTTGCCGCGCCGTACATTCCTGCGCGGTGTCGGCGCGACGCTCGCGTTGCCGCTGCTCGACGCGATGGTTCCGGCGCTGACGGCACAGTCGCGAACGGCGGCGCGGCCGCTCCGCCGCCTCGGCTTCGTCTACATGCCGAACGGCGTCGCACGGAACTTCAGCGGCATCAACTACTGGACGCCGCTCGGCGAGGGCACCGCCTTCGAGTTCTCCCAGATCCTGAAGCCGCTCGAACCGTTCCGCGATCGGATGGTCGTCGTCAGCGGCCTCGCCCAGCATCAGGCCGACGCGCATGACGACGGCGCGAATGGCGACCATACGCGCGGCACGAGCTCGTGGCTCACGGGTGTGCATCCCAAGCGGACGGAAGGCGCTGATATCCGCAACGGAATTTCAGCGGATCAGATTGCCGCAGCCGAGATCGGAAGGGACACGGCGCTGCCGTCGCTGGAGCTCGCCATCGACCTCAACTTCCTCGGCGGGCAGTGCGAGAACAGCTACGCCTGCGCCTACATGAACACGCTGTCGTGGAGCACGGCAACGACGCCGCTGCCGACGGAAAACAATCCGCGGATCGTGTTCGAGCGGCTGTTTGGCGACGGCGGCACGTCCGAGCAGCGGCTGGCCCGCGCGCGCGAGAACCGCAGCATCCTCGACTCCGTGATGGCGGATCTCAACCGGCTGCAGAACAGTCTTGGTCCGTCGGATCGCACGAAGGTCACCGACTATGTCGATTCCGTGCGCGAGGTCGAGCGCCGCATTCAGCGCGTCGAGCAGAGGAACGCCTCGGACCTCCCCGACCTGAACCAGCCGTCGGGCATTCCGGATCGCTTCGACGAGCACGTCAAGCTGATGTACGAGCTGCAGTGGCTGGCCTACCGCGCCGACGTCACGCGCGTCGTCACCTTCATGCTCGGACGCGAGCTGAACTTCCGCACCTACCCGGAGATCGGCATTACCGAAGGTCACCACGGGCTTTCTCATCATCAGGACAACCCGAATCAGCTGGCGAAGTACGCCAAGCTGGGAACCTATCAGGCCGAGCTGTTCAGCTGGTTCCTCGAGAAGCTGAAGTCCACGCCCGAAGGTGACGGCACGCTGCTCGATCACTCGTTGTTCCTCTATGGCGCCGGATTGAGCAATCCGAATCTCCACGCCCACTACGATCTGCCGCTCGTCCTCGTCGGCAGCGCTGCCGGCCAGCTCACAGGCGGCCGCCACATCGTCTACAAGCAGGAGACGCCGATGACGAACCTGCTGCTGTCGATGCTGGACAAGGTTGGCGTGCAGGCGGAGAAGCTGGGCGACAGCACAGGGCGTCTCGAACTGCTCTCGGGTCTCTGATGCGGATAGCGCTGATCCTGGCGACCGTCGTATTCGCGAGCGTCATCGCCAGCGGGCAGGCCTCGCTCGTCGATGCGGCACGCAACGGCGATACCGCGGCGGTGCGTGGGCTGCTGACGAAGAACGCAAACGTCGATGCGGCGGCTCCCGACGGCACGACGGCCTTGCACTGGGCCGTGCGGCGCGACGACCTGTCGATGGTCGAAGCGCTGTTGAAGGCTGGCGCGAAGGTCGACACGGCGACGCGGCACGGCGTCACGCCGCTCCAGCTCGCGGCCACCAACGGAAGGGCGCCGGTCATCACGCGCCTGCTTGACGGTGGCGCCAATCCGAATACCGCGCTGCCGGACGGCGAGACCGTGCTCATGACTGCGTCACGAACGGGCGCCGTGGATGCCGTTCGCGTGCTGCTCGATCGCGGGGCGGACTTCCGCCGCAAACATCCGGCGAAGGGTCAGACCGCGCTGATGTGGGCGGCGGCGGAGAACAACGCCGGCGTCGTGAAGCTGCTCGTCGAGCGCGGCGCCGACGTGAAGGAGCGATCCAGCGGCGGCGCGTTCTCTCCCTATCTGTTTGCGGTTCGCGGCGGCCACGTCAGCACCGCAGCGGCGCTGCTGGACGCGGGCGTGCCGGTGGACGAAGCGCTTCCCGACGGCACGACCGCCCTGCTGCTCGCGGCCATCAACGCGCACTACGAGCTGGCGTCGATGCTCCTCGATCGTGGCGCGAATCCCAACGCCGATGGCCAGGGCTGGACGGCGCTGCACCAGATCGCCTGGTCGCGACGGCACAACGCCGGCTTCAACCTGCCAGGGCCGGTCGCCACGGGTGGAGTCGACAGCCTCGACCTCGTTCGCACGCTGGTCGCCAAAGGCGCCAACGTGAACGCGCGGCAGAAGAAGGAGCCGCGCGACGGCAACAGGAACATGCTCAATCGCCTCGGCTCGACGCCGTTCCTGCTGGCGGCGAAGTCCGCGGATGTGCCGCTGATGCGCGTGCTGCTCGCGTGCGGCGCCGATCCGCGCATCGCGACGAACAACGGCACCACGGCGCTCATGGCGGCGGCGGGCGTCGGCATCTGGGCGCCCGGCGAGAACCCGGGCTCGCATGAAGAGGCGCTGGCGGCGGTCAAGCTGGTGTTCGAGGCCGGCGGCAACGACGTCAACGCGATCGACAAGGAAGGTGAAACCGCGCTGCACGGCGCCGTCTACCGCGGCGGTGCAATTCCGGTGATGCAGTTCCTGATCGATAAGGGTGCGCAGCTGGATGTCGTGAACAAGAAGGGGTGGACGCCGCTGACCGCCGCCGACGGCGTCGAGTACACGCCGGCGGTCTTGAAGCGGTATCCGGAAGCCGCGGCGCTGCTCCGGCGGACGATGCGCGATCGCGGTATGCCCGTGCCGGACTCGACACAGCCCGGTGCCGGCGGCGCCGGAGCGCCGCGGACCGCCGCGCAGGATGCACGCTCGACGATCTGGGACAGCGTGTTCACCGAGGCGCAGGCGACGCGCGGTGAAGAGGCCTACCTGAAGGCCTGCGCCAAGTGCCACGCCGACGATTTGCTCGGCAGCACGAACGCCCCCGCCCTCGTCGGCCAGTCGTTCTTTGCCCGCTTCGACCGGACCAGCGCCGACGATGTGCTCGACGTCATTCGGCGGACGATGCCGCAGGAGGCGCCGGACACCCTCGGCATGCAGGCCTACGCCGACATCGTCAGTTACATGTTCAAGACGAACGGCGCGCCGGCCGGCAAAGCCGAGTTGTCGACGGACCGCGCCAGGCTGCGTGAAATCCTCGTTACGAGCAGGTAAACTCACTCCGCTTAACCGCTTCAGTTCCGGCGTGGCGTCCGGCTGTAGCCGGACCTGTGGAGGTTCAATGGCACGTGTTCAATGGCGTCGACCCTTGCTGCCAGCAGTGGTCTTCGTTGCGCTCATTGTCGTAACCCCGGCTGGGCAGCAACGTGGTGGCGCCCCTGCGGCTCCCGCGCAGGGTGCCGGCGCTCCCAACCCGAATGCGACTGGCGTCGTGAACTTCGAGCCGATCGACGGCATGCTGACGCGACGCCTCAGGTTCGAGGCGGGCGCGCGCACCAACTGGCACACGCACACCCACCGGCAGATGCTGTGGGCGGAAGAAGGGCGGGGGCTCTACCAGGAGCTGGGCGAGCCGGTCAAAGAGCTCGTGAAGGACGTGCCCGTTCTGACCAAGGCCAACGTGCCGCACTGGCACGGCGCTGCGCCCGATCGTTCCGTCGTGCAACTGACCATTTATGGCGGTGACATCAAGTGGGGTGCGCCGGTGACCGACGCCGAGTACCTGGGGAAAAAGAAATGATGAGGATCGTCGTCGTCCTGTTCATTGCTGCGACCGCCGGCATCCTTCATGTGTCGGCGCAGGGGCCGAACTCGGGGCCGCCGCCCGATCCGCCTCGCCCGGCGCCCGTCGGCCCGCCGCTCAAACCTGTGACGCTGCAGGATCACGTCGATGGTCTGAAGGATTCGACGCGGTGGCTGATGTATTCGGGCGACTACACGGGCCGCCGCCACAGTCCGCTCACGCAGATCACTCCGGCCAATGCCGGCCGCCTCGCCGCGCAGTGGGCGTTCCAGGTCGACAACATGGTTGCCGGCCGCGGCTTCGAGGGAACGCCGCTCCAGGTCGACGGCGTCCTCTACGTGACCGGCAACAACAACACGGCATGGGCGATCGACGTCCGCACCGGCGCGCAGCTTTGGCGGTATCGCCGCACGCTGCCCGGCGGCCTGACCTACGGAGCGGCCAATGCGTCGAACCGCGGATTCGCGATCCTCGGCGATCTGCTGTACATCGGCACGCTCGACGCCCATCTGCTCGCGCTGGATCGGCGGACGGGCCGCGTCGTGTGGGATGCGGTCGTCGAGGACTTCAAGGTTGGCTACGCGATCACGCAGGCACCGCTCATCGTCAAGGACAAGGTCATCATTGGCATTGCCGGCGGCGACATCCCGACGCGCGGCTTCATCGACGCCTACGACCCGAAAACCGGCAAGCGCATCTGGCGCTTCTACACGATTCCCGGACCCGGCGAGCCGGGCAGCGAGACATGGTCTGACCCCGTGGTGCTGCCACGCGGCGGCGGCGCGACGTGGCAAACGGGGAGTTATGACCCTGAGCTGAACCTGCTCTACTGGGGCACCGGCAATCCGAACCCCGACTACTACGGCGAGGACCGGAAGGGCGACAACCTGTACACCACGTCGATCGTGGCGCTCGACGCCGATAGCGGCAAGCTGCGCTGGCATTACCAGTTCACGCCGCACGACACCCACGACTGGGATTCGAATCACGTTCCCGTGCTTGCCGACGTGACGATCGACGGCCGGGCGCGCAAGGTCGTGATGGTCGCGAACCGGAACGGGTTCTTCTACACGCTGGATCGCCAGACCGGGGAGTTCCTGGTCGGGAAGCCGTTTACCAGCACGTCGTGGGCGCGCGAGATTGGCAAGGACGGCCGGCCGATCGTGCTCAGTCTGGGTCTCGCGACCGGCGGCAAGCCGCAATGTGTGCCCGACTACCGCGGCGGCACCAATTTCAACCCGCCGTCCTACGATCCGGCCACGCAGCTGTTCTTCGTCATGGCGCGCGAGACATGCGCCATCTACACGCCGCGGAAAGAGGAGCCCGTGCCCGGCCGCAGTTTCATGAGCGGAGGGATGGAGAAGCTGCCGGAGCCCGACTACAGCGCGCTGCGCGCGATCGATCCGAAGACCGGCGCCATCCGGTGGGAGTACAAGTTCAGGCAGTCGTCGCTGGCGGGCGTGATGTCGACGGCGTCGGGCGTGGTGTTCGCCGGCGATCAGGACGGCTACTTCAACGCCTTTGAATCGCGCACCGGCAAGCTGCTGTGGAGATATCGGACCGGCTCGCCGATCCACGGCGCCGCGGCGACGACCTACATGCTGGATGGACGTCAGTACGTGCTGATCCCGTCGGGCATGACGATTACCGCTTTCGCGCTGCCGGAGGGCCGGTAGCAAGTGGAAAAGTGGAAAAGTGCAGGAAGTGGAAAAGTAAGTAGGAAGTACATTGGGGTGGTGGCGATCGTTTTCGCTGGTACCGCCCTTCTGAACGGCCAGGGCGCGCCGCGCAATTCGCCACCGCTGCCGGCCCTTCCGCAGACGCTCTTCACCTCGGACTATCAGATTCGCGTCTCGGCGGTCGCCACCGGTTTATCCCACCCGTGGAGCCTCGCGTTTCTGCCGGGAGGAGACGCGCTTGTCACCGAGCGCAACGGCAAGCTCCGCATCATTCGCGGCGGTACGCTCGATCCCACGCCGATCTCCGGCGTTCCGGGCGTCCGTGCCGCGGTGCTTGGCGGACTGCTCGAAGTCGCACTCCATCCGTCATTCGCCAGCAACCAGCTGCTGTATCTCACCTACACGAAGACCCGCGACGACAACCTGACGACGACGGCGCTGGCGCGCGCCCGGTTCGACGGCAAGGCGCTCCACGACGTGAAGGAGATCTTCGTCGCCAACAACTGGAGCAAGTCGACGACGAACTATGGCGGGCGCATTGCGTTCGATCGCAATGGCTTTCTATTTCTGACCGTCGGCGAGCGGCAGGAGCAGGATCGCGCGCAGAACACGCG
>JBOGIQ010000352.1:0-6313 GCA_050742535.1 Vicinamibacterales bacterium | reverse complement strand
AGTCCCTGGTCCTTGGTGCTTCGTTCTTTGTCCGTTCTTGGTCCGTGGTCCGTCCTTGGTCCTCTGTCCTTGGTCCGTTAATTGGGCGGCCGGGGACATGGGTAACAAAGTAGTCCAGCGACATGGGTAACAGTTAATCGGGCGGTTTCGTCATCGGCGTTCTTCGTGCTTCCTGTTGGGCGCGAGCCAGCGGAGCTGGCGGAGCGCCCCGCAGAGATTGCGGCAATCGGGTGAATCCGGTGTTGGCGTTCGTCGAAGCGACCGAGGACGACGGTGGCAAAGGTGACGGTCCAGATCCCGTCGTCGACTTCTTCGAAGGCGATCGCTTCGTTGGCGAGTGCCACCGAGACAAACAACGGCTGGCGCCACGAGACGTAGCCATTTTGATCGACGCGGCGGATTGCCGCGTGCCCCGGATACTCCAGGGGCGGCAGGCGGCGCGGCAGTGGGCGCGGCGAGGCCTGATAGCGTGTCGCCGGCACGGCTTGGTGCAACGCCTCATGCGGTCGCTCGTGGTTGTACTCGCGGCAGAAGCGCGTGAAGCGGCGTTGCTGCGCCGCGGCCGTGGCGGCGGGAGGCCGCGCCGTATCGCCCTTGAGGATCCGGTGAAATTGTTCGTGGGACCCCATTCTGCTCGGGATGCCCGGGATCGATGCGCTCGGGCAGGATCCCGAGACGGATCCACCAGACCGCCAAGGTAGACAAGCGCCCGAGGCCCGGCCCGCCAAACGGCGGCCCGTTGTCACTGCGGATCCGCTCCGGCAGCCCATCCTCGGCAAACGCGCGTTCGACGCGCGGCCGTGTGACCGCCCGGGTGTGCGCAGTCAGCGCGTCGCAGCGGAGCACGAACCCCGTCTTCCGGCTGATGCCGTACTCAGCCGCGAGCTCGGTCATCGTAAACAGTCCGCTGTCGTACTCCCGAACGAATTCCAGGCGTTGCTCCATGGGCGACGTCTCGCGCCACGGCATCGAGGCACCTCCGGCATGCAGGCACCCCGTTCACCTGTGGCGAAAAGTGTTACCCATGTCGCTGGACTGTAGTGTTACCTATGTCCCCGGACCGTGCCGTCCCTGGTCCTCGCTCCTTGGTCCCTGGCCCTTGGTCCTTCCGTCGCAGCGTCGCACCGACGCACCAAGAACAGGACCAAGGACGGACCACGGACCGAGCACGGACCACGGACCAAGCACGGACCACGGACCAAGCACGGACCACGGACCAAGAACGGACCAAGAACCAAGAACGGACCAAGAACCAAGTACCAAGTACCAGGGACCTAGTTCTCAGTCGCCTTCTCGGCCCTCTCGATCAGCCACACATCGTAGGGAGCACGCGACTCCTCCAGCTCGAAGCCCATCGCCTTGAGAACTGCACGGTCGAGGGCTCCTGGCTCCGGGATGGTCAGAGTTCGCGACCGACCCGCGGGATCGTCGTAGTAGAAGTCGTACCGTCCTGTCAGTGCCGTCCGGTCGAGCACCGGACGGCCGTCGATACCAAACAGATGGTTTGCCCAGTCCGCCATCGACAGGCTGCGAGCCGAGAATGCGAACCCGCCGATGATGTTGATCGTTCCGTCCGGAAGTGGCGGGAGATCCGGCGTCACTCGCACCCGCTTACCCTCGGCATCTATCGTGAAGAGCACAGGGCCCCGATTCGGATCGATCGGTTTCACGCCGTTGAACTTCGGACCGTCCTTGCCGACCTTCAACAGGTAGACCGGCACCTCGCGCGTCTCGCGCCGCATCACGAGGCCGAACCGCTCCGAGAGCATCGTCCGCAGCATCTGCTGCAGGATGGGATCAGTGAGCGTCGGCGTGCGGGTGAATACACCTTCCGGAATCCCTGCCACGACGTCCCACACGTCCCTCCTGATCCAATCCGGACCTCCTGACAGCAGACCCACCTTCGTCAGCGAGTCGCAATTCACGTCCTGCCGCTTTCCGATCTCCTGGCGCACGGCCGGAATCGTGTAAGCGGCAAGATGGAGAAGCGTCGTCCTGTTCACCGCCAGACGCCTGGGATCGAGCTGCAGCGAATAGCCGAAGGAATCGAAGACGCAGCCGCTCGGCGCAGGTCGTGAGTTCAATCCCTGGCCTCCCCCCCGCGCGCCCGGCGCAGGTTGCGGTGCCGTCGCGGCAGATCTGATCGAAACGACCTCGAACGCGACGCGAGGTTCCTTCGGCGGCTGCGGCGCAGCCGTCACCGGCTCCTGTTGAACCGCCGACTGGCGTTGCAGGAGCGCCCTCAGATCCGCGGCGCGGCGACTCCATGCCAGCTCCGATGCTACGGAAACCGTCTCGAGCTGCGGGCTGGTGGCCGCGCCTTCTCCTGGCCGCAGCTTCGTCTCGGTGGCGCCTTGCTGGACGCGAACCTCTCCTTCGATCACCGCAACGCGCGAACCGTCGGCATCGGCATTCACCACGAAGACGGTGCCGACAACGGAGACCATCATGTCCTTCGTCTGCACGTACAGATGCCCGCTGCGCTGCCTCGCGGCGTTGACGACGATGCCGCCGTTGCTCAAGCGGATCCGGACGCCATCGTCCGCGCGATCCAGTGACAACTCGGTGTGCGAGCGCATCTCGATGCGCGAGCCGTCCGCCAGCGCCAACACCGCGCCTCCGCCGCCGTTGGAGCGAATCGTTTCACCCTGATACACGTTGCCTTCGACGACGCGGAACAACGGATCGTCGGCCGCGCGCCACACGATTGCCGTGCCAACTGTGGCTGCCAGGACGAGCACGGCGGCCGCTGCAAGCTGCAGCCAGCGCGTCGCTGCCTTCCGCCTGAAGGCGGAAGCTACTCTCAAGGCGGAAGCTACGGGGAAGGCCCGAACCTCGAGCCGTTCGCGAATGCGCGCGAGATCCGAGGCGACCTGTTCCGGAGACGGCTCGCCGTGCCGCGTGAACCCCCGATCGAGCGCTTCCTCAAGTTCACGGTCTTTCATGACTGATCTCCTGCCTGTGTCTGCGGCGAAGCCCCGAGCAGCTTCCGCATTCGAGCCCGGGCTCGAAAGAGGCGCAGCGACACCACAGCTCGAGACACGCCGAGCAGGTTGCCGATGGCGGCGACGCTTTTCTTGTGCATGTAGCGGAGTATCAGGACTTCCCTGTCCGCCGGTCGTATCTGATCGAGCGCCGCGTAGAGCCGCTGATGGAGCTCTTCGAGACGATGAGCATCGTGTTCCGGCGCCGCCAGTTGGAGGCGTTCAACGTGCTCGACGAGCACGGGCCGGCGGCGGCGCGCCTTCAGGACGTCGAGCGAAACGTTCACCGCCGACCGGTAGAGATATGCGCCGGGGTTCGTGCGAAACTCCACCGGAGTTTCGCGCTGGATCAGCCTGAGAAACACCGTCTGGACGGCATCGTCCGCGTCCTCGCGGCTGCCCAGCACGCCCCACGCGGTTCGATAGACCAGCGGGGCGTAGTCCCGGTAGATCTCGTCGAAGTCCTGGGCCTGGGACACTGTCGATGGCCGCAGCGCCGCTACTGGCGTCATCAGCTCCTCGACTAGTAGACGACGCCACCCAGGGATCTTTCTTCAGTTCTCGGAAGGCCTTTCCGCGCGCTCAATCACGACGACATCCATCGGGGCCGTCGTGGGCGTGAGCCGAAGACCCAGGTCCTTCTCGAGCGCGGTGAAGATCGACGGACCGACCGCGGCGGCGGCGGCGTTGCGATCGTATCGAACTACGTAATTAATCGGGATGGTAATTCCTGTACGGTCGATGACCGGACGCCAGTTCTCGTTGGCGAATGTCCGATCGATCATGGTGGCGAGCGACGACATGGGGACCTTCGCGTCCGCAAGCGTGTAGAGTGGTCGAATTCCGGCGTCGCGATATGCCCGGAAGACCCGCATCTCCAGCTGATTGAAATTCTTGGAGGACAGGTCGATTACTTCCGCCGCGGTCATGCCAGTCAAAGCGAGCTCTTCCTCTGAGAGCAGCGTCCCGTTCCGCGCGCGCCACGCCGTAAACTCGACGCCATCCCCGGGGTCACCCTCCTTCCACGCCGTCACCTTCGCTCCGCCGGGCGCCACGGTCAATGCGTAGACCGGAACCTCCCGCCGCTCCCGCCGCAGCGCGAGCCCGAACCGGTCGGCGAGGAGCGTCTGCAGCAGCGTCCGGAACCGCGGGCCCATCGTCTGGCGCGTAAACGTTTTGCCGCCCCCGGTGATCTGCGTGCTGGTGTACGCCTGCGGACCATCAGGGAAGAGTGCCTCGATGTCGTAGCCGTCGGACCGCACCCAGCCGGGCCCGCCCACGAGTACGTGCGATCCAATCCACGGGCGGCACGGCAGCTCGTACGCCCACGCGATGAGGCCATACAGAGTCATGTCATTGATGGCGACTCGCCTCGGATCGAACTGCAGGAAACCTGAACCCGTACTACCGCACGGCTCACCGGCCGGCCGCGGGCTCGACTGGCCGCCCCCGCCACCGGCGCCGCGCTCGCCTCCGGGCGCAAACCTGGTCGGCCTGATCGACGCGACCTCGAATGCCTCTCGTGCCGCCGCGGGGTTCTGTGGCGTTACGGCCGGCGGCACGACCGCTGCCTGTTGCAGCAGCGCCGTGAGCGCCGCAGCGTTTCGGCTCCACGCAATCGATTCGCCGACGGGCGGGGGCGGCAGCTGCGGGTTCGTCGCCACCTGTTCGCCGGGCAGCAGGGTCTTTTCGTTTCCGCCCTGCTGTACGCGAACTTCACCTTCGATCACCGCCACGCGCGAGCCACGCTCGTCAGCGTTGACCAGAAAGACGGTGCCGACGACCGACACCGTCACGTCCTTCGTGTGCACGTAGAGGTGTCCGGTGGTCCGCGTCGCGGCGTCAACGATGATGCCGCCGTTGCTCAGGCGAATCCTCACGCCGTCACTCGCACGCTCCAGCGACAACTCGGTCTGCGACCGCATCTCGACTCGGGATCCATCGGCGAGCGCGAGCACTGCTCCTCCGTCGCCGTTCGAACGGATCGTCGGCCCCTGGTGCACGGCGCCTTCGACCACCCGATACAAGCCGTCGTCAGCCGGACGCCATACGACGGCGGTGCCGATCGCCGCAGCGAGGACGAGCACTGCGGCAGCGGCGATCTGAACCCAGCGGGTTCTCTTCCGCCTGAAGGCGGACGCTACGGGCTGTGCTTCATCGAGTCGCGTTTCGAGCTCGCCCATGCGATCACCTGACGTCCGCAGCCGCTGCCAGACACGGGTGCCAGCGATCTTCGCCTCGTCCGCCGAGGCGACGGGCAGATGCCTGTCGATAACCTGTTGGATGTCTTTGAAATCGGGGCTCATCGGGTTCCTTCCGGCTTGACATGCGAAAGCAGCTTCTTCAGCCTGGCGCGCGCACGGAACAGCGCCACGGCAACCGTTCCGCGCGACGTCCCGAGCATCCGGGCGATCTCCGCGTCGCTCTGATCGTGCACATGGCGGAGGATCAGGATTTCCACTGCCCGTGGACTCAGCGTGGCGATCGCGTCGAGCAGTTGGCGCCGGATCTCGCTGTCCAATCCGCTCGGCGCGCCCGGATCGATCACCGTGAGAACACGTTCGGGATCACCGTCGACTTTCCGCCGTTCGCGATCGCGCACCGTGTTCAACGACACGTTGATCGCCGCACGGTAGAGGTAGCCCTTCGGGTTCTTCACGAGGTCCGGCGGCATCCCGCGGCGAAGCAGGCGCAGGAAGATGATCTGCAGCACATCCTCCGAGTCCGACCGGCTTCCGGTGACGCTGTACGCCGTCCGGTAAATCAGCTGGTGCTGTTCCCGGAAGAGATCCTCGAGCTCGCTCGTCAAGGCCACACCGCGCGCTCCGGAAAGCCGCTCAGGGCTCGGGGCAAATCCCTCGACCGTGCTCGGGACAGGCGCTGCTATCGACATTCATTCCTCGACGGGAAAACCCTGCACGCCCCGGTTTGTTAGCAGTCTGAAGTTAATTCCCACCGAATCAATCGTTTAAACGGTCCGACGTGGCCGCTGTTAATAGATGCCGCAGGTTCAGTGCTTATATGGCGGGGAGCACATGGCGCTGGTAGCGTTCAAACGAGCCAACGAACCCGCGGCCGACGAGCTCGAGGAGATCTTCCACGAGCACTACCGGCTCGTCTACCGCGCCGCGTACAGCGTAACGGGCAGCGAACAGGAAGCTGAGGATGTGCTCCAGACTCTGTTCCTGCAGCTGCTGCGCAGCGGGGTTCCGCCTGGTTTTCGCAAGAACCCGAAAGCCTATCTGTACCGCGCTGCAATCAACCAGGCACTCAACGCCGTCAGGTCCCGACGCCGCCACGCGCAGATTTTCGAACTGGCCGGGCTGGAA
>JBOGIQ010000351.1:0-6338 GCA_050742535.1 Vicinamibacterales bacterium | reverse complement strand
ATGAATTTCGAGCGCTGCACGGTGTTGTTGGAGCTCATGCCGAAGCTGGTGAACAGCAGGTAGGAGATCGCTCCCGTCTTGCGGGTGGCGTTGTCCTGGTAATTCACGAAGGTGTTGTTGTCCAGTTGATGATGGAAATCGTAGAACTCGTAGGCGCGGATCGGGAAATCCGCGACCTGGGGGAACGGCAAGCTGCGGCCGGCAGCCTTTTCCTCCGGCGTCCTGGGGTTGCCGATGTTCTCGGTTTCGCCCACGAACAGCGAGTCGACCACCCGTGACGTATAGCGGGAACGACCGGTGTTGCCGGACGCGTGCGTGAAGCCGATTCCGTTGTCGGCCATCTTCAGGTTCTTGTAGAGGTGCATCTCACCGCGGGCCCAGATGCCGCTATTGCGGTTCTTGTAGCTCGTGAAATCCTCGACTACGGACTCCACTTGAGCGCTGTTCGCGTCAGCGGGATTGACAAGGGCAATATACCCACCAACGGCGAAACCGCCATCGGCCCTGGGGGCGCGGTCGCCCATGAAACTGTCAAAGTTCGAATGGGCGACGTTGCCCTTGAACTCGCGGAACTTCGTGCGACGCGGCCAGGTGGCCCTGCTGATCTCCGTGCCTTCGAACTTACCCGTCGGATGCTCCGGGAAGGCGAACCAGAAACCTGTCGCGTCGGAACCCGCGGCCACGTTGTCGCGGTAGGTGTTTTCCGGATTCGTGATCCAGAAAGACGACACCGTATTATCCGAAGGGATCAGGACGTCCTTGGATTGCTGGCCGGTCGTCTTGAAGTTCAAGCCGTCCGAGGACGATCCGAACGGGGCGAGGTTGGTCGGGTCGCAGGGCTTGGACGTATGGCACTTGGTCTGGATCGCCAGGTTGCGGATGTACTGGTTACCGGTCTCGATGCCGTCTTCGAGGAAGAAGCAGTGACCGACGGTGTTGTAGGTCACGTTGTTCTCAACCTGCAGGTTGTTCGTGCCGTGCACGGTCACGCAGCGGTTGTAGGTGTCGTGGATCGCGGCGTTCCTGATGTACTGCCCTTTGCCATCGCCGATCAGGTGCCAGTGGATCGGATACCTGGCCAGCGTCAGGTTCTGGCCCATGCGATTGAACTCGACGCCCTCGACAAACATCCTGCTCGCGCCCATGGCCATCACATGGCCGCCCTGGAATGACTTTTCCGCGTCGGCCGATGCCTGGATGCGGATGTTGCGCGTCAGCAAACCGACTTCGCCACGTTCATCGACGTCGAAGGTGATCTTGCCGAAGTGCATGTAATCCAACCTGCGATCGAGTGTGATCGTATTGCCCTTGATAGCGGAAATCGTGCGCCGCTCGGCCTGCCGCGGATCGTAATCCGTCGACGCGAGGACAATCTCGTCGCCAACCCGCCAGCCCGCGGCGCTCAGGACCTGGATCGAGGTGCTGCCGGCGTTGGCCGTGCTGGCCAGCTTGGTCCAAGCGTTGGTCCGATCACCGTGCAGGTTCAGGGTACCGCCCATGATCATGATTCCGCGGTCACCCATATCCTTCATGGGCTCTTCATCAGGGACGTTATTGGTGAGGGTGATTGTCGCCTTGCGCGTGTGGGGTCTGGCTTCGGTGCCGATTTCCAGTTCGCCGTGCAACATCACCCACTCGGTGGTCAGTTCAAGGTCGCGATTGTTTGCGAAGCTGAGTTTGCCTTCGATAGTCAGACTGCCCAGCGCCGGCGGACTGACGTCGAGGACCACTTCCTTGCCTCGTGCAATGGTGACCTTGTCGCCTGCGACTGGCACCTTGCCGTTTGGCCAGGTGGCAGGACTAGACCAGTTCGTCGGCCTGGCCGCCGGAGCTCCGGCATTCTGAGCCTGAACGACAGCGAATGCGCTGACGAGCAGGAATGCCGGCAGGAGCGAAGCAAGCAGGAACGAGCGATGTTGGGTAGTCACGGAATCAAACCCTCCGTACTCAAGATGACCGAAAACCGCAGCGGGAAAGCGGAGCGCGTTCCGGCGCCCAGCAAACCTCGAACCCGAAGAGAATAGCTGATTTCCGAAGATCCCAGGTATAGGACTCTCCCCGCCCCGGTGGACGGGGCAGATGACCCTTGAAACAGCGCAGATGATGGTGCCGGGGCGCTGCGTGTCCAGAATCGGCGGCGCGAACCCGATTGCCTAAAAACAGCGGCTGCAGGCCATCTCCTTCCGGAATGCCTTACATTCGATGGCCGGGAATTCGGAACTACATCAACATGTTTGGCTTTCGAGCAGTTGCGAACGCCTGCCGGCAATTTCGATGGCAGGCGTCCCGACGGGGACCCGGTCGCTTTTATACGCTGCGGGGAGCATCGCCGCGCCAGGCAGCATGTGGCACCGGGCAGTGGGCGTGAATTGCGATGCACTGCGCCTACACCCAGCGAATTGAATGATCCGGTGGAGGGTTCCACCGGATCTTCTTGATCGCAGAGGCACAGTCACCTCACCGCGGCTCGACGTTGATGAGGAACTCCGTGTCAACGGCGATACCGAAATCGGGCACGTTCGCGCGAATGATGACCCGGTGGACCCCGACGCTGAACGGCTGGAGCAGCAGGTTGTATCCAGCACCGACCGCGTCGGATTGCGTTCCTGGCGGCATGCCCAGGACATTCCCCGCCGGCAGAGGGCCATACCGGAACAGCGGCGATGCCACCCGGAGGGCACCCGGATCCTTCACTGCCTTGCCGTCAATCTCAGCGTAGACGTCCCTCACCGCGTCGAGAAGACCGTTCGCGCACGCGCGAAGTTCGACCTCGTTGCCGCCATGGAACGGCGGAGCCTCGGCCACCGAGCACTCGACGGTGATGATCGGGACGACCAGGCTCGTCCCGGGCGGGATGGTGACAGGGATCGTGCCCGTAGGCGTTCCCATCGGTACCACCGGTGCCCCCAGGAACACGGTGCGGTTGCTTCCGCCGAAGGCGCCGCCGGTGATCAACGGGTGGCTTCCGGACTCGACCGGCAAGGCAAAGACGGCCTGCCACCAGGCGGCCGTCCATTCGCCGGAGGTCAGTCCTTTGAA
Organism: Vicinamibacterales bacterium; assembly: GCA_050742535.1. Classification (GTDB taxonomy): domain Bacteria; phylum Acidobacteriota; class Vicinamibacteria; order Vicinamibacterales; family UBA2999; genus Gp6-AA40. Next base: position 3,299 of record JBOGIQ010000351.1, on the reverse strand, counting down.
CCTGGTGACGGGCGCCGTGGCGGCTGGGGACGAGAGCAGCCCAGTGAAGGCGATGACGACGAGAACACGCAGACAGCTGTGACGCATGTGAATTCCTCCAACCGTGTAGGCGGACTCGAGACGCGAAAAGGGACATCGGTCCGGCGGTAGAATCACCGCCACATGCCCGAGCGCCGCGACGAGGTGACGACGCTGCTCCGAGCCTGGGGAGAAGGCGACGAACAGGCGTTGCACGAACTGATGCCGCTCGTCGAACGCGAATTGAACCGGATCGCCCGCGCGTGCCTGGCGGGCGACCGCGGCAACCGCAGCGTCTCGGCGACGGCGCTCGTCAACGAGGCCTTCGTCCGCCTCGTGCAGATCGAGCGGATCGACTGGCAGGATCGGGCGCATTTTCTGTCGGTCGGTGCGCGGCTGATGCGGCGTGTCCTCGTGGACCTCGCCCGCGCGCGGCGTTCCGACAAGCGCGGCGGCGACGCGGTGCGCGTCTCGCTCGATGACGCGATGCTCGCCGGCAGCCAACATGATGCCGACGTCGTCCGCCTCGACGACGCGCTCGATGCGCTGACGCGGCTGGATCCGCGGAAGGGCCGCGTGATCGAGCTGCGGTTCTTCGGGGGCCTCAGCGCCGCGGAAACGGCCGCGGTCCTCGACGTGTCCGCCAAGACCGTGATCCGCGACTGGACGTTTGCCAAGGCCTGGCTGCAGCGCGAGATGACAACCGAGGCGCGCGACCGGTGAGCACGCCGGACTCCGCTCGAGACCCGGCGTCTCCGGATGCGGGAACGGACTGGCGTCGCGTCGAGCAACTCTTTCACGACGCGCGCGAGCGTCCGCCCGACCAGCGCGGCGCCTTTCTCGCGCAGGCCTGCAACGGTGATCCCGCGCTGCAGCACGAAGTGGAATCGCTGCTGGCGCAGGAGGATGGACCGCTGCTGCGCGACGGCCTGCACGCGCTCGCGCCGCGGGCGGCCGGCGCGGGCCGAGAAGGGACGCGGCTCGGGCCCTATGTCCTCGGACCACTCATCGGCGAAGGCGGCATGGGCGAGGTCTATCGGGCGCGCGACTCGAGGCTCGATCGAGACGTGGCCATCAAGCTCCTGCCCGCGGATCTGGCGCACGATCCGGAACGCCTGCGGCGAACGGAGCGGGAAGCCCGCGTTCTCGCCTCACTCAACCATCCGAACATCGCGGCGCTCTTCGGCATCGAAGAGGGAGACGGGCTCACGGGCCTCGTCCTCGAGCTCGTCCCGGGCGTCACGCTGCATCAGCACATCGCCGCGCACGGCCCGCTGACACTCGACGAGGCACTGGCAATCGCGCGGCAGATCGCCGGCGCGCTCGAAGCGGCCCATCAGCACGGCATCGTGCATCGGGATCTCAAGCCCGCGAACATCTCGATCACACCCGATGGCCTCGTCAAGGTGCTCGACTTCGGCCTCGCCCGGATCGAGGCGAGCGACACGGACAGCAGGGACACGTCGGCAGTGGCGACCGTCACGGGCGCCATTCTCGGCACGGCCGCGTATATGAGTCCCGAGCAGGCGCGCGGCCAGGCGGCGGATCGGCGCAGTGACATCTGGGCCTTCGGTGCCGTGCTGTTCGAGATGCTGACGGGCGGACGCGCGTTCGAGGGTGAAAGCGTTGCCGATACGCTGGCCGCGGTCATTCACGGCGATCCGCGGCTCGATCGCTTACCGCCCTCGACACCGTGGCACGTCCGCGCGACGATCGATCGCTGCCTGCAGAAGGACGTGCGCGATCGTGCGCGCGACATCGCGGACGTCCGGATCGCGCTCGACGGCGCCTTCAGCGCGCCCGCACCGGGTACACGTGGCGCGCGATCGCCGGCGTCAACACGCTGGATCGCACCTGCCGCTCTTGCCGGCGCTCTCCTGGCCGGTGTGGCTGTCTGGGTGTTCAGAGCACCGTCTCCAGCCATCGCACCGACGATGCATTTCCGCGTGAGCGCGCCGGAGAACCTTCGGTTCGGCAGATTCGCCCTGTCGCCCGATGGCCGGAGCCTCGCGTTCACCGATGCGGCCGAGGGGCGTTCCGGCCTGTGGGTGCACTCGTTCGCAACCGGTCAGTCACGGCACCTCGAACGTGCCGGGCAATTCACCACGTCGATGTTCTGGTCGCCCGACGCCCGGTTCATTGGGTTCGTGAGCAGTGGCGCGATCCATCGCATCGCGGTCGACGGAACCCCGCCCCAGCGGGTTACCCCCATCGAGGGTTACGGCGGGGCGCGGTGGACGCCGGAAGGCACCATCCTCTACGCGAACATTCGCGGAGGGCTGTGGAAGGTCCCGGCATCGGGCGGGGCACCCGTTGCCGTGACCGAACTCGATCGGGCGCGGGACGAGACGAGCCACTCCAATCCCGTGATGCTTCCCGACGGGCGCCGCTTTCTCTACTTCCGCGTCTCGCGCAACCCGGAGCAGAGCGCCGTGTTCGTCGGCTCGCTCGATGCCGCGCCGGCCGCACAGTCGACCCGACCGGTGTTGCCGCTCAAGACGCCACCACTGCTATCCCGGTTGCCGGACGGCACCGTGCATCTGCTGTTCGTTGATGACGGCACGCTGATGGCGCAGGAACTCGACCTCGCGTCGATGACGCTGTCGGGTTCGGCGTCCGTGATCGCGGAGCGCGTCGCCGTGCAGCCGGGCCAATTCCCGCAGCTGTCGGTTGCGGGCAGTACCATCGCGTTTCGCATGCCCGACGCGCCGGGGGGCGGCGTGCCCATCTGGTTCGAGGGCGACGGCCGCCGCGCGGGCCCGGTCTTCGCGACGCCGCTGCCGCCGGTCTCGCATCCGCAGCTCTCGCCTGACGGGACGCGGCTGGCGGTGATCGTCGGCCGCAGTCTCTGGGTCTATCCGCTCGATGGGCGTCCGCCGGTCCGTCTGACGTCGGGAGACAGCCTGTCACCACTGTGGAGCCCGGACGGACAGTCCATCGTCTACGAGCGATACGGTGCGGCCGCCGGCCTCCATGCGATTGCCGCGGACGGCAGTAGTTCCGTCCCACGTGCGGTCGGTCCGCCCGGACACTTCCACGCGCACGGGTTCACTGACGGCGCGGGCAAATTACTCGCCATATTCGAACAGCCCAGGAATCGTGAATGGTCGCTCGTGGAGGTGCCGTGGTCCGGCACCGGCGCGCCTGCGCGCGTGGGCGACATCGTGATGTCAACCCCGACCGCCAGTGCGGCGCTCTCCCCGGACGGCCGGTGGCTGGCGTACGTCGCCAACACCACGGGCAGCGCCGAATTGTGGGTGCGACGCTTCCCGACGCTCGAC
>JBOGIQ010000350.1:0-6372 GCA_050742535.1 Vicinamibacterales bacterium | reverse complement strand
GATTTCATGCGCGCTGTCCGGCGAGTTCTTGCAATTGCAATCATCGCAATGGGTTGCCTGACCGTGGTGACGGGCCAAGGGGCGGCAGTGGTTTCCGAAGCCGACACCTGGCGGACCACCCTCTTGAAACAGGCAGGCTTCGCGTCGCTCGTGTGCCTCGCGAGTGCAATGTCATACGTCATGTTCGGAATGCCGAGGAACCGGCGCTTTTCGAACATGCTGGGCGAATTGGTCGGAAACAAAGCCAAACTCCGTCGCCGCCGTGCCATCGAGGTCTTGGTCGTAGCGATTGGCGGTGGACTTGCGGGCTACTTCCTGTTGTCGCCGACGTCCGGACATGAAGCGATCACCGCCGGGGCCATGTGGTACGGGACGTTCTACCGGCTGGCGCACGACGAGTCCAAGGACGAGTAAGCGCCATGTTCACTGCCGCATTCGCTTACATCGTCCAACAAACCGGAAGTTCAGTTGCTGCATGGATGTTAATAGCAGGCGTGATACTCGCGTTTGTCCTCATCGCCGCTTCGGTGCTGAATCCAGAACGTCGCGGGGTGAGATGGCTGAAGGCATTGGGCTTCGTCGCTGCCGTTCTCGCCATCGTGGGGTCGTGGCGGGTCGAGGAGCCGCGAGCAGCTCGAACACGAGCGATCGCCGCACAGGTGCCGGCGCTCGAAAAAAGGACTGAAGGCCTCGATGCACGCGTGAAGGCGCTGGAAGCCGAGAACGAGTCGTTGAAGGGGCTGAACAACACTCTCAAAGACCAGATCGGGCATGAGAAGTCTCTTGCCGCTGAGGCCTTGGACGAGGCCGACAAAAAACTGCGAGCCCTGGCTGACTCCTTGGGAGATTTTGACAAAACGGCGGAGGGTGTCATCCGTTTAACGCTTCCCGGAGACCTTGTCTTTTCGCCGAACGAATCGACATTGCGTCCGGAACATCGAGAGGCGCTGGCAAGGCTGGTCGGGTTTTTGATCCTTCAGACGAGTCTCCCGCTGCGGAACAAGGTCACTCGCATCCGCGTGGTCGGGCACACGGACAACACGAAATTGAGCGACCCTCAGAGAGTGTCCAAGAATCAGACTCTTTCTGAAGCTCGAGCTCTCGCGGTCGCCGAATATCTGATGAAGCAGAACTTGACCGTGCCAATCGACCGTGACGGAAAGGGCATGAGAGTACCCACAAAGGCGAATGAGGAATTTGCAACGCCCTTGTCGGAAACGTCACTCAAGAAGATCGACGAATTGAACGACGATCCGGATAAACAACGCGCCAACCGTCGCGTCGAGCTGCTGCTGATAAAGGCAGATAAGTAGCTGCGGCTCCTTGAGCGCCTGCCGAAAACGCATCGACTGCGTGCGGGCCGGCCTCGATGATGGGCGGCAGGAACATGCCGCACGCCGCCACGATTCGCCCTGGCGCGCATCGAACGCGCGCGCCGGCCGCACGCGGGACGACTAACAAGACACGCGTGCCTCCCACGCCTGCATCATGGGCGGCACTTGTCCCGCAGCTCAAGCCAGGCACCTACGCCGACGGTCTGCCGTTTGATGAAGTCCGGTACCTGGCCTGCAAGCTCGTGCTCAGGCCGAATCACTTCGTCTCCCGGCAGAGCCTGTTCGACTTCGCGACCCTGTTGACGGAGCCCGCCCGCAAAAACGGCGTCAAGTTCTCGCCGGGGAAGTCCAGGAAGGATCCCGTTCAGATCCGCGAGGTGCTCTTCGTTGATACCGCTGACTTCCGGCTGTACCGCAACGCCTTTATCCTGCGCCGCCGCATCCGGTATGAAGACGGCTTTCCAGTCGGCGAGCCGGAGATCGTCTTCAAGTTTCGCCATCGCGTCCTGCAGACGGCGGCCGAGACGGACGTGCGGCCGCAGATCCTCGGCGACCATCGAATCAAGTTCAAGTGCCAGGCGCTGCCGCTCAAGCGGCAGCTTGGCGGTGTGCGCCTGCTTTATTCCCACAACGTTCAGTTTCCGCGCTCTCACGTGACCGATGCCGACGTCTGGTCGATGGCGACGATGGTCAAGGTGTTTCCCGTGCTCGAGCGCATCAAGACGGATCCGCACGAACGGATTGCGCTCGTCAGCGACACGATCATCGAGGAGGTCCTTCAGGACGTCGGCACGCTCGACTTCGGCGACTCGATCGAGGCGCCTGTGACGGTCGCGCTCTGGCGCACCCGCGGCGAGCACCGGCCGCTCATCGGCGAGCTGTCGTTTCAGATCAAGTTCAAGGAGTGGAAGGAATTGAGCCTCGACGCGATGAAGCGGGCCGAGGCGTTCTTCATCGCCCTCCAGTTCGCCGTCCAGCACTGGATTGCGCTCGACGTCACGAAAACAGGCATGGTCTACCGTCTGAACGGCAACGCGCCGATGTCGCACGAGTGAAGCATGGCCCGGCCGGGTGTCCGTCAGGCCGAGGCGCTCATGAAGCGCTTCGGCCTCGCGCCAACCGATCTGCTCGGGATCCGGTTCGCGATTAATGTCGCGCTTGGTACGGCGATCGTCTGGGCGACGCTGCGTGCGCTGCACGCCGACAATCCAATCTGGGCCATCGCATCGATGATCGCCGCGTCGGAGCCGCAGCCGGAGGAGGCGCGCCGGATGTTCACTGCGCGGCTCGTGAACGTCGGCGTCGGCAGCCTGGCGGGGTTCCTGTTTCTCTTCGCCGCCGGGCCGCACGACTGGATTCTCCCGCTGGCGCTGGCCGCCACCGTGCTGGTGTCGTCCTACGTGGTCCGCGTCAAGACGATGTGGCGTCAGGCACCGATTACGGCGGCGATCGTCATTGCGTCCGCGGTCTCGAGCCAATCTTCGGCCGTCGGCGTCACACAGGGGCTGCATCGGGTCGCAGAAGTCGTGTTCGGCTGCCTCGTCGGCCTGATCGTCAGCCTGGTGATGTCGAGAGTCTGGCTTGTTCCCGTGGACCGGTCCGCCTAAAGGCGGACACTACGACAGCCACCTGGACACGACGTCAGTCACCCGGACACTACGACAGCCACCCGGACACGACGTCAGCCACCCGGTCCGCTAATTGGCACGCCGGCACACCTGCGTCGTCACGACAACGGGCGTTCCAAACAGCCTTTCCATCACGTTTGCCACCCTGGCGTCGCAGCCGCTGTGCCGGGCGACGACGCGGTCCGAGTGGTAGAACGATTGCCGTTCGATCCAATCCACTATCTGGCGGATAGGACCTTCTGCGGGGCGCACCTGGCCGTCCGGTGTAATCCGGGAAGCCTCGTCGTCGGCGAGTTCGGTAGTCCGGAACACGCGCAGGAAGATGCTGTCTCCAGTCGAAGGGATCCGTACGGTTCGCTCGCTCACGTTGAACGCGCCACCCAGGCTCGGCTCGACGTCGGCCTCGAGTCCAACCGACCGGAAATCTTCCACGATGCTGGCCATGACAGCCGACGTGTCGGGCACCGAAGTATCTGAAACCACGCTCAACGAAAGCACGGCAGGGAACTCGCGCTGTGCGTCGTGCTTGCGGCTCGATCGTTTCTCACGAGGAGCAGAAGACTGTCGGGGCCATGCCCAACGAGAGATTCCGTCGTTCCCACCGATCGATAGTGCTGGGAGATATATCGGGCAAGCAGGGGGTAGATCTCACGGAACTCGGCGGGCGACCGTTGAATGATCAGTGCGGGAGGATGAGCGGTCAGCTGCTGCAGGCTCCGCTCTTGAAATCGCGGCTCGGACCAGTGCCCGCCATGGAGTGCCGCCAGGCCGCCGGCAAAGCCGCGCTGGGCAAAGAACGCGATCTCCGGAGCGAAAAACGTGAGCAGAATCCGATCGGCAGGCCGCGTGCACTCGCGAACGTAGAGCGCTAATGCGGTCTGTGCCCGGCTGCCGATGACGTCGGCGTCGGGCGGCGAGGCGGCCGCGGTTGTGAGAAGCGCGGACGGGCTGGCGAGATCCCGCATCAGCCGTTCGTTCCACACGGCCACCGTGGACAGGCTCCACACAAACAGCCCGAGGACGACAACGGACCCCGATCGAAGAAGCAGTCCTGCGACCTGGCCGCGCGTCTGCCAGACGCTGCGAAACATCCACGCGGCAAGTATGGCTGCCGGCCCAATCATGCCGCCGGCGCGCGCCGCAATGGGATGCCGCAGGATGAAGAGATTGAGGATCATGCACAACGCGATGAGGCTCGCCACCTTGGCGATCTCATTGCGTGAGGCGGAACGCGACCGTCCCTTCAGCGTCAGGACGAGGATGCCGGCCAGCGGCAGCGCGTGGAACAGGTAGTAGAGAAGCGCGTTGGCGTTTTCGAAAGTCCATACGTCGGTGTTCAGTGCGATGGCGGGTGAGGTGACGATCCGTGTGCCGGCCCCCTCCCTGATCGCGTACGTCGCGACCTGATCCACGACGGCGGGCAGGCCCGCTGTCAACTGCAGAAAGACGAGAGCGGGAAGCGACAGACACGCGACAGCGGCTGCCAGCAGGCCGAGACGTTGCCAGAGCATCCTCCAGTCGCCGGCGTGGATGGCCAGGAACGCCACAATCGCGGCTGCGACGGCGTAGATCCCGGTGTCATAGCGAAAGAGTGCGGCGATGACGATGCCCGCGGCGATGGCCCATACGCGCGCCGCCGCCGGCACGTCGACGTACCGCCAGCACAACGCGATAACAAGGGGATAGAAGAGAACCTTGTCGAAGTCATATCCCCTGGGCAGGGCCAACAGCGCAAGCAGCGATGCCGCCAGCGCGGTGACGAGCGAGCGCGACGCGTGCAGGGACAGGGCCGCGACGAGCACCGTGCCCGTCGCGATGCAGACCGAGCTGAGGAGGACGTCTCCGAGCAGGCTGTCGCCAAGGAGCCGCTGCAGCCCTGCCGAGGCGAATTCCGTCATGAAATATCCGGGATCGAGAAAGTCGCGGAACGGCCATTCGCCGTAGCGCGCGATCTGCCGTGCGCGCGCGATTCGATCGAAGTAGTCGTTGTAGAAGACGAAGCTCGAAACCGTGAAGACGAACGCGGCGAGCCAGAGGACGCACAGAACGGCCGGCCGGAGAATCGGATGCCGGGTGTGATCCCGGGCGCGATACAGCAGCGATATCAAGCAGCCGAACAGCCCGAACGCACTGGCATACAGCAGCGCCCGGGGCCACGGCGCGAAGCGATCCCCGGCCCAGGTTCGCTCCGTTGGCGCATTCGTCAGCGCGTAGGCCGCCCGGTCGATGAACGCGGTGTCCTCGACGAGCGGGTGGTGGACGATGCGTCTGATGTTCTCCGGGTTCGAGTCCATCAGCCGGTAGGTCACGGTTCGCGGTTCGTTCGGAGCGCGCCATACCAGCGCCAAGTCCCGTTCAGTGGCCGCTCGTGTGTCGTCCGCGACGCCGGCGACCCAGCGCACTTTGACGCTCGGGACCGTCCTGGCTGTCGTGAACCAGAGAAGGCCGAGGATGACCGGCCAGATCGCGCAGACCACGAACGCCGCGCGGTCGAGTTTCTGTGGTCGGAACGGACGTTGTGTCACTTGGTCGCGAGCAGTCCCCTGGCCCCCAGGGGCCGCTTCCTCCACAAGGCGCCGGACTGCGAGACAGTGCCTATCGACCGGCCCAATGAATACGATTATCGCTTTCTCGAGGAACGCCCGGTACTCTTGAAGATCCACGGCACGAAGGGACACCCGGTGGTGATCACCGAGGATCACTACATCGATTACCTTGCCGACGAAGCGTTCACGACGCTTCCAAAGCGCCTTCTTTCCCGTATCTGCAACAGCCATTTACTCTGTCTTGGCTACAGCCTGCGCGACTGGAACTTCCGCGTATTCCTGCGCCGCATCACGCGCAACCGGACGCACGACTTCACGTCGTGGGCGGTCGTGAATTCGACTGACGACGAGGAAACGACGTTTTGGTGGGAACGCGCCCGCGTCGCTATTCAGTTGCAGGAGCTGAGTGCCTACGCGGCGACGCTCAAGGCGGAGCTGCAACATCTCGGAGTCGCGAGCTGACGTGGCCGAACCCTTCATCGGCCTAACGCCCTATCAAGAGATTCACGCCGCCTATTTCTTCGGCCGTGCCAGCGAGCGCCGTGTGCTCGTTGACAACCTCCTCTCGTCGCGCCTGACGCTGCTCTACGGAGAGTCGGGCACCGGCAAGAGCTCGCTGCTCAACACCGGCGTCGCGCGTGAACTGCGACCCGATCAGGACTTCACGATCGTCGTCTTCAGAACATGGCGCGACGATCCGCGCCACGGTCTCAGCGACGCGATCCGCGCTGCTACCGGCTGCCCCGTCGATCGGGACGGCGAAGATCTGTTCGACCTCACCCGGCGCTGCGCGCGCGCCAAGAAGCAGACGCTCCTGATTCTTCTCGATCAATTCGAGGAATATTTCCACGATCACCCGACGCA
>JBOGIQ010000349.1:0-6423 GCA_050742535.1 Vicinamibacterales bacterium | reverse complement strand
GTACGGACCTTTTCGGTGAGCGCAGGGCTCGCGGCTTCAACGGTCACGCCCGGCAGCACCGCGCCGGTCGTGTCCTTGACCTCACCCGCGAGAGTGGCTTGCGCCGCTGCGACGCGAGGGACGACCGCGATTAGTCCGAACAACAGGAAACATCTGGCAATTGTACGCATGTGACCTCTTGGCGGTTGGTGGCCTCTATACCCGGTAGAGGCCGACCTTCAGGTCGGCCTTTGTCGTACCAAGCCAGCGACGGGACATATCAGCGGCGGTCACGACTACTGTCAAGGGCTACTGAACAGGTTTTCGACAAGGTGAGAGGATAGTCGGGATTGGCGCGGGAGGATAGTTCGAGCAGCCTGCTCGTAATAAACCGGTAACTTAGGTTCGCTACCTTGTAAGGCGGTATGAAACGAGGCTTTGGAACTCTCGCGGCGGCTCTCTATCTCGCAACCGCGTCCCCGGCCTTCGCCCATCACAGCCACCCGCTTACCTACGACTGGTGCAAGAGCATCACGGTTGAAGGGCGCGTCGAGAGCGTTGAGTACAAGAACCCGCACTCGATCATCGTGGTGAGGCAGGACGACGGCACGGCGTATACCGTGGACTGGGCGGCGCTGGATGGCCTGACGCGCAACCGCATCCTCGAGTCTGCGAAGGGCGCGCTTGCGTTTGGCGCCCGCGTCTCGGTCACCGGTGCCCCGATCCGAACCGCCGCCGAGATCCGAGGGTTCTTCCCCGACTTCAAGGGCGAGGTGAACCAGAGAACGATTGACCCTGGCTGATTCGCCGCGTTGGCGACACGTTCAGCTGGGCGCTGCCGCAGGCACCGGATCCCGCGAAGTGCGCGGGTATCTTCCGGACACCCGTGAGGTGACTCCCAGAACCACTCTGGACCAGACACTCATCGAGATATTTACCCGGACAATATTGACAGCTGGTATTTTACCCGGGTATATTGTCGGACGTGAGCTGCTCGGTGTTCCACCAATTCCGCCAGGTCGCCTCGGGCACAAACGACGAAATCGCTTATTTTCTGCGAGATAAGCCCCAAGGCGGCGAATATCTGGCTTTCGACGATGAGACCGGCCAACAACTGGACTTCGACCTCCGTGCGGTGGAGTCCCCGCAATCGCTGGAGCCTCAAACCGAGCCCCGCGGCCGTGGACGCCCCCGTCTCGGCGTCATCGCTCGCGAGGTGACGCTGCTGCCAAGCCACTGGGATTGGCTGAACGTTCAGCCAGGGGGAGCCTCCGTGGCGCTGCGAAAGCTCGTCGATGCGGCCCGTCGTACGAGCGGCGACCGCGATCGCGTTCGTGCTGCCCAGGAGTCGACGTACCGCTTTATCTCTGCGATCGCCGGCAACCTGCCCGGATTCGAGGAGGCGACGCGCGCGCTCTTCGCCTACGACCGTCGGCGTTTCGGCGATCTCATTTCCGGGTGGCCGGAAGACATCCGCGACTACGCCATCCGGCTGGCCTTCGCGGATCACGATGCGGCGGGTTGACTGATCCCCACGTGGGACGTCGGCTGGCCTGACTCTCAGTCGAGTTCCTCCAGGCCCTGGTCGGGCGCGGACGCGAAGGCGCCAACATCGGCCGTATGACACAGGTTGTGTCATCAGACATTGTCTTAAAATCAATTTAACTTGACATAAAGTCGTCTAAACATTACGAGTTCGTGTGGGAGCACAGGCCGTTTCTGGTGCTGGCCGATCATCTGACCCGCCGCGGCATCGCCGTGTTGCGCTACGACGATCGCGGAACCGCGGCGTCGACGGGGAAGTATCACGGGGCGACCGTCGAGGACTTCAGCCGCGACACGTCAGCGGCCGTCGAGTTCCTCCGTACCCACGCGCGCATCGGCGCGGCGCGGATCGGCCTCGTCGGCCACAGCGAGGGCGGACTGGTGGCGCCCATCGTGGCCAACCTGCGCGGCGACATCGCGTTCGTTGTGCTGATGGGCGCGACAGGGGTCGACGGAAAGACCGTTCTGCTCTCACAAAACGAGGCGATGGCACGGGCCGCTAGGGCGTCCGAGCCCGAGATCGCGCTCGCGACGACCGTCCAGCGCGCGGTGATGGAAATCGCGGCGCAGGCCGAGCCCGGTGAGGACATCACCAACGAGGTGATGCGAGCGGCGGATCAGGTAATCGCCACGATTCCCGCTCCCGAGCGCGACGTCGTGGGCGAGGTGCTTCGCACTCAGCTTCGGGGGCAGATCGCCCGGCTGCAGGGCGCGTGGATGCGCCACTTTCTCAACTACGATCCCACGCCGGCGCTGCGTCGACTCGACGTGGCGGTCCTCGCGATCTGGGGGACCAGGGACCTGCAGGTGCTGCCGGCTCTCAACCGGCCTGCCCTCGAACGCGCTCTCGCCGGCAATCCTCGCGCGGCATTCGTGGAGCTGGAAGGCCTGAACCACATGTTTCAGGCTGCGGCGACCGGCTCGTTGGCCGAGTACGCGGAGATCGACGAAACCATCAACCCCGCGGCGCTCTCGACGATCACCGAGTGGCTCACGAGCCTGAAGTGACGGGCTGCGACACCACAATGCCCGACGCCCAGCGCGGTGGTTGTCCCTTTCGTCTAGAATCGCGCCGTCCCGTTGACGATCGCCCCCGGCACACGCCTCGGTCCGTACGAGGTCCTCTCGCCCATCGGCGCTGGAGGCATGGGCGTGGTGTATCGCGCCAGAGACGCCCGGCTCGATCGTCAGGTGGCGATCAAGGTGCTGTCCGCATCCGACTCGGACGAGCACGTCTCGCTGTTGACCCGTGAAGCGAAAGCCATCGCGGCCCTGTCGCATCCGAACATCGTGGCCGTCTTCGACACCGGCGTGCAGGACGGCCGCATGTTCGTGGTGATGGAGCTGCTGGCGGGGCAGACGCTCCGCGCCGCGCTGGCCGCCGGGGGAATGGGCGTGCGGCGGGCCGTTGACGTGGCGATTCAGATCGCTCGCGGACTTGGCGCGGCGCACGACACGGGCCTCGTCCATCGCGATCTCAAGCCCGAGAATGTCTTCCTGACTGATGACGGCCAGGTCAAGGTCCTCGACTTCGGTCTGGCCCGCCGGTTCAATCAGTCGCCCTCGGATGCGACGACCGCTGCCACCGGACCCGGGATCCTGATGGGAACGCTCGGCTACATGGCGCCAGAACAGGTACGCGGGCAGACTGTCGATCCTCGGGCGGACCTTTTTGCGTTCGGCGCTGTCCTCTACGAAATGGTGACCGGCCGTCGCGCGTTTCAGAAGTCGACGGCCGCCGACACCATGACCGCGATTCTGACGGAGGAGCCGCCAGACGCGTCGGTCTCGCGCCCGGACGTACCTGCCACCATCGACCGCATCATCAGGCATTGCCTCGAGAAGAATCCGGGCGAGCGGTTTCAGAGCGCCCGCGATATCGCGTTCGCGCTCGACTCGCTGACAGACGCTGCGTCGGATTCGGTGCCACGTCCGGTTCAGGCAACGGCAGGTCGACGAGGGATGCGGTGGGTGATTCTCCTGGCGACCGCGGCACTCGCGCTGGCATTCGGAATTGGACTCGAACGCGGCCGTCCGCGCGAGGCCGGGCGCGTACTGTTCGAGTCGAAGACCTGGGAACCCCAATGGATCACGAACGCGCGCTTCGGACCCGACGGCCGAACGGTTGTCTTCAGCGCAGCGAACACCGGCACTGTGCCGTCGCTGTACGTGATAACCCCAGGTGCAATCGTGCCCCGGCCAATCGGCGAGCCGCGGACGCACCTGCTCGCCGTTTCGTCGACGGGCGAGATCGCCGCCATTACGGGGGCTCGTCTCACTCACCACCGCATTTTCACCGGCACGCTCTCGCGCATGACGATGGAAGGGGCGGCGCGGCCGTGGATGCAGGACGTGTCCGAAGCGGACTTCTCTCCCGATGGGTCGGCAGTGGCGGTGACTCGATTGGTGAATGGACGGTGGCAGCTCGAGTACCCGGCCGGGACCGTGCTGCACACGGCGCCCACGGGGTACATCAGCGACCTTCGCGTGTCTCCGGACGCGACGCGGGTCGCGTTCTTCGATCATCCCGGCGATGGCGACAACCGCGGCACTCTGAAGGTCGTGGACATCAACAAACGCGTCACGGCGCTGGGCGGGGAGTACCCCGGCCTTGAAGGCCTTGCGTGGGCGCGTGACGGCCAGTCCATCCTCTTCACGCCAGCGGATTCGGTCGCTCAGTACAACGTGACCGTGGCTCCGGTTGATGGGACAGCGTTGCGGCAGGCCATAGCCGGTCCCGGTTACGCGATCGTCTCGGATGTGTCGGCTGACGGGCGGCTGTTGCTGACGCGGGGCGACGCGCGCAGCATCCTGCGCGGTCAGATCCCCGGCCAGACGGTCGAGCGGGAATTCCGGTGGCTTAACTCTTCGATCTTTCCTTTTGTTTCGGGTGACGGCCGATACGTCGCCTTCGAGGATTTCAGCCCGGGCGCGGGCGCCGACTATCAGGTCGCACTGCGCAACGTTGCGGCGAATACGGTCGTCCATCTTGGCCGCGGCACGGCTCTGGGCCTGTCGCCTGACGGTGCGTGGGCGGCAGCGCACAGACCGTCAGACCAGAAGATCGTGTTCTACCGCACCGGCGTTGGTGAGCCGGTCGTGCTCGACCGCGGTCCGATCGACCTGACGCGATTCGCTCTCGAGTGGTTCACGAACGGCGCGAGAGTGCTGTACTGCGGCCGCGAGGCTTCAACCGCTGCCCGCTGTTACGCGCAGGACATCAAGGGAGGACCAGCGGCGGTCGTCACACCGGACGACGTGACCGCTGCCGTGCTTGCCCGGGACGATCGGACCCTTCTGATCCGCCGCGGCGACCTGTTCCAGGTTCTGGAGATAGGCGGAACACCCGTCGATGCCAGGGGCTTCATCCCAGGCGATGAGTTGTTGACGTGGAACGCCGCTGGAGATGGCGTCGTTGTCGCCGACACCAGCGTCCTCCCGGCGCGAGTTGACCTCGTCGAGCCCTGGAGCGGACGCCGCACGCTATTGAAAGAGCTTGCGCCGCCGGATCGCTCCGGCGTGACAAGCGTCGGGTTCGTGCACTGGCTCCCCGACGGCCGCGGATATGCCTATGCGTACACGCACGACGTTGGTCAGTTGTTCATCGTCAGCGGGTGGCAGCGCTGAATCGCTACGGCTTCAGAACGGTGGAACCTTTCAGCTACCATCGTCTCCGATCCGCGCTAACTAAGCCGCTTTTCCGGTGACGACGTGGCTGGCTGCCACTGCCAAAGAGGGTAGTGGGCTACTTCTGTCGGCGGTAGACAAGCGCTTGCCGGTAACTGCAAGCAGTGCTGCTCAGTGAGCCGTCCGGCCATTCGATAGTGAAGTTGCGCCAGATAGTCAGCTCGTCATAGTTCACATTGCTTTCGAATGGGATCTGCCGGCGCTCGGCGACATAGACATCGCGAAAGACGTTGGTGGTGCCCCTGTTCATAGGGGCGATTGTCCGTATCGTGATGGCGAGCCAGCCCGCGTCAAGGGCTGCACTTGCGACGGTCTTGTCCTTCACAGTCACCGGGCTTCCGTCGAGCGGCACGAGCGCCTGCGGACGTCCAACATTCACCCCTTGCGGCGAAACGCTGATTCGGATGGTCTGATCGGGCTGATCCTTCGTGGCGCAAGAACCGCGGACGCCCTGAGTCGGGTCGAGTACCCACACACCTTCGAGGTGCGTGATTTTGTCCGTCAATGTGATGGGTGTGCTGGGGACTCCCTGACCGAACGACCCCATGGGGCAGCACACGAGGACAGCGACAACGACGAAGACCGCTCGTCTCATACACAGCCCTCCGGTCGCGATGGTGCACCTATTGTGTTACCGAATGGTTACCCAATTATCCTGCGCGCGCGCGAACTCCCCTGTATTTCAGGCCTTTCCGCTCCGAAAGCTGCTGCAGCGCCTCCCAGGGATTTTCGGAATTCGGCTATTCTCTTGGGGTTCGAGAGTCTCGGACAGCACGTTTGCCTGATGTCTGCTGGCGCCGGACTATCGCGGCTATGCTGTGCCGCTGCGGTTCTTGGTCATCTTCCAGTAGGAGGGTTGATTCCGTGAGTAAGCACCATCGCTCGTTCCTTCTTGCTTCGCTCCTTCCAGCATTCCTGCTCGGCAGCGTGTTCGCTGTCGTTCACGCTCAGAATGCCGGATCGCCGGCGGCCAGGCCGACGAACTGGTCTGATCGCGCCACCTGGCCAAACGGCAAGGTGCCAGTCGCAGGCGACAAGGTCACCATCGCAGCGGGCAAGGCAGTGGTCCTCGACGTCAGTCCGCCGGCCTTGGGCGGTCTGACCGTCGACGGCAAACTCAGCTTCGCCAACAACAGAGACCTTGAACTGACCACCGAGTGGATCATGTTGCACGGGGAGCTGGAGATTGGGACTGAAAAGGCCCCCCACACG
>JBOGIQ010000348.1:0-6431 GCA_050742535.1 Vicinamibacterales bacterium | reverse complement strand
GCCTGATACGCACCTTGATAGCCGACCTTCAAGCTGTGCGATCCGGTCACATACGACACGGATGCGTTCCAGTTGTTCGGGCTGGCGGTGTCGTCGCGGTACTCGGAGAGCGCGCGGTAGGTGTAGTTCGCGCGCGGGGCGTACGGCGTACCTGTCGCCGGGTTGGTAGCAGTGGAAAGCTCCGTCACACCGATGTCGAAAATGCCGTCTGGCGGAAGGGACAGGAAGCCGCCGGCGTGACGATACGAGTAGTAGGTCCCGCCGGCTTCGATCATCATCCGGCTCGTCAACGGGTTCGTCCAGCGGCCCTGGACAACGGTATATGGGACATCGAGGTAGTTGAGGGACGCCTCGGGCGAAGACGTCGCCGTCGCCGCAACCCAATCCGCGCCCCGAGCGTGACAACCGTCGGTCTCGACCTTGAGCGGCGTCCCGTCGCATCGCTCCTGATGCTCGTAGTTGACCGCCACGCGGTGTTTCGCGGCGACCTGCGCCGTGAGACGCCCGATGTAGATCGACCGCCCCGCCGAACTGCGGGCGGTCACGCTCCGCTCCTCTCTCCAATCCCATCTCGAGAGGTCGAATGCGTTCGCGTTGCCGACAACGCCCTCGACGGCCGTCTCCGTGTTCAGCTTCCGATAGCTGCCGTAGAACCACAGGCGATCGCGCACGATCGGCCCGCCATACGAGATGTTGGCGTCGTACGCCTTGATGACACCAGGCGTTTCGCGGAGGTTCGGCCCAGGCGTCGGCGCCATGAGCTCCGGCGTGAGATTATCGCCGCGCAGTCTGTCGTTCGAAAAGTTGGTGAACGCCTGTCCCTGGAACGTGTTGCCGCCCGAGCGCGGCACGATGTTGAGCACCGGCCCGCCGATGTCGTATTCCCCCATGCCGCCGGCGATCGTGAAGGCGATTTCGTCGACGTTCACGGTGTCGTAAATCAACGAGGAGCCGCCGCCACCCGCGAACGCGTTGGCGACCGGCATGCCGTTCATGTTGAAGCGGCCTTCGCTGACCGGCCCGCCTCGCGCGAAGAAGAACACCAGACCAGGCGATGGGCCCAATGCCGCGCCGAAGGTTTCCAGGCCGGGGATCATGGTGATGAGCGACCCCGTCGAACGCGTTCCGGGGAGCACCGAAATCACGTCGCCGTCTATCACCGCCTCGCGGCGCGTGGACTGGACGTCCACTGTCGGCGTTTCACCGGTGACGACGATGGTTTCCTGGAGCGTGCCGACGCGCATGTCGATCGGAATGGTCAACGTGGCCGATCCCGCCAGCTGAACATCCTCCCGCTTCACCTGACTGAAGCCTTCCAGCGTGAAAGTCAGCGTGTAGACGCCAGGGTCGAGATTGACGATTCGGTAGATCCCGGCACTGTCGGTGACGACGGTCCGTACCTTTTCGATGAGCGCGGGACTCGCGGCCTCGACCGTGACGCCGGGCAGCACGCCGCCCGATGCGTCGCGCACCGTTCCAGTCAGGGTTCCCCGTCCTACAGCGCCCTGCGCCGCCGCGAGCGCTGGAAGGAGCACGTAGATGGAGGCGATCGTCCACAACCTCAGGATTCCACGCATACGAACCCTCCTTGTAGCGGTTGGTGTGACCCTGGGCGGCAGAGCCTGGACAGGCCCGCCGCAGCGCGGGTGCGGCCGGATACTGCCGAAGGGGACCCGGACCGTCAATCGTGATGAGCGATATTCCGCTGCGGAATAAATCGCGCTATGCTCGACAGCGATATTCCGTTAGCGAATAAGCACTATGCCGCTTGAAGTGGCCGCGGGGTCGTGCGACCCTCGGCGCCATATGCCACGGCGTGGCGCCCGTTCGGGATTCGTGTATTCAGCGGCCGGATTGGTACTCGTGCTGGTCGCCTCGATCACGACGCTTGGCGGCCAGTCGAAGCCAGCACCCGCACCCGCCTCCGCGGCATTGTCGTCCGAGCAGGCCCGGGCACTGCTGGACAAGTACTGCGTCTCCTGCCACAACGATCGGCTCAAGACACAGAACCTGTCGCTGCAGGGACTCGACCTGGCAAACGTCGCGGATCACGCCGACGTGTGGGAAAAGGTAATCCGGAAGCTGCGCGCGGGCGTCATGCCCCCGCCGGACGTGCCGCGGCCGCCGCTGGCTGAATACGACGCGCTGCGCGACTGGCTGGAAACCACCGTCGATCGCGCGACGAAGGGACGCACGCCGCCGGGTTCAGTCGTGCTGCACCGGTTGAACCGGACCGAATACGCGAATGCGATCCGCGATCTGCTCGACCTGCGGATCGATGTCAGCGCCCTGCTGCCGCCGGACGACTCCGCCCACGGCTTCGACAACATCGCCGGCTCGCTGACGATCTCGCCCACGCTGCTCGAGTCGTACGCGACGGCCGCGGCGCGCGTGTCGCGCATGGCGGTCGGCTACTGGAAGTCGCCGACCGAAGCGACCTACCTGGCCACCAACGACGCCTCGCAGAACCACCGCATGGATGGAATGCCGTTCGGCACGCGCGGAGGAATCGTCGCGTCGCACGACTTCCCCGCCGACGGCGAGTACAAATTCTCGATCCAGAACTTCGGCATCGGCAGCTTCATCCCGAACGAACAGCTCGCGCTCATCATCGACGGCGAGCGCGCGCACCTGTGGCCGTATCGAGGCGTCGGCGCGAACGTCGGCATGACGGCGGAAGCGGACGGCACGCTTGAAGTCACGGTTCCGGTACGCGCCGGCTCGCGCGTGGTTGGAGCCACGTTTATCGCGACGAACTACCGGCCGAGCCTCGACCTGATCCGCCACTACGACCGGCAGTCGCTCGAGAACAACAGCATCCCGCAGATCCAGAATTACCCGGCGATCGGGTTCGTCCGGATTCAGGGTCCGTTCAACGCCCAGCGGCCGGCGGACTCGGCAAGCCGGCGGAAAATCTTCGTGTGCCGTCCCGCCAACGCAACGCCGGAACCCGCGTGCGCGCAGCAGATCGTCACCACACTCGCCCGGCGTGCCTACCGCCGTCCGCCGACGCCGCGGGAGATCACGACGCTGATGACGTTCTTCGGCGACGGGCGCAAAGGCGCGACGTTCGAAGACGGCATCGAGTACGCGCTGCGACTGCTGCTCGCCAGCCCGCAGTTCCTGGTGCGCGCCGAACGGGAACCTGCAGCCGTTCCCGCCGGTCAGGTGTATCGCATCAGCGATCTGGAGCTGGCGTCGCGTCTGTCGTTCTTCCTCTGGAGCAGCATTCCCGACGATGAGCTGATCACGACGGCCAGCCAGGGCCGTCTGAGCCAGCCGCGCGTGCTCGAGCAGCAGGTCCGGCGGATGCTCGCGGATCCGCGCGCCGACGCCCTGGTCTCGAACTTCGCGCAGCAGCTGCTGTATCTGCGCAATCTCCCGGCGACGGCGCCCGACGGCGTGTTCTATCCAAACTGGGACGACGAGCTGCGGCAAAGCGTCAAGCGCGAATCGGAGCTGTTCTTCGAAAGCATCGTCCGCGAGGATCGCAACATCCTCGATTTGCTCGACGCCAACTACACCTTCGTCAACGAGCGGCTGGCGCGGCACTACGGCATTCCCAACGTCTATGGGTCGCGGTTCCGCCGCGTCACGCTGCCGCCGGAGATGGACTATCGCCGCGGGCTGCTCGGGAAAGGCAGCTTCCTCGCGGTGACGTGGACGCAGAATTTCCGGTCCTCGCCGGTGAAGCGCGGCGTCTGGGTGCTCGAGAACATCCTCGGCACGCCGCCGCCCGAGCCACCGCCGAACGTCCCGGCGCTGGAAGAAACGAAGAGCGACAGCGGGAAGCTGCTGACGCTGCGCGAGCAGATGACGCTGCACCGCGCCAGCCCGGTGTGCGCGAGCTGTCACAAGATCATGGATCCGATCGGGTTCGCCCTCGAGAATCTCGATGCGGATGCGAGCTGGCGGTCGAAGCAGGGCGGCAACGGCGGCACGTCGATCGACGCGAAGGTCAAGCTGTGGGACGGCCAGGAGGCAGAGGGCCCCACCGGACTGCGGACGGCGCTGCAGCGCTATTCACCGCAGTTCGTGCGGATGTTCGTCGAGAAGCTGATGACCTACGCCATCGGCCGCGGGATCGAGTACCCGGACATGCCGGCGGTGCGCGCGATCGCGCGCGACGCTGAGCGACAGAATCAGCGGTTCTCCGCCATCGTGCTGGGGGTCGTGCGAAGCGCCCAGTTCCAGATGCGCGAGAAGGCGACCGAAAAGGTGAACGCGACTCACTGACAGAAACCGATAGAGGCACTTATGTTCATCGCAAAGAAGCACATTGCCCGGCGCACCTTTCTGCGGGGAGCAGGCGTCACCTTAGCCCTGCCGCTGCTCGAGTCGATGGTTCCGGCGCTGACGCCGGCGCGGCTGACGGCCGCGGCGCCCGTGCGGCGCTTCGTCGGCATCTGGCACCCGCACGGCGCGGCGCCCGGCTACTGGAGTCCGCTCAAGGAAGGGCGCGACTTCGAGTTCTCGTTCATCACCAAGCCGCTGGAGACGTTCCGCAGCCGCGTCGTCCTCATCACCGGGCTCGACATGCCGGAGGCGATGGCCACGACCGACGAACCGGGCGGCGACCACGCCCGCGGCGCCGTGCTGCTCTCGGGCGCCCGGCCGCGGCGCAACGCGGTCAGCCCGTTCCTCGGCACGACCATCGATCAGCACATCGCGGCGAAATACGGACAGGACACGATCCTGTCGTCGCTGCAGCTCGGCGTCGAGGACACGGGCAACTTCGGCAACTGCAACTGGGGCTACAGCTGCGCCTATACGAACTCGATCTCCTGGGCCTCGCCGACGCAGCCGCTGCCGACACAGATCAACCCGCGCGTCGTGTTCGAGCGGCTGTTCGGCGACGGCACCAGCGCCGAGGAGCGCCGCCGCGAGCGGCAGCGCAACGCCAGCATTCTGGACGCGGTCGTCGACCAGCTCGGATCGTTCAAGACGTCGCTTGGCGCGGGAGACAAGGCACGCGTCGACACCTACGTCGACAACATCCGTGAGCTCGAACGCCGCATCCGCATCGCGATGAGCAATGCGGTGAAGGAGCCCGAGAGCGACATCCCGTTCGGGTTGCCGCAGAACAGGCACGAGCACTTCCGGCTGATGTACGACCTGATGGCGCTGGCGCTCGAAGGCGACATCACGCGCTCGATCACCTTCATGCTCGGCCGCGACCTGAGCGGGGCCAGCTTCCCCGAATCGGGCTTCACCGGCGGCTGGCACGGCACGTCGCACCATGGCGACAAACCGGAGAACATCGCCAACTACTCCAAGGTCAATCGCTACCACGTGCAGAACCTGGCGTACTTCTGCGAGAAGCTGAACAAGATCCCCGACGGCGACGGGACCGTGCTCGACCACGTGCTGATCTACAAGGGCAGCAACATGGGCAACTCGCACCGCCACGCGCACGAGAAGGTGCCGGTGATTCTCGTCGGCGGCATCGACGGCACGTTCAAGGGCAATCGCCATCTGGCGTTCCCGGACAACACGCAGCGCACGTCGAACATGCTGCTCAGCCTCATGCACCTCTACGGGATCGAGATGGACAAGATCGGCACGAGCACCGGGCGGATGCAGCCGCTGGAGATGGTGTGAGGATGATTCGCAGCCTGCTGTGGGTGTGCGTGGCGACGATCGTCTGGGCGACGTCCACACCCGTCGCCGCGCAGCTGGGCGGCAGGGCGACGCGCCCGGCGGTCGTGCCGCCGCAAGGCCCTGTCCGGCAGGTGATCTTCAAGAACTGCACCTCCTGCCACGGCATCGACGACTACGCCTACAACGCGCTGGACCGCGCGGGTTGGGACAAGCTGCTCACCTCGAAGCACAAGGGACTCGAGGTCCCGCTTCCGGATCAGGATCGAACCATTCTTCTCGACTGGCTGGAGGTGCGGTTCGGACCGACCACCAAGCCGTTCCCGCGCGCGTACGTCGCGCAGGAAATAACGACTTTCTTCTCGGACGCCGAAGCAGAGGCGCTCCTGAAGCGGTCGTGCAGCACCGCGTGCCACGGGATCGACCGTGTCAACAACGCGCGGTTCGCGCCCGAGCGGTGGCGCGTCGTCACGGTGGACATGCGCGAGCGCGGCGCCAAGCTCGCCGACGATGAACTGGAGCGGCTCGTCGAGTGGCTGGGCCGCACGAAGGGTACGAACGACAGTGACCGTCAGTAGCGTGGGGCGGGTGCCGCGAGCTGTACGGCAAATCGCGAGCGGACCCGCCGTATTGGTGATCGCGCTGGCCCTGGTGCTCCCCGCCGCTGCCGCGGAGCCGGTGCTCACACTCCGCGCGGTGGGCGTCGGAACCACCGAGGCTCCGCTGACGATCGAAGTGTTTCGCTGGTCCAGCGACGCGGAGCGTTCGCCGCTGATCGCCGCTCTCGCCCCGGCGCCTCCGCCGCCCGCCGCGCCAGCGGCCGCAACCGAGGC
>JBOGIQ010000347.1:0-6440 GCA_050742535.1 Vicinamibacterales bacterium | reverse complement strand
ATTCAGGGTTTTTCAGCCGTCCTGTCCGCCCCGCCGTTGTAAATTGAGCCCCGTGCATCGTCTCGTTCGATTTCTGCTGATCGTGGCGGCGGCGGGCGCGCCGGGGTGCTCGCTGAAACAGATGGCGGTCAACACGGTCGCAGACACGTTGTCGGAAACGGGCACGACCTTCACCAGCGACGAGGACGTCAAGCTCGTTGGCGACGCGATTCCGTTCGCCCTGAAGCTGTACGAAACGCTGCTCGAATCCACCCCGCGGCACCAGGGCCTCCTGCTGTCGACGTGCAG
Source organism: Vicinamibacterales bacterium (assembly GCA_050742535.1). GTDB lineage: Bacteria > Acidobacteriota > Vicinamibacteria > Vicinamibacterales > UBA2999 > Gp6-AA40. Next base: position 6,152 of record JBOGIQ010000347.1, on the reverse strand, counting down.
CGGCTTCACTCAGTATGCGTATGCATATGTCGAAACTGAGGCCGAGGCGCTGCCAGCCAGCCGCCGGGCCGAGATCCGCGAAGCTCAGGATCGGGCGCTGAGGCTGTACCTTCGTGCCCGCCGTTACTGCTTCCGGGCGATGGACGTCCGGTTCGGCGCCAAGACCAGCGAGGCGCTGCTGTTGAACCCTGAGATGGTTGCCGCCAGGGCCAAAGCAGCCGATGTGCCCCTCTTGTACTGGACGGCCGCGTCGTGGGGTGCGGCTATCTCTCTCGGCATCGATCGGCCCGATCTGGCTATCGATCTGCCGACGGTCCGGGTGCTGGCCGAACGCGCCTTGGCCCTGGACGAAACGTGGAGCAAAGGCACGTTACACGAACTATTCATTACGCTCGACAGCCTCCCCGACGAACTGGGCGGCAGCCGCGCCCGCGCGCGGGAGCACTTCGCCAAGGCCGTCGAGTTGCAGGGCGGATTGGCCCCCGGACCCTACGTCGCCCTGGCCACAGGTGTCGCCGTCCCCAGCCAGGATCGCGCCGAATTCGAGCGCTTGCTGAAAACCGCCCTGGCGATAGATGCTGAGAAGGATCCGGCGAGTCGCCTCGTCACTCTCGTCATGCAGAAACGGGCGCGCCTGCTGCTCGAGCGCATCGACGAAAAATTCGCCAATTAGTGGTATGTCCTTCCACCTTCTCGACGGCCGCTCCGTTGTCGCGGCCGCAAAACCGGGGTCGAAGAGTACCCGTGAGTAGTACTCTTCCAGTGGATACGCCCCACTGATGGAGGTTTCATGTTCCGCCACAGCCTGCTTTCGCTCGCCGTCTTCGCGCTGGTCGCGCCGGATGCGGCCGCACAAACGACCATCAGGGTTGCCACCGTCGCGCCGGTCAACTCGTCGTACCACAAGGCGATGCTCGACATGGGCGCCGAATGGGAGGCGAAGACATCCGGCCGCGTGAAGCTGACGGTCTACGCCGGCGGCACGCAGGGCAGCGAGGAAGCGACGCTGCGGATGATGCGCCCGGGCGTCGATCAGCTCCAGGGCGGCCTCCTGATGCTGCCCGGCCTGTCGTCGATCGACGACGGGTTCGGTGTGTTCGGAATTCCCTTCCTCTTCGCCTCCGACGCGGAAGCCAAGCACGTGCTCGAACGCATGGGACCGATGATGGAGAAGCGCATGGAGGCGCGCGGGTTCAAGGTGCTGGCCTGGGGCAGCGCCGGCTGGGTGCAGCTGTTCTCGAAGAATCCGCTCAACACATTGGCCGACATCAAGACCGCGAAGATCTTCACGACGCAGGGCGACGACCGGATGGTCCAGTGGTACAAGCAGAATGGCTTCCGGCCCGTGCCGCTCAACTCCGGCGACATCCCGGCCCAGCTCAAACTGCCGAACGGGATGATCGACGCGGCGCCGATGCCGCCGTACGCCGCGTCGCTGCTGCAGGTTCACCGCGACGCCAAATACATGCTCGACGTCGACTTCGCGCCGCTCTTTGGCGCGCTCGTGATGACCAACAGCGCCTGGAACAAGCTGTCGGCGGAGGACAAAGCCGCCGTTGCCGCCGCGGCGAAGAGCGCGGAGAAGCGGCTGCTGGGAGAGGCGGTCCAGCTCGATACCAATTCGATTAACGCGATGAAGACGCGCGGATTGACGGTCAATACGCCCGACGCCAAAGCCCTGGCGACGTTCCGCGCCGAGGCCGACCGTCTGGTCGCGACCATTCGTGGCACGCTGGTGCCGGCCGACATCTACGATGCCATCGTCCGCGAGCGCGACGCGTTTCGGAAGACGAAGAAACCGTAATGCAAAATGCAAAATGCACAACGCAAACCGTGCCTGGCCGTTGCGACGCCGTGTTTGCATTTTGCATTTTGAATTTTGAATTTCGCGAGTCGCCGATTTGAGCCGCATCGTCACCGCGGCTAGAGGCTTCGAAAACCTCGTGGCGACTCTCGCCCTGGCCGGCATCATGCTGCTGCCGCTCGCAGAGATCGCGATGCGGCAGCTGCTGCAGCGCGGTATCCCCGGCGCCGGCCCGTTCACGCTCAACCTCACGCTCTGGGTCGGCCTGCTGGGCGCCGCCATCGGCGCCCGCGAAGGCAAGCTGCTGACGCTGGCCACCGGCGAATTCCTTCCCAAAGGCACAATCAACATCGCGCACGTCGTCTCTGGCTTCGCCGGCGCCGCCATCGCGATGATGTTTGCGGTCGGCGGCCTGGCGCTCGTCCAGAGCGAAAGGGAGGCGGGAACGATCGTCGCCGTCGACGTCCCGGTCTGGGTCTCGACGCTCGCGTTCCCGATCGCCTTCACGCTGATCGCGCTCCGGCTGGCGTGGAAAGCAACCCCGCATTGGTGGGGGCGCGTCATCACGGTGACGGGTGTGCCGCTGGGCTACCTGGCCGCACGGAATTTCGAGTGGTTCGAAGGCGCGGCGCTCCTCCCCTGGATCCTCGGCATCCTCATCGCCGGGGTGCTGGGCACGCCGATTTTCGCGCTGCTCGGCGGCATCGCGATGGTGGCGTTCTTCATCGACGGCACGCGGCCGATCGTCCCGCTGATCAAGGCCTACGAAGAGCTGACGTCGCCGGCCGCCAACCTCGCGGCGATCCCGCTCTTCACGCTGACGGGATTCTTCCTGGCCGAAGGCAATTCGCCGACACGCCTGCTCCGCGCGCTGCGCGCGATGTTCGGGTGGGCGCCGGGAGGAACGGCCGTGGCGGCGGCCACGCTGTGCGCGTTCTTCACGCTGTTCACCGGCGGCTCGGGCGTCACGATCCTCGCGCTCGGCGGCCTGTTGCTCCCGGCCCTCATCAAGGAGGGCTACCGGGAGCGCTTCGCCATCGGGCTGCTGACGGCGTCAGGTTCCCTGGGGTTGCTCTTCCCGCTGTCCGTCCCGCTGATCCTCTACGCCATCGTCGCGCAGAACGTCGCGATCGAGGACCTGTTCATCGGCGGGTTCGTGCCGGGAATGCTCATGCTCGGGCTGCTGGCAGCGCTCGGCGTGCGCGAAGCGGTCAAGACGAACGCCACCAGGCATCCCTTCACGTTCAGGGAACTGGCCGCGGCGCTCTGGGACGCGAAGTGGGAGATGGCGCTGCCGATCGTCGTGTTGTGGGCGCTCTTCAGCGGCTACGCGACGACGTCCGAGTCGGCGGCGGTCGCCGCGCTGTATGCGCTCATCGTGCAGCGATTCATCCATCGCGACGTGCCAACGTTCAAGGACGTGGTGCGCGTCGCCGGCGAGTGCGTCGCGCTCATCGGCGGCGTCCTCGTCATCCTGTCGATCGCTGTCGGGCTGACCAACTACCTCGTGAACGCCCAGGTGCCGACGCTGCTCATCGAGTGGACGCAGGCGCACATCCAGTCGAAGTGGGCGTTCCTGCTGGCCCTCAACGGCTTCCTGCTGCTCGTCGGCACGGTGATGGACATCTTCTCCGCCATCGTCGTCGTGGTACCGCTGCTGCTGCCGCTGGCGGACGCGTACGGGATCAACTACGTTCACCTCGGTGTCATCTTCATCGCCAACCTCGAACTGGGCTATCTGCACCCACCGCTCGGACTGAACCTGCTCCTTGCGTCATACCGGTTCAACAAACCGGTGCTCGAGGTGACGTGGGCGACGCTGCCGATGCTGGGGATCCTGCTGATCGGCGTGCTGCTGATTACCTACGTGCCGTGGCTCACGCTCGGGATCCTGCAGATGCTCGGGCGCACAGGTTAACGGCGAAGACAGCGAAGACCGCCGTAGTGTCCGCCTTCAGGCGGATCTTGAGTTCGAATCCCGCATCCCATGGAATACCCGCGTTGCCCGGCGTGCGGCACGACCGTGGCCGCCGCGAGCCGGTTCTGCGCGAGCTGCGGCGCCAATCTCGCCGCCAGCGCAGTTGTCACGGCACCGCCTGATCGTGGAGTCCGCCTTCAGGCGGATAACCACTATCCGGCTACAGCGGGACTCCACGATGGGCGCTTTCCCGTCGGCATCGTCCTCGGGGAGCACTATCGGATCCTGGGCCTGCTCGGCCGGGGCGGCATGGGTGAGGTCTATCGCGCACACGACCTGAAACTCGAACAGCAGGTCGCGCTGAACTTCCTGCCGGAGGCCGCGGTATTCAACCCCAGCCTGATGGAGCGCTTCCGCGGCGAAGTACGCATCGCGCGGCAGATCTCACACCGCAACGTCTGCCGCGTCTACGACCTCGGCGAGGTGAACGGGGCTCCCTTCATTTCGATGGAGTACGTGGACGGCGAGGACCTCGCGTCGTTGCTCCGCCGCATCGGCCGGTTGAGGCGTCGGAGTTCGCCCGGCGCCTGTGCGCGGGACTCGCTGCGGCACACGGGAAGGGCGTCCTCCATCGCGACCTGAAGCCGGCAAACATCATGATCGACGGCCGCGGCCAGCTGCTGATCATGGACTTCGGCCTGGCCGCCGTCGCCGACGCGATCACCGGCCATGACATCCGTAGTGGCACCCCGCCTCACCGCGGACGGAAACGCTGACCACGACCTCGAAGGATATCGACCCGGTCATCGAAAAAGTCATTCACCGCTGCGTCGAACCCGATCCGGCGAAACGATTTGCCTCCACCCTCGACGTGGCCCGCGCGCTGCCCGGCGGCGATCCGCTCGCCGAGGCGCTGGCAGCCGGCGAGACGCCGTCGCCTGCGATGGTTGCGGCATCGGACGACACGGGCCGGCTCTCGGTGGGCGCCGCCGTCGCGTGCCGGGCGCTGATCGCAGCAGGACTGGTGACGCTGGTGTATTGGGGGAGCCAGACCGTCCAGGTCAACCTGACACCGATGCCCCACTCGGCGGAAGTCCTCGAGCAGAAGGCTCGGGAAATGGTCGCGGGATTCGGCTACGCGCAGCCACTTCGCGACACATACCGACAGTTCGAGGGGGCGGACGTGCGAACCGCATCGGCGGCTGGGCCGCGGACGTCTCCTTCGCTCTCTTAGTTGGTCTGTTTCAGTTCTTTCTGTTCGTCCGCCCTCGCGCAAATCCTCCCTGTCCGGCCCAACGCATACACAGTCGTATTCGTCGCTGTGGCGGGAGCACTGCAGGTGGGCATGGCCATGCGCTTCGGCCTCCTCGCCCTCACGGCGAACATCGTGACCTTTCGGATGATTACGGGCGCGTAATCCCGTCACCAGCGATTTCTCGCTCTGGTACGCTTCGTCGGGATTACTGCAGATTCTTTTCCTCGGCGGGGTTGCGCTGTGGTGTTTTCACTACGCGCTCGGAGGCCGGCGGGTGTTCACGGCCGGCCTCCTGGAGGGGTGACGTTCCGGTCCGCCTGAAGGCGGACACTACGCGCGGGCGGACTCTACTTGCCTTCCGCTTTCGCGCGCTCGGCTTCCTGCTCGGCGCGTGACTGGGGTCCGAACCGCCGGCCGTCCGCCGTTGACGCGGCCGTGACGTAGCCACCGTCCGAACCGTCGCGCAGCGGCGCCACATACACCGTGATCTTGTCGCCGACCTTGATCATCCCGTCGCGATAGCCGGCTCGATACATGTTGTTCGTGCTGTGGCCCTCGAACGAGATGTCGCGGGTGCCTTTCGCGTCCGTCACGGTGATCACCAGCCGCATGTGCGGATTGATCGACTGGAACCGCTTGACGACGCCGCTGATCGGCACACTGCGGCCGAAATCGAACTGCTGCGCGGAGTGATGGGCCGTGACGGCCGTGGCACAGAGGGCTGCCAGCGCCGCCGTTGTTGCGAAAAGACGTAACGTTTTCATGACGTGATCCTTCCGGTTACTTACGCTTCTCCGCGAGCTTCTCGAGATGAATGTTCCACGCTTCCTCGGCGCACTCGTACGGCAGCAGATGGCCGTTCGGAACCTCCGCCCATCGCTTCTCTGACGTCACCGGCTTCGTATAGAAGACCGGGTCGGTCAACGTCATCTCAGCGACGAGAACCCGCTCACCCTTCGCGCCTTTGGTCATCCGGTAACGCTCGACGATGCGCGCCTTGTCGCTGTGCGCGAAGCGCTGATCCGCCTGCTCCACGAGGTTGGTCGTCTCCACGACGAGCGTGTCGCCTTCCCACCGGCCGGTCGAATGACCGTTCCGTCCCGGCAGGCGATCGGCTTCGGGAACGATGCGATCGCCAAGATAGACGCGACGAACCTCGTTGTGCGCCTCGTAGA
>JBOGIQ010000346.1:0-6441 GCA_050742535.1 Vicinamibacterales bacterium | reverse complement strand
GGACCGTCTGGCAGGCCGGATTTTAAGCCACGAAGGCCACGACGATCAGGCTTGGCGGCCTTTGAGGTCGGCGGCGAGGCCGGAGAGCAGCGCCCGCTCCTCGCTCGAGATCTTTCCGATCCCGAACACGCCGCCGGACGCTGACGCGATCTTTTCGGCGTAAGCGACGAGATCATCCGCATTCAGGCCCGGATCGGAGCCGGAGTCGAGCACCGCCCGGATGAGACGGCCGGCACGGCCAAACACCGCCTCGCCCGGCCGGTTCGCCAGCCAGGATGTGAGCTGCTGATCCGCGGCGCTCCCCTCGGCAATCCCGCGGCTTCTGGCAAAACGGATGATCAGGTCGCGCTCGGACTGGCTGACGCCGCCTTCTGCCCACGCCATCTGCAGAATCGGCACGAGCGGCAGCAGCGCCACGGTCTCCGCGGTGAAACCGAGATCGAGAAGCTCCTGCGCCAGCGCCGGATCGGAGAGTCCGGCGGCGCGGCCGACGTCCGCGCGCGCGCGATCGGCGTCCGCCGCGCGCTGGATCTTTTCGACCAGTTCCCGATCCTTCTTCCTGAAGTAATCGTCCTCGAGCGAGCGCCCGCGCTCCTGAATGATGTCGCGATCCGGCATTCCGTCACTCTCCTTGGTGGCGGATCAATGCTATACCGCCAGCACACAGAGGCATACGGAGGACGCGGATTCACACACTCACCGGCACATCGCCGGCTTGGACTTGACGAAGTAGGCCTGATAGCTGGGTGAGCGTTGATCCATGCAGCCTTCGAGGTTCAGCAGCTCGACCTTCCGGAAATCGATCGGTGCGGTCTCCGCCTGCAGCGAAATGTAACCGCCGGCCATCGGCGTGCCATCGACCTTGACCGCCGGATCGACGGGCGACACACCACCACCGCCAATCTGCGGCTTCGCGTATTCGAGCACCGGCTTCCCGTCGATCATGTGCCGGACCAGCTCGTCGCCGTGGACGAGCACCTCGACACGCACCCACTGATCGCCCTCGTAGGTCGCTGACGTCGAGTTGGTGCAATGCGGCGTGTGCAGCTGCCCGTTCATCACGACGTGAGCGCCCGGCGTGCAGAGATTCGCGGTCGTCCGCGGCCCTTTGCCGAGCCCGCCGAGCAGCTGGATCTCGAGCGCGATCGGAAAATCCTGATCCTTCAGCATCGTCCGCGGGTGCGGACTGTGCAGCATCAGGCCGTTGTTGCGGATCGCCCATGCGGGCGCGCCGGCCACCTGTTCGCCGACGAAACGGTACTCTGCGGCAAGCAGGTAATACGAAAACGGATCCTTGTAGAAGATGTGGCCGAACTCGCCGTTGAAGGACGGCCACTGGTCGTACCGGACCTGCAGCTGCCCGTCCGCCACGCGGAAGGTGTTGCGGTAGTTCTCGCCGAGGTCGTGCTTCGAGAACTTGATCGTCCAGTCGGCCAGGTCGCGCCCGTTGAACAGCTGAATCCACTGGCGCGCATCCGGGGCGCTCTGACGCGGCACAGCCGTGGGCGCCTGGGGCACCTCGCGCCCTCGAGCCGTCACGATCGATGCACACACCACCGCCGCCACCGCGGTCAACGAGCGAACCTGCCTGCTCATCTGTCGAACCATCGCTCCTCCCTCCCGCTGCCAGCGGATTATCCGCCCTTCGGCGCCTGTCCACTGCTGAATTCAGAGGAAACGGCTAATTCGCACTCTTTCAGCCGGCACAACCGTTGCCCATCACCGTTGTCAGGAGGCTGTGATGCTTGGAGTAGTCGGGCTGTTCCTGATGCTGGTTATCGCACGGCTCACCGACCGTGCGTATCTGCAGCACGCCACGCTCGCCGGCCGCGCGTCAGGTCTTGTGGCGCGCCGCGTCATCGACGCGATCGCCGTCGTCGGCTGGCTGTGTGACCGCCCCCCGATGCCCGCAATGGGAACTGCGGCCGCCGTGCGCAGCCCAGAGATGCCCGCGCGCGGCCGACGTGCGGCGTGATCCGCCCCCTTCGCTTGCCCGGATGCCCAACGGCGTTACACTTCTCCCAGGCATGCGTAGCTACGTAATTCCGTGGATCGGCGGCGCTGTATTCATGCTCCTCACGCTGCGATTCAGACAGTGGGCGCGGACGAAACGCGGCGACCGCAGGCCATGACCCCGTGCGACGTCGCGCCGTGGGTCGCCGTCGCCGTTATCGCGCTCGAAATCGGACGGGCCTTCATCGGTTTCCCTGCCTGGCTTCGCGGGCGCCTGCACTGACGCAGCTTATCCTCGATCGGACGCTGGACCTCATCGCCCAACTGACGCAATCCATCTATACTGCCCTCAGCTCAGCAATAAGAGATTGAGGTGCGTATGCGACGTTGGATGCTCCCTGGCTGGACTGTGATCGTTATCCTGACCATGGTGTTGCCCGCGCTCGCGCAGGCAGACCTGGCAAAGGCCCTCGCCGAACTGACCACGCTGTCGAGCAAGGTTGGAAGCGCGGATACGCGCACGCGTGTCGATGCGATGCATCGCGTCCGGCTGATCGCGCTCGCGAGACCCGACGCCGACGTCAAGCTGAAGGCGCTCGAGCTGCTCCGCCAGCCGGTCGGAAGTTCGTCCGATCACATCCGCATACCGGCCGTATACGCAATCGCCGAGATCGCGAACAGCTCCGCCGACGCGAAGGTCAAGCTGACGGCGGTCAACGCGTTTGCCGCGCCGTTGGACTCGGGTCAGGGGGAAATCCGCAACGCCACGATCGACGCGTTGAACAGCATCACGAGAAACCCGGCCGACCCTGCTCTCGCATCAGCCGCGGTGGCGGTGCTCGGCGCGCCGATGCGCAGCGGCGTCAACGGCGTGCGCATGCCGGCCATCAACGCGCTCGTGCAGGCCGTTGTCGGAAAGCTGAACTCCGCGGCGTCTCAGCAGGCGATAGAGCTGCTGAAACAACCGCTGGATTCGAGCGCTGCCATCGGCGGCATGGAAGTGCGGATGATGGCCGTTGCGGCGGTGGAGACGATCGGCATCGACGTGCCCGATATTCAGGCCAAGGCGAAAGCGATGGGACTGCTCATGACCTACGCGGACAAGGGCAGCTGGGAGCCCGAAGCCAGGGCGCGCGCCCGCGACGCCGCCGACCGCGTGCAGGCCACGATTAGCAAATAGTCAGGCTTGCGGCGGCGTCAGGTCCGCCTAAAGGCGAACACTACGAGCGAATACGTCGCAGCCGCGCGATGAACGGGAACATGGCGATGACGATCGCCAGCGTCGAGAGCGTTGCCGCGATTCCGTTGCTCCAGAACACGCCCAGCGATCCGCCGCTCAGAATCATCGACTGCCGGAACGCCACTTCGGCACGATCGCCCAGGACCAGCGCCAGCACGAGCGGCGCCACCGGATAGTCCAGTTTCTTGAACACGTAGCCCACCGCCCCGAACACCAGCGCCAGCACCACGTCGAACAGGCTGCTCGCCACTGTGTACGCCCCGGTCAGGCACGTCACGATAATCAGCGGGCCGATGATCGAAAACGGAATGCGCAGGATCGATGCGAAGAACGGTACGGTCGCCAGCACGAGGATGACGGCGACGACGTTGGCGACGTACATCGACGCGATGAGTCCCCAGACGAACTCGCGCTGCTCGACGAACAGCAACGGGCCGGGCTGCAGCCCCCAGATCATCAGCCCGCCCATCATCACGGCCGCAGTGGCCGACCCCGGCACGCCAAGCGCCAGCATCGGCAGCAGCGCCGAGACGCCGGCGGAGTGATCGGCCGCTTCCGGCGAAACAACGCCCTCGATCTCTCCCCGTCCGAAGTTCGCCTGACGCCGGGAGAACCGCCGCGCCACGCCGTACGACATGAACGACGCGGCGGTGGGGCCGCCGGGCGTGATCCCCATCCAGCAGCCAATCAACGTCGATCGCACCAGCGCCCACGCATAACGCGGCATCTGCCGCACGCTGCCGAGCACGTCGCGCAGGCCGACGCGGGCGCGCACGCCCTCGAAGCGCAGCCCCTGCTCCACCGTGACGAGAATCTCGCCGATGCCGAACAGCCCGATCACCGCGACGAGAAACGGAATGCCGCGCACCAGCTCGTCGCTGCCGAACGTCAGTCGCACTTCGCCGGACACGGTGTCGAAGCCAACCGCGGCAAGCGCCAGCCCGACGAGCAGCGAAATCGCGGTCTTCGCCGGATGGCTCCCGCCCATGCCGACGAAGCTGCAGAACGCCAGGAGATAGACGGCGAAGTACTCGGGTGCCGAGAACCGCAGCGCGATCCCGGCGATCGAATCGGCGATCAGGGTGACGACGACAACGCCAGCCAGCGCGCCGAAACCGGCGGCCACGAACGCCGTGGCCAGCGCCTCCGCGGCCCGGCCCTGTTTGGCCAGCGGATACCCGTCGAACGTCGTCGCCACCGACGACGGCTCGCCCGGAATGTTGAACAGAATCGAGGTCGTCGAACCGCCGAAGAGCGCACCCCAGTACATCGACGAGAGGACGATGATGCCGCTGATTGGCTCCATGCTGAAGGTCAGCGGCATCAGCAGGGTGACGCCGTTCGGTGCGCCAAGTCCCGGCAGGACGCCGACGAGGATGCCGAGCAGCACGCCGCCGGCCATCAAGGCGAGGTGATAGGGACTCACGGCAACGGCAAAGCCGTCGAGGAGCGGCGCGGCGTCGATCATCGATCGGCGGGAGCTCCCTTTGGCATGCGCTTCACGAGCGCCTTCGCCTTCTTGAACCAGGGACGTTCGCGCCGCCGCAGGTACAGGGGCATGCTGTCGCGGCGGGTGACGATCCGCTGCGCCCAGCTGCGCGCTTCGTCGGTGCGGCCCTGCGAGGCGAGGAAGCTCGCATAGTTGTAATAGGTCTCCGGCAGGGTGGACGACTCCGTCACCTGCGCGAAGAGCGCATCCGCCCGCTGGACGTCTCCCGTCTGCGCGCAGGCGTGCGCGAGGAGCGCCAGCGCGCGATGCGAGTCGTACCTGGGCTCGCGCGCGACGACCTGCTCCAGGTCCTCGCGTGCCGCGGCCGCGTCGTTGAGATGCAGCGCGGCAATCGCGCGGCGATAGCGCGCATCGAGATGATCGCCGGGCCGTGCCAGCACCTTGTCGTAGGACTCGCGCGCGCGGGTGAATTTCTGCTCGTCGAGGTAGAGGTCGGCGAGCTCCTCGTAGTTACCCGGCGCCGGGTTCTCGAGCACCAGCGCTTCGAGGTGCCGGATGCGCTTCTTGCGCCCATAGGAGTCGAAGGACTGCCGCAGCAGCGACACATCCGGCACCGCCTCCACGAGCAGGTAGACCAGCGCTCCCGGCGGACCACCGAAGAAGATGACAAACATCCAGAAGTTTTCGGGCCGGCGCCGGAAGAAGTGAACGAGCGCGAGCAGCTGCAGGATGACGCCCCACGGATAGAGGAAGCCGAACAATCCCATCGCTCAATAAAGTCCCAACGCGGCTTCGACGGGGCCCTTGGCCAACGGCACACGGAACCATAGATCGAACACGAGGAAAAACGCGACGGCGATGCCAACGCCGTAGGCGGCGGACGGCAGCCAGCCGTACCCGCCGTGCCGGCGCATCATCCACGCGAGATAGAGGGCGGAGGGAACATAGCAGCCGAGCGGAATCATGGCGGCAACCAGGGCAATGGTCGGCCCCAGCACGCTGAGGCTCCGGCCAAGTTCTTCGCGAGTGACAAACACCGTTGTGGAATCCGGCTTGAGCCGGATATCTGTCGTAGTGTCCGCCTTCAGGCGGACCTGAAACAGGCGAATAATCGCTGCGCCGATCAGCAGGACCCCGATACGGAACGGAAAGTAGCCCGAGCCGGGCCCCGTCTCGTTCCAGCCGATGTCGTGCGTGAGGCTTTCGGAGGCGGCGACCACGCCGAGCAGAGCGGCAGCAACAGCCGTCCAAATCTCGACGGTCCGTCGCATCGCGTAGGGCACGCCTCCTGGGGTGGCCATCGGTGAGTTCACTTGACGAGCCAGCCATCCTCGGCAAATTGTCCGCGCAGCCAGCGTTCGTCGGCCGCGATGTAGTCAGTCAGCTCGGTCCCGCTCAGAAACGCATCGGTCTGGGATCCGTTGCGCAGCCACGCCTTCCATTCGTCGGTGTCGCGAACCTTGGCCAGCACGGTCCGGTAGAACGCGACCTGCTCGTCGGTCACACCTTTCGGCAGCCACACGGTCCGCGGCATCTGATAGCGTTCGATCGGCAGCCCCGCTTCCTTGCAGGTCGGAATACCGGCGGCATCCGCGTAGTTCAGCCGCGCCGGCGAGAAGACGCACAGTGGGCGGATCGTGCCGGCACGCCACTGCCCCATGTTTTCCTGCGGGTTGTTGACGTTGGCCGCAACGTGACCGCCGGCGAGCTGCACCGCCACCTCGCTGCCGGACCTGAACGGCACGTAGGCGAACGCCACGTGGCCGACCTTCTCGATCTGCCGCACCAGGACCTGGTC
>JBOGIQ010000345.1:0-6571 GCA_050742535.1 Vicinamibacterales bacterium | reverse complement strand
CCACAGTGGAGGGCCAGGGTGGCAAACTGTCGGATGCGGAGTTCAGGAAGCTCGCCGCGTCACACGCCAATGCGGAGGAGCACCAGAAACTCGCCGCCCACTACACCGCGCACGCAATCGAACACGAAGGCGAGGCCAAGCTGCATGAAGAGCTGGCCAATCAGTACGCCAAGACCGAGCGCCTCCTCGCGGGCGAATCGCGGCACTATGCGGCGCATTCGCGCGAGGCTGCCGAGGCGCTGCGCGAACTGGCGAAGCTGCATCAGGAACTCGCAAAAGAGCACGCCGGCAAGAAGTAGTCGACGTTCGACGCGCACGACGCGCGCAGCGAGGTGTCATCTGTTACGACGCGCGCGAGAAGTAATCGATAACCGCAGTGGCGGTTTTCGCGCCAACCACCGACTCGAGCTCCTCGCGCGTGGCGCGGCGGACGCCGGCCAGGCTGCCGAAGGCGCGCAGCAGCGCGCGGCGCCGCCGCGGCCCGATGCCGGGCACGTCGTCGAGCTCCGACCTCAGGTCGCGCATCGATCGCGCCTTCCGGTGGAAGGTAATGGCGAACCGGTGCGCCTCGTCACGGATCCGCTGAATCAGCAGCAGCGCCGGATCGTGCTCGGGCAGGACCACCGGCTCCGGACGCTCACGGGTAAAGAGCACTTCCTCTTTCTTCGCAATGCCGACCGCCACCAGGTTGCCGAGGCCGATCGTCTCCAGCGCCTCGTAGGCGGCGGACAGCTGTCCGCGTCCCCCGTCGATCAGGATCAGGCCGGGAAACGGACCGCCATTCTCGAGCACCTTCCGATATCGCCGATACACGACCTCCCGCATCGCCGCAAAATCGTCCTGCGCCGCGCCGCGAATGCGGAACTTCTTGTACTCGCTCTTCTTCATCCGCCCGTCTTCGCACACCACCATGGACGCCACGGTCTCGCTTCCCTGGATCGTCGAGATGTCGAAGCAGTCGATCCGTCGTGGAATCGCGGGAAGCGAGAGCACGGCCCGCAGCGTCTCGAGCGCCTCGAAGTGTGCGGCGGTGATCTCGTTGAAGCGGGTGCGATACGCCAGCTCCGCGTTACGGGTGGCGAGGTCCACCAGCGCCCGCTTGTCGCCGCGCTGCGGCACCAGCATCCGCACGCGACGGCCGGCGCGGGCCGACAGCCATTCCTCCATCGCCTCGGCGTCCTCGATCTCGAGCGGCAGATTGATCTCGGCCGGCGGCACGCGCAGTTCGTAGAACTGTCCCAACGCGGCCTGCAGCACGTCGACGTCGCCGCCGGCCAGCGCGCCTGGATCGGTGGCCAGCTCCACCCGCTCGACCACCCGGCCGCCGCGCATGGCAAAGACGTGAATCGTCCCGCCGCTGGGACCGACCTTCAAACCGAACACGTCGCGATCGCCGAGCTGCGCCGTCGCCACCTTCTGCTGCCGGTCGCGCAGAATCTGCACGGTGCGCATCGCATCGCGCAGCTGGGCCGCCTCCTCGAACCGCTCGCTGGACGCCGCGGCCGCCATCCGATCGCGAAGCGTGTCGATCAGCTCGTCGTTACGTCCCTCGAGCAGGAGCCGGGTGTTCGTGACCGCCACGCCGTACTGTTCCTCCGTGCAGATTTCCGCCACACAAGGGGCAATGCAGCGCTTGATGTCGTACTCGAGGCACGGGCGGCCGCGTCGCCCGGTGATCACTTCATTGCACGAGCGGATGCCGAACAGCCGGTGCGCGAGCGTCATGGTGCGCCGGGCGATCTTGGCCGGCAGGAACGGACCGGCATAGAAATCGCCGGTCTTCTCCACGCTGCGCGCGACAAGGACGCGCGGAAACGCCTCGCTGGTGGTCAGCTGCAGATACGGATAGTTCTTGTCGTCGCGCAGCAGGATGTTGTAGCGCGGCATCCGCTGTTTGATCAGATTGTTCTCGAGCGCCAGTGCCTCCATCACCGAGTCGGTGACGATCACTTCCAGCCGGCCGATCTCGTCGAGCAGCGCGTCGTGCCGCGGACTGAGGCCATGGGCGCCCAGGTAGCTCCGCACCCGGTCGCGCAGCGACCGCGCCTTGCCGACGTAGAGCACGTCGCCGGCGGCGTTCGACCACACGTAGACCCCCGGCTGCTCGGGCAGCCTGACGATCTGTTCCTTGAGGTCTTGCACGGCCATGGGCTACTATGACGAATCTTCCCGCGATCCCGAACCAATAAGTGTAACAAACGATGACCTTTACCGGCTTCATCGGGACCGTGTGCATGTTCCCGATGCGCGCGATCATCGCCGCCAGTGTGGCGTTGGGCATTCATCCGAACACGCTGACGCTCATCGGCCTTCTCATCAACGTTGCCGCGGCCGTGGCGCTGGGCCTCGACCGGTTCGTGCTCGCCGGCGTCATCATGATCGTCGCGAACATCTTCGACTTCATCGACGGCAAGGTCGCCCACATCACCAACACCGTCTCGCGCTTCGGCGCCTTCTGGGATTCGACGCTCGACCGTTTCTCCGATATCGCGCTGTTCCTCGGGCTGATCTACCTGTACGCCGGCCTGCGGCGGACCGACTACGCCATGGTCGCCGCGCTGGCGATGATGTTTACGATCATGACGAGCTACACCCGCGCCCGCGCCGAATCGCTGATCGAGAAGTGCAAGGTCGGTTTCATGGAACGGCCGGAACGGATTGTCCTGTTCATGATTGGCGCCTTTACCGACCGGATGGCCGCGGTGCTGTGGGTGATCCTCGTGCTGTCAATCATCACCGTCGCCAACCGCATCCATTACACCTATCTGGTGCTCAACGCGAAGCCTATTCCCACCAGTTCGAATCCGATCGCTGCGGCGTTCTCGCGCGCGTTCTTCTGGCGCGACGAGCGCGCCACGCTCCCCTACGACCTGTGGGTGATCGCCATCCTCGCGTTCGTCTGGCTGACGCCTCCTGACTGGCTGAACGACCCGACGGCCCACGGCCTCGGAATCTGGGGATGGCTGTAGCCGGACACGCGCGGGAGGATGGCCAGCAGCTGCTGGCCGCGCTCGCCGATTTCGGGCCCGTGCTGGCAATCAAGCTCTACCGCCTGGCACGGAGCACCGCGCCGGACGTTCCAATCATCCCGTGCCTCGATCACGAGGCCATGCTCCACGAACACACCGAAGCGCACGCCGCCGCGTACGTGCAGGAGGCCGCATCAGGCGACCTGCACGAGATCGTCTTTGTTCCGGGCGCCCGGCGCCTCGAGGTCGATCCAGTGTCGACGTGGGGCGAGCACTCGGCCGATTCACGCGCACGGCTCGTCCAGCTGCTCGGCGCACGCATGCCCGGGTATCAGATCCGCGTGAACCGTCTGTCGTGGTGGCGTGGCGATCGGCGGGTGGCCAACGTCTGCCTCGCCCAGGTCAGCCTGCGCGATGTGCTGCTCAGCAAGGACCTCGGCGCCGTCAAAGCGGGCGTCGATCGGCTGCAGGCGGTTGCCGGGCTGATGGAGAAGCACTCGCGGGTCGGCTCGTGGGGTGTGCGGACGGTGACCGGTCCGCTGCTGGCCGCGGCCGGCGTCGTGACGTTTCTGGCCCTGGGAGGCTTCAGCAACGCGTGGGGTGATGTCACGGTCACATGGTTGCGCTACGCGATCATCGGCGCGTTGGGTGCAGCGTTTCTCTATTACGGCATCAAAGCCGTCCACCTCACCGAGATCTCCAACCGCGTCTGGAAGCGGACCGCCGAGTACAACCTGATCCTCGCGGAACGCAAACGATTGGGGCGTTGAACCCGTTCAAATGGGTTCAATGGGTTCAGAAGGTTCAGAAGGTTCAGAGGAGTCGTGTTCAAGGGTTCGGGTCCGCCTGAAGGCGGACATTACGTCCGGACTGCGTGAAGGCGGACACCAGGCCGGCGTTTGGCTACGGGGACGGCTGCCGCTCGAGATGACGCGAGTTGCGAAGGGCGTTACTAATCGCCTGATTCCCCTCGTGGCACGCGTACTCGAACAGGTAGTAGCTGGGATCCCGTTTCAACCGAAACGCAGCCTTCCACGGCCGCGTCAGCACCACCGGATCCTCGACGGTCATTTCGTAGTCGATCGTGTTGTCGTCGATCCTCGTGAAGCGCTCGATCACGCGCAGGGCCTCGCTCGTCGGGATGCCCCCGCCACCCGGACCGACGATCAGCATCGGCGTGCGGCCGGTGAAGTTCGTGGTCTCGACCACCAGCGTTCGCCCGTCCCAGCGGCCGCGCGGTTCTCCGAGCCAAAACCGAAGAGCCGGTGACGGCCGCGGCCGGCCGTCGAGCGGAATCAGACGCGTTTCGTGAATCAACTCGAACCGGATGACAACGTATCCCGGCGCCTGCAGGATTTCTACGCCGCTGTTGTACATGAACGGGAACATCGAGGCCGGCATTCCGCGCGTCATGCAGCGATCGAGGGCGTTGAAGTCGTTGACGCTGCTGAACAGCATGTCCGACCAGCTGCTGGTCATCGCCGCCGCGCGCTTCCTGCCTTCGTCGGTCAACGGCGGCAGCCGGCCATTCGCCGGATCGACGACGAGGGAGGTGAGGCGGTTCGCTTCTCCCACCTCGGCCCAGGCACCGGCGAGGCGGATCCTGTTCGCGGCGATATCCGCCTCGCGCTTGGCAAACTCCTGATCGCTGAGAAGACGCCGCTCGCCGAATTCCGCCGGCCGCTGCACCGGTGTTCCATTGAGGTTCGTGAGGGGCCACCGGCCGGTCAGATCCGGATCGCCCCATGCCGTCAGCGGCGGAGTCCACGTTCTGGTGCCCTGCGCCGACGGCGCAAGCGGCGCCGTCACGACCAAAGCTGCCACGAACACGACGCCCGCATTGCGACGGACAGCGGCGCTCATCGGGCGTAAGTATAGATTCGGACTCAATTTTCGGTGGGCCGCTCGATCTTTTCGATCACGAGCACGTCAACCAGTGCGCGCTCAGCGTCGAGCTTCAGTCCCAGCTGTTCCTGAAGGGCGGTGAACAACGAGGGTGCTCCCGGATTGGCGAGATCCGAACCGATCGGCGCCTCCGGGGTGAAGGTGAGCTCGATGTCGTAGAGTCCATCCATGCCCGTACGATCGACGACCGGCTGCTGGACGACCACCGACAAGAGCGGGGCCAGCTGCGCCATCGGAATCCCGACGAGCAGGATCCGCCCCGGCCCGCCCGGTCGCGGGCCGCACGCCACGGCGTCCGGGTTCGGTGCGGCACCGCGGCCAGCGCAGATGGCTTTCGACGGCTTCAGGTTCGGTCCCAGCGGAGCGTTCGGCTTGGCCTTCACGAGCACGTAGCTCTGCAGCTCGCGCTTCTCGGAGCGCGCCACCATCTTGAAGCGATCGGCAAGAAGCGTCTGCAGCATCGGCCGCATCTGCTCGACGCCGGTCAGTCCCTCCGGTGCTTTCGCCTGGATATCGAATCGCTCGACGTTCGTCCAGCCGGGATGACCCATGATCCGGCTCGGGGTGTTGATGCCATACGCGAACTGCACGATAGCGCGCAGCGGCACGTTGATCATCGTCACGCCACCAACCCAGTTGACCGTGGCTTGAGTCTCGCCAGGCTTGCTGGGCCTCACCGAAGCCACTTCGAATTTCGTCGGCGCCTGCGCGCGCAGGCCGGCGCCGAACAGAGCGGCCGCGAGCGCTGCCGCTGTCGCGTGCTTTCTGCGAATGCCCATGGTTCCTCTCCAATCTGAAGACGGACCAGGCCGCCAGATATTGCAGCGACGTGCGTGGATAACAGGCCGACGTCAGTTCTCGGTGGGCCGCTCGATCTTTTCGATCACGAGCACGTCAACCAGTTCGCGCTCCGCGTCGAGCTTCAGTCCCAGCTGTTCCTGAAGCGCGGTGAAGATCGACGGCGCTCCAGAGTCCGGCGGCAGCGAGCCGGGTACGGCGTCACCCGAGAACCTGAGTTCCAGCTCGTAGTTGCCGTCCAGGCCGGTCCGGTCCACGACAGGCCGACTCACCACCAGCGAGATCAGTGCAGCCAGCTGCACCATTGGCACGCCAACGATCCTGACCGCGCCAGCGGCGGCCCCCGGTCCGGCGCACTGGATCGCCAGCGGGTTCGCTTCACCCCGCGGTCCAACGCAGGCTGTCGTCGTCGGCTTCAGGTTCGGCCCAAGCCGGCCATCGGCCCGGTTCTTGACGAGCGCGTAGCCCTGCACCTCGCGCTTCTCCAGCCTGGATACCATCCGGAATCGATCGGCAAGCAGCGCCTGCAGCATCGGCCGTATCTGTTCGACGCCGCTCACTCCCGGGGGCAGCGTCGCCTGTATGTCGAAACGTTCGACATTCGTCCAGTCAGGGTAACCAACGATCCGGCTTGGCGTGTTGATGCCGTACGCGTACTGCACGATCGCCCGAAGCGGCACGTTGATCATCGTGACGTTTCCCTGCCAGCTGACCGTCACCTGATTCGCGCCCGATTTGTTCGGCTTGACGGACACCACCTCAAACGTCGCGGGCGTCTGAGCTCGGAGGGCCGTGAACGCGGTGAGCACGGCGAGGAGAAACGCGGGCGCTGTCGCCGTTCGTCTGACTAGACGCATGATCGATTCAGACGTGCCCGACGCATTATTGGATGCCTCGGC
>JBOGIQ010000344.1:0-6572 GCA_050742535.1 Vicinamibacterales bacterium | reverse complement strand
AATCGCTTTCCCGCGTTGACGCCCGCTCCGGGAGGTTGAAGCCGCCCACGCCCTGATTCAGCCCCTCGGTCGTCGAGCGCTGCAGGTTGAAGATCAGTCCGTGGCTCTGGTTGAGCGAGTGCTCCAGGCCGAACTGAAACGCCGCCTGATCGTTGGTCGAGCGAACCGCGTCGTTCGTCCTGCCGCCCGACTCGTTGAGCGCGATGATCGGGTTGGAGTTGAACCGGGTGTTTCCGCTGCCGCTGAAGCTGAACGACGTCTTGCCGGAGACGATCGGCCCGCGCAGACCGAACTGGACGTTCCGCTCCTGCGACGGCGTCTCGATCTCCTGCTGCGGCTGGCGCGCGTTGAAGGCGTCGCCGCCCATCGTCAGGCTGCCATTTCCTCCCCAGGTGGAATTCGGCCTGGTCACGATTTCGATCTGCGAGCGGCCCGCATCGTGGTTGTCGGCCGCGTAGTTGTTCTGCCGGATGCGAATCGAGCGGATCTGGTCGCGGTTCGGCAGGCGGCCGCCGCTGAAGCCGTTCATGAAGAACGTCGCGCCACCCGGGCCGGCCAGAGCCGACAGCGCGTCGGCCAGCTCCTCCGGGTCGTCCGGAAGCGCATCGATTTCTTCCTGCGTCAACGCCGTGGTCGACGTGCTCTTCGATCCCTCTGGGGCACTCGCCTGGGTCACCTCGACCTCGGCCTTGAAGCCTTCGATTGCGAGCGTCACCGTTTCGTTCATCGCACCGCGCTTCAGCGTCAGCGGCGCCTCGAACGGCATGAAACCCGGGAACTCGACCTGGACCGTAACCGCACCAGGCACGAGTGCCGGCGATGACGCAACGCCATGGTCGTCGGCCACGAAGACGATCGGCTCGCCCGTGGCCGGCTTGAGCGTCACGGTGGCCGCCGGGATGCCGGCGCCGGTCTGGTCGACGACGACCAGCCGCAGCTGAGCCTGATTAGCCGCGTCCTGCGCGAACGCGGACGAGGCGGTGAAAACGACGAAGGCGGAGACGAGCAGGCGCGTGATCAAGTGCATGCCGAGCATTATTCCGGGCTGGCGCGGCATGGTGATTAACAGGGGGCAAACAGATCGTTAAGAAGGTCAAGCGATTGCTAATTCCCTGCTTTTTGAACGGTCTGCCACAAAGGACACGAAGTCTTGGCGTGTGTTCTTCGTGGCTACTTCAGGCCGTCGACGAATCTCACGAGGATGCGGTTGAACTCTGCCGGCTTCTCCATCATCAGGAAGTGAGCGGTCTCGGGAATCGTCTGGTAGTCCGCGTTCGGGTACAGCGTCTTCACCGCCTGCTCGCTCGCCAGCGCCCTGGTCCCGGCAAATACGGCAAGGACAGGAACGGTGATTTTCTGATCCGACCACTGTGACGTATCCCACGTCGCATTCATGGCGCCAACGGCCGTCGCTTCCGGCGCTCCCAGCATCATCTTCAGAATGTGCTGCTGCAGCTCCGGTGTCGTCGCAGGACCGAACATTCCCCTGACCATGCTTTCGCGACCCGCGACCGGCATCGACGGGATCGCCCCCCGGCCCGGCTGGCCGGGTTGAGCTGCAGCAGGTGGCAGCTGAACCAGTCCATCGACGATCACCAGGCCGGCGACGCGGGCGGGATACATCAGCGCGTACTTGCGGATCACCGGCGTACCCATGCTGTGCCCGACCAGGATTGCCCTGTCCACCTTCGCTTCAGCACGTACGGCCTCTACGGCGCGCGCGAACAGCTCCATCGAAAACGCCTTTGGCATCCCGCTCTTCCCATGTCCGGGAAGATCCAGCGTGATAACGCGGTAGGACTTCGCCAGGGCCGGTACCTGCTCCTTCCACGACGACTCGTCGCAGGTCCAGCCGTGAACCAGGATGACAGCCTGCCGTCCGCTGCCTGCGGCGGTCCAGTGCACAGTGACGCCGTCAACGGTCGCGGCTTGCGACGCCGTGGACGCGGTCAGCAGAATGACGGACGCGAAGGTGGCGCTCAGAATGCGCACGATGATGCTCCTCAGTTCGCGGAACCAAAAAGTGCCAGATCGATCGCCTCGCCCATCGCCTTGTAGCCGGCATCGCCGGGATGGAGGTGATCGCCCGAGTCATACGCCGGGAGAAACTTCGTCGGCGCCGCGGGATCGCGCGTCACTTTGTCGAAGTCGATCACGCCGTCGTATGCCTTGCTGGTGCGGATCCATTCGTTGAGTGCCTGCCGCTTGGCCTCGCCCTCCGGCGTGTAGTACGGGGCGCCCTCGAACGGCGTGAGCGTTGCGCCGTAGACGCGCAATCCTCTCGCGCGTGCCCGTTCGATCAATTGCTTGTGACCCGCAATCAGATCGGCGGCGCTGGGTGACGGATTGGCGCGCGCAAGGCCGATGTCGTTGATGCCTTCGAGGACGATCACGTGCGTGACCCCCGTCTGCATCAGCACGTCGCGGTCGAATCGCGCCAGCGCGCTGACGCCCGCGCCGTCGCCGAGCACACGATTGCCGCTGATCCCCGCGTTCACGACGGCAACGCCGTTCCCTTTGCGCGCCGTCAGCCTGCGTGCCAGCACATCCGGCCAGCGCGAGTTCGTGTCCGGCGTCGACGCCGCACCGTCGGTAATCGAATCGCCGAATGCAACGATCGTCGCCGTCGTCGGCGGCGCCACGACTTCGACGCGCGCGATCAGGAACCACGCGTTCGTCGTCCGGGCAACCGGGATCGTTGCCGCACCAGAGTGATTCCCTGGCTCGGACAGATAGTTCG
The DNA here is from genome assembly GCA_050742535.1 of Vicinamibacterales bacterium. Lineage (GTDB taxonomy): Bacteria > Acidobacteriota > Vicinamibacteria > Vicinamibacterales > UBA2999 > Gp6-AA40. Next base: position 3,832 of record JBOGIQ010000344.1, on the reverse strand, counting down.
TCTGGCCGGCCCCGTTATGGGTCGTTACCGGCGACGGTCCGATGCCGAGATCGCCCGGCAGGAAGAGATCGACCGCCAGATCGGAAACGGGCGGCACTGTCAGATCGATCGGGTCGCTGACGAGCGTCGCTCCCGCCAGGACTGCTGCGCTCGAGGTTCCTCCGAACGTCAGCGGCTTGGTCGAAGACGTGATGACTGCGGCATCTTTCTCGCGCAGGGCGACGTGGGCGGCGCCAATCTGAATCGGTGCCGTGCCGAAGGCGTTGCTCAGCACGATCCGTACGCGGCTGCCGCCAAGGCTCACGCGCACGATCTGCCGGAGCGTCTGGTTGTTCACCGTCGCGGGAGGAGCGAACCCGCCTCGCCCGCCGCGGCCCTGGGCAGGTGGTGCCGCGGGGTTAGGAGCGGGCGTGGGCGCGGGCGCGCCTGCCGCAGGTGCCGCAGCAGCAGGGGGAGGCGTCGCAACAGGAGGCGGTCCGCCTGGTGCCGCCCCGCGTCCGGTCCCCGCTCCACCACCGGGCTGCGCCCGAGCAACAAGGGCCGTCCCCCATGTGGCAACCCACCGCTCGTTGCGGCGCGTCTGCGCGACGGCCGGCGCGGCGGTGAGCAGGATGAGCGCGAAAACGATGAATCGGCGGCTTGTCGACATGTCGCCGATTGTACCGCCCTCAGTGAATGGGGAAACCTCGCTTCTCGAAGAGCGCCTTGACGTCCGGATCCCGCCCGCGGAACCGCCGATACGCCTCGGCGCGATCGGTGGAGTTGGCTTCGGCGAGAATCACCGTGCGGAAGCGCTCGGCCAGGGCCTTGTCCCACGGCCCTCCGGCTTCGGCAAACGCCTGCCAGGCATCCGCGGCCATGACGTCGGACCACAAGTAGCTGTAGTAGCCGGCCGAATAGCCGTCGCTGCCGAACAAGTGGTCGAACTGCGGCAGGCGGTGACGGAGCGCAATCTCGCGTGGCATCCCGATGCGCGCCAGCGCTTCGCGTTCGAACACCGCCGGATCGAACGCGCCATCGGGCCGGGTATGCAGCTCCATGTCGAGGATGGCCGCGGCCAGGTATTCCACCGTCGCGTAGCCCTGATTGAACTTTCGCGATCGATCGACTTTGTCGACGAGCGTCTGGGGCATCGGCTGACCGGTCTGATAATGCCGTGCGAAACGGTCGAGGACCTCGCGGGTCAGCACCCAGTGCTCGTTCACCTGCGATGGGAACTCGACGAAGTCGCGCGGCGTCGTCGCCAGCCCGGGATACGTGATGTCCTGCACGATGGCGTGCAGCGCATGTCCGAACTCGTGAAACAACGTCTCCGCATCGTCGAGCGAGATTAACGCCGGCGCGCCGGGAACCCCTTTGACGAAGTTGTTGTTGTTCGAGGCAATCGGCGTAATCGGGCCGATCAGCTTCTGCTGACTGCGATACACGGATGCCCAGGCGCCCGATCGCTTGCCCTGACGCGCAAAGCTGTCGAAGTAGAAGAGCGCGCGATGCGCGGCGGTTCCGGCGTCCCTGACCTCCCATACCTGCACGTCAGGGTGGAAGACCGGCACCTTCCCGGTCACCTCGGAAAACGCCAGGCCGTATCGCTGCTCCGCCGACCAGAGCGCTGCCGCAATCATGTTCGGCAGCGAGAAGTACGGCTTCAATTCGCCTTCGTCCAGGTCGTAGCGTTGCTTGCGAACCTTCTCGGCGTAATAGAGGTAGTCCCAGGGCTCAATCGTCGCCGGACCGCTCTCGCGTACGGCCACCTTTCGCATGTCGTCGACTTCTTCGTGGACGCGGGCCACTGCCGACGGCCAGACCTGCAGCATCAGCGCCTGCGCCGCCTTCGGGTCCCTGGCCATGGTGTCGACCATCCGCCAGTGAGCATGCGAGGCGAATCCGAGCAGCTTCGCCCGTTCGGCGCGCAGCTTGACGATGCGCGTGATGGTCGCCTTGGTATCGTTCTGATTCCCGTTATCACCGCGGCTCTTGAACGTCTTCCAGACGCGCTCGCGGAGATCCCGGCGGCTCGAGAACGTCAGGAACGGGTCGACGCTCGAGCGCGTGTTGACGATGATCCATTTGCCGGCAAGCTTCCGTTCATCCGCCGCGGCTTTGGCGCTGTCCACCAGCGTCGCGGGAAGACCGGCGAGGTCCGCTTCGCCCTCGAGCACCGTCCACGTGTCTTCATCCGCCAGCACTTTCTGACCGAACTCGGCGAACAGCGACGCCAGCTCCTGATTGATCGCCGACAGCTGCTTCTTTTCCGCCTCACCGAGCCTGGCGCCGCGCCGGACGAACAGGTCGTGGAGCCGCTCGGTCAAGCGCTGCTGATCGGCGGCGAGACCACTGCGCGACGCGTAGACACTGGCCACCCGCTCGAACAGTCTGGGGTTCATGAAGATGGCATCGCTCGCAGCCGTGAGCTTCGGTTCCCACTCCCGCTCCAGTGCCTGGTACTGCGGGTTGGTGACGTTGTCGACGGCCACGCCAAACAGGCGCGACACGCGATCCCGCGTCTGCCCGCTGCGCTCGAGCGCCTCGATCGTGTTCTGGAAAGTCGCCGGCTCAATGCTGGATGCGATCGCCTCGATCTCGGCGCGCTGCTCTGCGAGAGCCATCTCGAACGCGGCTGGAAAGGACTCCGGCCGAATCTGATCCCACGGCGGGACGCCGCCATACGGGCCACTCCACGGCGCCACCAGGGAGTTCACCTCGGTCGCAGTGCGTCGCGCGCCATCCTTCGCCATCAATCCCCACGCAGCAGCCGCGATGGCGAGAACCGCCAGCCCGGCCGGAAAACCGTACTTGCCGACGAACATACGACGACGATTCTACTGACGTTTAGTGGCCACCCCGATCCCCGATCCCCGATCCCTGATCCCTGAGCCCCGATCCCTGAGCCCTGTATGATCGGTTCCACCGATGGCGACCATTCTCCAGCGTGTTCCGGCCGGCGAGCGTGTGGGTATCGCCTTCTCGGGCGGCCTCGACACCAGCGCAGCTCTGCACTGGATGCGGAGCAAAGGCGCGATCCCGTATGCCTACACCGCAAATCTCGGCCAGCCCGACGAGCCGGACTACGACGACATTCCGCGCAAGGCGCTGCAGTACGGGGCCGAGCAGGCGCGGCTGATTGACTGCCGCGCGCAGCTGGTCGCTCAAGGCATCGCCGCGCTCCAGTGCGGTGCGTTTCACATCTCCACTGCGGGCGTTCCCTACTTCAACACCACACCGCTCGGGCGCGCGGTCACGGGCACGATGCTCGTCCTCGCGATGAAGGACGACGACGTCCACATCTGGGGCGACGGCAGCACTTTCAAGGGAAACGATATCGAGCGGTTCTACCGGTACGGTCTACTGGCGAATCCGTCGCTGCGGATCTACAAGCCGTGGCTGGATCAGTCGTTCATCGACGAGCTGGGCGGTCGCCGCGAGATGTCCGAGTACATGCAGCGTGCGGGCCTCGCCTACAAGATGAGCGTCGAGAAGGCCTACTCCACCGACTCGAACATTCTCGGCGCCACCCACGAGGCGAAGGACCTCGAGCACCTCAACTCCGGCATCCGGATCGTCGAGCCGATTATGGGCGTCGCGTCGTGGCGCGAGACCGTGCCTGTCAAGGCGGAAGAGGTCACGCTGATGTTCGAGGAAGGGTCGCCGGTTGCCCTCAACGGCCAGCGGTTCAGCGACGCCGTGGAGTTGATGCTCGAAGCGAACCGGATCGGCGGACGCCACGGTCTCGGGATGAGCGATCAGATCGAAAACCGGATCATCGAAGCCAAGAGCCGCGGGATTTACGAGTCACCGGGGATGGCTCTTCTGTTCATCGCCTACGAGCGTCTCG
>JBOGIQ010000343.1:0-6591 GCA_050742535.1 Vicinamibacterales bacterium | reverse complement strand
AACCACCAACCACCAACCACGACATTGCGGCAGTGGGGTTTACGGACGCTCGGCGAATTCGCGGCGCTGCCGGCTGACGAAGTGGCAGCCCGGCTCGGACCCGCGGGCGTCGAGTGGCAGCGCATGGCGCGCGGTGAAGACCGGCGTCCGCTCGTCGCGGCCGTTCCCGAGGAGCGGTTCGAGCAGACGCTGGAGCTCGAGTGGCCGATCGCAGGACTCGAGCCGCTGTCGTTCGTGCTCGGGCGTCTGATGGAGCCGCTGTCCGCTCATCTCGAGCGGCGCGATCGCGGTGCGGCCGTTCTGCACGTCCGGCTTCATCTCGTCACGCGTGCCGTGCACGCGCGATCGCTCGAGCTGCCGGCGCCGATGCGCGATGCACGGACGCTGCGGACGCTCGCGCTCCTCGATCTCGAGTCGCATCCACCGGATGCGGCGATTGATCGGGTCACCGTCGCTGTCGATCCGACGCCGGGCCGGGTGGTGCAGTTCTCGCTGCTCACGCGCCCGCTCTCGTCGCCGGAGCAGCTGTCGACGCTGGCCGCGCGTCTGGCCGCGTTGATGGGCGAGGGACGCTGCGGATCACCGGAGCTGGTCGACAGCTGGCGGCCCGGGGCGTTTGCGATGACGCCGTTCGCGCCCCGTGACTCGAGCGGCCTTCACTCTCACAAGCCGCGCCCCTCGACGATGCTCGGGGCGTCCCGAGCGACAGTCGAGGGACGGAGACGCGAAGACGCGGAGTTAGAACACATTGAAGTTCTCCGCGTCTCAGCGCCTCCGCGGCCCGTAGTGGCGCTGCGCCGGTTCCGAATCCCCATCCCCGCACGCGTGCGTGTGGAGGACGGCCGTCCTGCCCGCGTGTGGATCGATCGATCGGGTTTCGGCGGCGGACGCGTGACGAACGCGGCGGGCCCGTGGCGGACCTCAGGGGCCTGGTGGGAATGCGGACCTGTGCACCGTAGCCTTGGCGAAGGTGCATGGGATCGGGATGAGTGGGATGTCGCGCTTCACGATGGCGTGAGCTATCGCCTGTTTCGTGAGCGTCGCGCCGACGCGCAAAGCGCGAAGGCGGAGAGGTGGTTCGTTGAGGGCGTGGTCGATTGAGTCATGTACATCGAGCTCCACGCCGCCTCTGCATTCAGCTTCCTCCAAGGAGCCTCGCTGCCCGAAACGCTCGTCGAGCGCGCGGCGGCGCTGGGATATCCCGCGCTGGCGCTCGTCGATGCCGATGGCGTCTACGGCGCGCCGCGATTCCATAAAGCCGCGCAGCAGGCGGGCCTGAAGGCGATCGTCGGGGCGGAGCTGACGATCGAAAGCAAATCCCAAATCCCAAACCCCAAATCCCAAATCACAAATCACCATTCACCAACCAATCACAAATCACAGATCTCAAATCACCATTGGCGATTACCCGTCCTCGTTGCTTCAGCGGACGGGTATCGCAACCTCTGCCGCCTCGTGACGCGCATGAAGATGCGCGCGGCGAAGGGGGCGGGCGCGCTGGCCATCGAGGAGTTCGAAGGGTTTACGACCGGCCTGGTGGCGCTGGCCGGCCGGCCGGTGCTCGATGCGCATCACTATGGAGTGGGCGGGCTGCTCGATCGCCTGGTCGGCCTGTTCGGCCGCGCCAACGTCTGCGTCGAGCTGCAGCGGCATCTGCTGCGCGACGAAGAGTCGGCCCTCGTCGCGTTGACCGGTCTGGCCCGCGCGTTTCGCGTTCCAGTCGTGGCCACCAACGGCGTCCGCTTCGCCGCCGTCGACGATCGACCGCTGTTCGACGTGCTCACCTGCGTGCACCACAAGGCGACGCTCGACGCGGCGGGCCGCCGCCTGGCGCGCAATGCGGAGCGCTATCTCAAATCGCCCGACGTGATGGCGCAGCTCTTCGCCGATCGCCCCGACGCGCTGGCCGGGACGATGGCGCTTGCCGAACGGCTCGAGTACACGATGGAGGACCTCGGCTATCGATTTCCTGCGTATCCGGTGCCGGCCGGCGAGACGGAGATGTCGTTCCTGCGGCATATGACGGACGCCGGTGCGCGGAATCGCTATCAGCCCTATCACGACCGCGCGCGCGCGCAGATTGCCCGCGAGCTCGATCTGATCGAGAAGCTCGATCTCGCCGGCTACTTCCTGATCGTCTGGGACATCGTCAACTACTGCCGTCAGCACGACATCCTGGTGCAGGGCCGCGGATCGGCCGCCAACAGCGCGGTCTGCTACAGTCTCGGCATCACGGCCGTCGATCCGATCAAGATGGATCTGCTGTTCGAACGCTTCCTGTCGGAAGAGCGCGGCGAGTGGCCGGATATCGATCTCGATCTGCCGAGCGGCGATCGCCGCGAACAGGTCATTCAGCACGTCTACGCGAAGTACGGCCGGCTCGGCGCGGCCATGACCGCGAACGTGATCACCTACCGGAGCCGCAGTGCCGCCCGCGAGGTGGGCAAGGCGCTCTCGCTGAACGAGGACGAGATCGATCGGCTGGCCAAGGTGATGAACAACTTCGAGTTCACCGATCCGAACGAGACGCTCGGCCGCAACCTCGAGGCGGCCGCCCTGTCGTTCGACATGCCGCGGATGCGTACGTTCGCGGAGCTGTGGATGCGCATCCAGGATCTGCCACGGCATCTCGGGCAGCACTCGGGCGGGATGGTGATCTGTCAGGGCGAGCTCGACGCGGTTGTGCCGCTCGAGCCGGCGAGCATGCCCGGGCGCGTCGTCATCCAGTGGGACAAGGACGACTGCGCCGACATGGGCATCGTCAAGGTCGATCTGCTCGGGCTCGGGATGATGGCCGTATTGCAGGACGCCATCACATTGGTGAATTCCACGGGCCGCGGAGACGCTGAGACGCGGAGCAATTCTGATCAACAAACCTCCGCGCTTCCGCGCCTCCGCGGTTCGTCGCCGGCATTCGACCTGGCGCATATCCCGGCGGACGATCCGCAGGTCTACGACCTGCTGCAGAAGGCCGACACGGTGGGCGTCTTCCAGGTCGAGTCGCGGGCGCAGATGGCCACGCTGCCGCGGCTCAAGCCGACGTGCTTCTACGACCTCGTGGTCGAGGTCGCGATCATCCGGCCCGGCCCGATCGTCGGCGACATGGTTCATCCGTATCTGAATCGGCGCGCGGGCCGTGAGCCGGTCGTGCCGTTGCACGCGTGCCTCGAGCCGGTGCTGGCACGCACGCTGGGTGTGCCGCTGTTTCAGGAGCAGCTGCTGCGCATGGCCATGGTGGCCGCGGGGTTTACCGGCGGCCAGGCCGAGGAGCTGCGCCGCGCGATGGGGTTCAAGCGCTCCGAAAAGCGGATGCGGCAGATCGAAGTGCAGCTGCGCGAGGGGATGGCGAACAACGGGATCACCGGCGCGACGGCCGAGCGGATCATCAACTCGATCACGTCGTTCGCGCTCTACGGGTTCCCCGAGTCACATGCCGCCAGCTTCGCCCTGCTCGCCTATGCCAGCGCATACCTGAAGGTGCATTACCCGGCGGCGTTTTACACCGCGCTGCTCAACAACCAGCCGATGGGGTTCTACCACCCGGCGTCGCTCGTCAAGGACGCGCAGCGCCGAGGCGTGCGCTTTCATCCGATCGACGTGCAGCAGTCCGACTGGCTGTGCCGCGTCGAAGACGACGGGGCGATCCGGATCGGCTTCATGTATGTGAACGGCTTGCGGAAGGACGTGGGACAGGCGATGGCTGCATTCGATCGAACGAAAACGCTGGCACCTCCGCTGCTGTGCGCGAAGTGCGGATCGGATGACGACTCGATGATCGAGGTCGTCGGGGACGGCCTCAGGGCTCAGGGCTCAGGGCTCAGGATTGATCACGGCGGCGCGGAAGCGGAGGCACTTCTGGGGCCTGAGGCCCGGGCCCTGGGGCCTTCCCGTACTTACTATTGCAACATCTGCTCGCACGAATGGACGGTGCACCTGCGACCCGTCGGCCGGTTCACGTCGATCGAGGACGTCGTGCAGCGGACCGGCCTGCGGCGCGACGAGCTGACGACGCTGGCGGACATCGGCGCGCTCAATGCGTTCACGAATGAACGCCGAAGTGCGCTCTGGCAGGTCGAGCGGGCGGTGCGGCCGGCGGGCGAGATGTTCGCCGACGAACCGCGGAGTCGCGGAGACGCTGAGGATGGTTTTTCAGAACTCCGCGCTTCCGCGTCTCCGCGGCCCGTGCCGTCAAGCCCTTTGCGGCCCATGGACTCGGACGAAAGGCTGCAGGCCGACTACGCCGGCATGGGCCTGACCATTGGGCCGCATCCGATGGCGCTGCGGCGCGGCGAGATGTCGCTGCGCGGGGTGCTGCGCGCCGTGGACCTGCCGAACGCGAAGAACGGACGGCGGGTGCGTGTGGCGGGGATGGTCATTACGCGGCAGCGCCCGGGCACGGCCAAGGGGTTCGTGTTTCTGACACTCGAGGACGAGACCGGCATCTCGAACGTGATCATCCGTCCCGATCTGTTCGATCGGCACCGGATGACCGTCGTCCGCCAGCCCTTCCTCATCGTCGACGGCGTGCTGCAGCACCAGGATGGCGTGCTGTCGGTGCGTGCCGAGCGCGTGGAAGGAATGTCCGGTGGGGCATCTGTCGACGCGCATGATTTTTATTAGGGATCGGGGATCGGGGATTAGGGTTTACACGCTGCTGCACGGAGTCGTAAAGAAGCCACGGAGTACGCCGGCGTTTTCGCGCGACAATGTCTGCATGTATGAAGCGCTGCTCGTCGCTCATTCCTGGCTCCGCTGGGCCCTGTTGATCGTTGGCGCCTATGCCTTCGTCCGCGCCGCCGCGGGACGGTTCACCCGCCGGCCGTGGACGCCGGCCGACGAGGCCGCCAGCCGCTGGTTCGTCATTGCCGTCGATCTGCAGGTCGTGATCGGGCTGCTGCTGTATTTCTTCTTCAGCTCCTTCACGAAGTCGGCCTGGCGCGACATGGCGGGTACGATGGCCGACGCCGTCATTCGCTTCTGGGCCGTGGAACACGTCATCGGCATGCTGGTGGCGACGGCGTTCGTCCACGTCGGCCGCGTGCGTATCAAGAAGGCGCAGGAGTCGCCGCGGAAACACTTTGCCGCCGCAATCTTCTTCGGCCTCGCGCTGGTGCTGATGCTGGTGTCGATGCCATGGCCGTTCTCGACGGCCGGCCGGCCGATGATTCGCGGGATCTGACGTCCGCGCACGGCCTACTCGTCCCGGAGCGCGACGACCGGATCGACGCGCATCGCGCGCATTGCCGGTCTGTAGCCGGCCAGCGCCGCAACGGCGATCAGTACGGCGGCCGCGGCAGCGATCGTCGCCGGATCCCGGGGGGCCAGGCCGAACAACAACGACTCGATCAGTTGGCCGGCGCCCAGCGCCGCCGGAAGACCGAGCACCACGCCCGCGACGGCCAGCACGAGCACTTGCCGCAGCACGTTCCAGAGCACCGACATTCGTTCGGCGCCAAGCGCCATGCGGATGCCGATCTCGCGCCGCCGTTGCGCCACTGCGTGCGACATCACTCCGTAGAGCCCGACAGCAGCCAGGCCCAGCGCAAGCAGCCCGAACAGCGCCGACAGGGAGGACACCAGCCGTTCGATGTACATCGACTCGGCGATCTGACTTTCCATTGTCCGGAAGTCGTAGACCGGCAAGCGCGGGTCCACGCGTGTGACGGCCTGGCGTACCGCCGGCACGATCGCGGCATCGGTGGCGCGATGCCTGACGTAGAACGTGAGCCCGTTGAGCGGCCCCGACTGCGTGAGCGGAATGTTGTAACTCATCGTGACCTCGTCGCGCAGGTTCGCGAACCGGGAATCGCGGACGACGCCCACCACTTCGATCTCGACGCCGGTCTCGCTCTGGCGGCTGAACCGGCGCCCGATCGGGCTCTCGCCCTTCCAGAAGCGGTTCGCCATCGTCTCGTTGACGATGGCGACGCGCTGACCGCCGTCGACATCGCTGTCCGTGAAGTCGCGGCCCTGCAGGAGGGGCACCCCCAACGTCGCGAGGTAGCCGGGGCCGACGCTGTTGATCATCGAGTTCATGTCCTCTCCGGTGGCAGGGTCGTAACCCTGCACTCTCACCGTCTGGAAGCCGAACCCGTTCATCATCGCAGGGACCGTCGCCACCGACGCCGCGGTCACACCGGCTATCGCCGTCAGTTCCTGGCGCAACCGGCTGGCCAGGAGGAGCGCCTGTGGCCCGGCGTAGCCGTTGAGCGCGGCGGTGATCCGCAACTGCAGTAAATGGTCGGTAGCGAAGCCGGGCTCAATGGACCGGAGGTTGTACAAGCTGCGGGCAAACAGACCGGCGCCAGCCACCAGGAGCAGCGACAGCGCAATCTGCGCCACGACCAGGACGCGAAGAAGCCGCGCCTGCTTCCCGCCACCGAGCACGCGGCCGGTGCCCGGTCGCAGTGCCGCAGCCCTGGATCCGGTAGCGCGCAACGCCGGCAGGAGACCGAAGCCGAGGGTGGTGACGACGGCCAACGCCATCGCGAAACCGATCACGCGGAGGTCGATCGCGGCGGACAACGCCGAGGCTCCGGCATCCTCCGGCAACATGCCGATCAGGAGCCGCGTCGCCGACGACGCGATCAG
>JBOGIQ010000342.1:0-6627 GCA_050742535.1 Vicinamibacterales bacterium | reverse complement strand
TTGAAGGGTGCAATCCCATCGCCAGTGCTGAAGAACGCTTCAGGCACTCGGTGACGCCGGAGGACGAAATGGCAGTGAGAGCGTGTCTCGGCATCGCGGTGGGCGTGATGGTCTGGCTTGGTGCGTCGAGCGAGCGCGTGGTGGCACAGGGCGGCATCGCGAAGGCGACGAGCCTCCGATGTTCGTTCTCCAGTCAGACGAAAGCGGACTGGCGGGCCGATGGCTCCGCCGACATCTCGACGGGAAAAGGCGCGCTCACGCTTCGATTCGAGGGAATCGACACCGATGCCGGAACAGCCGAGATGCGGACCGGCGCGATGACGTCGGAACTGATCGTCAGAGCGTCCGAGGGCTATTTGAATTTTCTGCAGGTATTTCGCACCGGACCGATCTATACGACGACCGTGTTCGACGCCGGAGCGCGCGGCGGCCGGTTCAAGGCCGTCCATTCGCGTCACGAATACCTGGCCCCTCCGTTGCCGGGGGCCACATCGACGCCCGAGCAGTACTACGGCGAGTGCGAGATCGTTCCGTAACTCACTGATTCGTGAACTTCTCGACGAACTGCCGCGCGCGATTGATGTTGCGGCGGTTCTGCGGCGTGTCCGGCGCCAGGCGCAGGTATTCGCGGAACTGGGCGGCGGAATCGTCGAACTTCCCTTCGAGCCGCAACAGCTCGCCGATGTTGTAGCGGGCGTTGTAATGATCGGGGTTGATCCGAATCACCTCGCGAAGCGCCGCGGCAGCCTCGACGTCACGATCGAGGTTGGCCAGGGCGGTCGCCATGTTGTAGTGGCCGATCGTCGATTCGGGGTCGATCGCGACGATGGCCTTGAACGCCGCGAGCGACTCCTCGAGACGCTTCATGCCGGCGAGCGTAATGGCCAAACCGTTGTGTGCGTCCGTTGATCGCGGGTCCAGGCGAATGGCCTCGCGGTACTCGGCCTCCGCGTCCGCGACGTTGCCCTGTTCGCGCAGGATCATGGCGAGATCGCTGTGTGCCTGCGAGAAGGTCGGGTCGATGCGGAACACCTCGCGCAGCTCGGCGACCGACTCCGCGAACTTCCCCTGCAGGCGAAGCGCCTCCGCCACCTTGGTGCGCAGCGCGACCGAGTTTGCGTCGCCGGCGAGCGCGCGCCGGTATTCCGCTTCCGCTGCGTCGGGCTGCTCCTCGTCGATCCACAGGTCGCCCAAAAGCAAATGTGCCTCGGATGAATCGGGCGCCAGCGCCAGGGCGGCGCCGGCGAGCTCCCTCGCGCGCCGCCGTCCTTCGGGTGACGAGGCCCGGCCGCCGATCGTCGCCGGCTCTGTCTTCGCCCGCGCCGCGGATCCGCGCGCGGCCAGGCGGCTGGCGTTCAGCGTTGCGACGACGGCGAGTTGTTCGCGGATCGACGCGGCCGCGGCCGTCTGCTCCATGGCCGCGCGGCGTTTCGTCTGGTCGGCGACACCCTGGTACGCGCGCTCCGCTTTCGTCCACGCGTTCACGAGCGTACGGGATACGTCCTCATCCTTGTGGACATTCGACAGACGCTGCGGGCTGGTGTCGAACCGTGCCCGCAGGGTGACGCGGGCGATCGCGGGAGCCTGCCGCGCGGCTGCCGGCGGTTCCTCGGTCTCGATCAGCGCGGCAATATAGGCATCCCACTCGACGGGTGTCAGCTTCAGCATGGCGAAATCCGCACGGTTCTGCAGCGCGGCGCCGACGGCACGAACCGCGCGCCGGTGCGCGTCGAGGCGGGCGAACTGGCGAGCGGATTCGCCGGTATCGCCAGCGAGCAGGCGATGCTCGCCGGTGACCTCGATCTCGATCGCGGTGCTTTGTCCGGAGGAGACGGCCGGCAGGGCCAACAGAACCGCCGAAGCGATGCACCGCAATAGCATGACCGGTTCTCGATCGTAACCCGGCCGGTCCCCCCGTCGCCGCACCAAGCTGCAGCAACGCATGCGTCGGCCTTTCGCGACGTGCTCAATCGGGAGTGGGCCGCTCCACCTTGTCGATGATCAGAAATTGGACCGGGCCGCGCTGCGGTTCCAGCTCGAGGCCGAGCTGCTCCTGCAATGCGGTGAAGATCAGCGTTCCATCTCTGGATGGGCCGGCGTTGGCCGCGGGGTTCTGGAAGTTCTCCGGCGTCCACCGCAGCACGAAATCGTAGATTCCACTCAAGCCCGTCCGGTCGATCACCTCGCGATTCACGCGGCCGGTCAAGTTTCCCGCCAGGTCCGCCATCGATCGGCCGCCTCCCCGCATCACGGCGCCGTTGCCGTCCACGGTGCTGATGATTCCGCACTGTTTCGTCTCGGCCGGCGTCTCGATCGCCGCTCCCGCACCCGGCCCGGCGCCTCCGCTGCGGAAGGCGCCTGGCTCCGAGCAGTCGAGCGACGAGCGGGTGAGCTGCGCCCCGAGCGGTCCGTCCGCCCGCGCACGGACGAGCGCATAGACGGACGCGTCGCGCGTTTCGTTGTGCGCTGTCAGTTGAAAGCGGTCGGCAAGCAGGGCGCGCAACATGTCCGGGACCTGTTCGGTGCGGCTGCCAGCCGGCGTGCGGGCGTTGATATCGAACCGTGCTTCGTCGATCCACGAAGGGCCGACAATGCGATCGCGATCGGTCGGCAGACGCATGCGATAGGCGATGGCAATCAGCCGGCGCAGCGACATGTTCGTTGCGACGTAGCCGCCCGGGGGTTCGTTCGAATTCGACGAGCTCGAATTGCTGACGTTCGGTTTGACCGACGCAACCTCGAATGTAACGCCAGAGCCAGCCGGCGACTGCGCCAGGCTTTCAGCGCCGAAGACGATGGCAGCGGCCGACACGATGATGGCTCGTCGAAACATGATTCCGGCCCCTTGCGTTTCGTGCAGATTGGACGGAATTGTCGATCGAATGGTTGGCGAGGCTGCATATAATTCGCGCATACGAATAACCGGCGGAGGGTGCTATGACCAAAGACGAGCACACGACAACCGCGGTAACCGGATCCTCTCGCGGGATGACGCGCGACGAAATCGCCGCTCTCTTCGCCCGGCGGCAGGACGCGTACGAGGACCTCGACGCGGCGGCGCTGGCGGCGGATTACGCGGACGAGGCAACGATCGAGAGTCCGGTGACGGGTGCGCACGGCAAGGCGGATGCCGAGCGCAATTTCAAAGTGGTCTTCGACGCCTTCCTTGATCTGAAAATGACGTTCGGTCCGCCCGTCATCGATGGCTCGCGCGTGGCGTGGTACGCGACCGCCGAGGGAACCAACATGGGCGGGTTCATGGGGCTGCCGCCAAGCGGCCGGCCGTTCAAACTGGCAACGGGTTTCTTTCACGAGGTGCGCGACGGGAAGATCGTCCGCGAGCAGCGCATCTACGATTTCACCGGTCTGCTCGTGCAGATCGGCGTGCTCAAGGCGAAGCCTGTTTGAACCGTTCGGATCGTTCGGATCGTTCGGATCGTTCGAATCGTTACAGCAGTGACTGCAGCAGTTCCGCCGGATGGAGCGCGCGGACGCCTGTGAAGTCCGCGACCTGCTGACGGCAGGACGTGCCTGCCGCGACGAGGACGTCGCCCAGGGAGAGCGTTCTTGCCGCCGGCAGCAGCCGGCGCTCGCCAATCTGCCGCGACACGTCGAAGTGCTCGCGCGCGTATCCGAACGAGCCGGCCATTCCGCAGCAGCCGGCGTCGAGATCCGTCACCGTCACGCCCGGAATTCGCGCGAGCAGCGCCTGTGCCGGAGCCATGCCGCCCATGGACTTTTGATGACAGTGCCCGTGAAGCAGCACGCGTGCCGGTCCGCTCTGCAGCGGCACGTGGTGTCCGTCGGCCGCGCGCCGCTCGACGAACTCCTCGAACGATAGACAAGCGTCCGCGATTCGCCGCGCCTGTTGCTGCTCCTCGCCGCGCAGCAGTGCCGGGACATCTTCGCGCATCGCGGAGAGACAGCTGGGTTCGAGAAAGATGATCGTGGGGCGGACCCTGTCGGGTCCGCCTGGCGCGCCGGACGGCGGGGCCCCCACGGCGCCTGCGCCGTGGGGTAGCGTGGCGCGCCCCACGATCGAATTCAGGTACTTCGTATTGCGCACAGCCAGCTCGCGCGCTTCCTTCAACAATCCCTGCGAGATGAGCGGCCGGCCGCAGCAGACGTTCGCCGCGAGACCGGCCGTCACACCGGCTGCCTGCAGCACCTCACGCGCGGCGAGTCCTATCTCCGGATGGAAATAGTTAGTGAAGGTGTCATTGAACAACCAGGATGTGGCTTCCACCTTAAGGCGGAAGCCACGGTGTTTGGCGAGTGTGCGACGTGCCCAGCGCGGCAGCGGACGATCGGGATGAAGCCCGAGCAGCCTGGCATTCAGCGAACGACCGAAACCGCTGCCGATCAGCGCGTTGGCCACAGCGGGCATGCGGCTCGCCCAGCGCGAGAGTGCGTGCACGTGGCCCAGCGCCCGCGCGCGCAGCGGCGTTCCGTGGCGCCGCCAGTAGTCGGCGAGAAACTCGCTCTTGAACCGCGCGACGTCCACGCCGACTGGACATTCCGCCTTGCACGCCCGGCACTCGAGGCACAGGTCGAGCACCTCGCGCACGCCCTCGTCGCCGAGGCCGGCCTCGTTGAGCCTGCCGGCCATCACCAGGCGCAGCGTGTTCGCCCGGCCGCGAGTGGAGTGCGCCTCCTCCCGCGTCGCCATATACGAAGGACACATGGTGCCGTCGAGCGTCTTGCGGCACGCGCCGAGGCCGCTGCACATTTCAACCGCGCCGCTCATGCCGCCCCACGCCGAGTAGTCGAACCAGGTCTCCGGCGAGTGCGATCGGTAGGCGGGGCCGTAGCGGAGGTTGGACGTCAGCGGGGGAGCATCGACGATCTTGCCGGGGTTGAGGATTCCGTGCGGATCGAAGGTCCGCTTGATCTCGCGAAACGCCTCATACAGCACCGGCCCGAACATCTTGCGCATGAACGGGCTGCGGACCAGCCCGTCGCCGTGCTCGCCGGACAGCGCGCCGCCGAATTCGAGCACCAGATCCGAGACGGCGGTGGCCAGCGATTCGAACGTCCGCACGCCTGCCTCGGTCTTCAGGTTCACCACCGGACGCACGTGCAGACAGCCGACGGACGCGTGCGCATAGACGCCGGCGGATGTGCCGTGCGCGCGGACAATCTGCAGGAAGCGATCGATGAAGTCGCGAAGCCGGGCCGGCTCGACGGCCGTGTCTTCCACGAATGAAAGCGACTTGTTGTCGTCCTTCATCGCCATGGAGAGGCCGAGACCCGCTTCGCGCACGCTCCAGATGCCGGCCTGCGCCGGCAGATCCAGCGCGTGGAAGCAGCGATCGCCGTAGCCGTGCGAGGTGAGGTCGGCTTCGAGCGCCCGCAGCCGCGGAGGCAGCTCCGCCGCGTGGTCCGCATAGAACTCGACGCAGAGGAGCGCTCCCGGATCGCCCGTGATGAAGGCCTGCCGCTTCCGTTGCAGCTCGGCGTTCTGCTTCGTGTAGTCGAGGATGAACTTGTCCATCACCTCGACCGCCGACGGGCCGTGCCGGAGGATGAGCGGGGCGGCTTCCAGTGCCTCGAGCAGCTGGGCGAACTCGATCGCCATGACGGCTTTGGCTTTCGGCAGCGGGACCAGCGTGACCGTTGCTTCGAGCACCACCCCGAGCGTGCCCTCCGACCCGACCATCAGCCGCGACAGGTTGAATGGCTGATCAGGCTTTGCAAACTCGTTCAGGTTGTATCCGGCCACGCGCCGCAGCAGCTTCGGATATCGCCGATCGATCTCCGCGGCGCAGGCAGCCGCGAGGTCCCTCACCGTCCGGCAGCCGCGGCCGTGTATCGAATCCTCCGCGCAGGCGGCGTCCAGTTCCGCCGGCGTCAAATCCTTCAGGTGCGCCACCGAGCCGTCCGCAAAGACAACGTGCTGTTCGAGCACGTGGTGCAGCGTGATGCCATACAAGACCGACCGTGCGCCGGCGGAGTTGTTGGCCATCATCCCGCCCAGCGTGGCGCGGCTGGCGGTCGAAATATCCGGCGCGAAGCGCAGGTTGTGCGGCTTCAGCTGCGCGTTCAGCTCGTCGAGCACGATGCCCGGCTCGACGCGGGCCGTGCGGCGCTCGACGTCAACCTCCAGCAGACGGTTGACGTACTTCGACGTGTCGAGGATGACGCCCGCGCCGACGGCCTGGCCGGCCTGCGACGTGCCGCCGCCGCGGAGCGTCAACGGGCAGCGGAACTCGTGACACAGCCGGACGGTCGTGATGATGTCGTCGCGGTTGCGGGCGACGACCACACCCAGCGGCTCGATCTGATAGACGCTCGCGTCGGTCGAGTAGAGCGCGCGGCTGACGCGATCGAAACGGACCTCGCCGTCGATTGCGGCCTTCAGCGCACGCTCGAGCGCGTGTGCATCGACGCGCGTCGCATCCGCCTGCGGCACAGGGCGGCCGCTCTCGATCTGAATGGGCCCCATCGGGAA
This sequence comes from Vicinamibacterales bacterium, assembly GCA_050742535.1. Taxonomy (GTDB): domain Bacteria; phylum Acidobacteriota; class Vicinamibacteria; order Vicinamibacterales; family UBA2999; genus Gp6-AA40. The sequence continues at coordinate 176 of JBOGIQ010000342.1, read as the reverse complement.
GCGACTATTTTACGGGGTATACTCCGAACGTCTCGAACGTTTCGAACGACTCGAACTATGCCAGGCCGCCATCTCCTGCAGATCCCAGGTCCAACGAACGTCCCGGATCGCGTGCTGCGCGCGATGGCGCAGCCGACGATCGATCACCGCGGTCCCGAATTCGCGGCGCTGACGCG